>NZ_VUAZ01000044.1 GCF_009296165.1 Pseudomonas kitaguniensis | reverse complement strand
CGCACCGCCCCTCCCACATTTTGAATGGTGAACGCGCTTAAATGTGGGAGGGGGCTTGCTCCCGATAGCGGCCTCAGCCACGCCGCTTAATCAACGCCCAAACACCAATGACAGCCGGAATTCCCAGCCCCACCCAACTGAGCGAATCCCACAGCCCATCGCCCAGCAACGCCGCAAACAACCCTGCCGCGCTGAGCACGCCAATCACCAACGGAATACCAAACACTTTCCAGAAACTCGACTGGCGCGGCTTCATGCCTTGGCCGCCTTGCGCCGCACGACCCACAGGTAAACGCCGCTGCCCAATACGATGATGGTCAGCACATCCAGCACTGCCCACAGAACCTTCATCGGCATGCCGCCATAGTCACCAAAGTGCAGTGGCTGGGACATGCCCATCGCGTCCATGTACCACGGCCGCTCGGCGATGGCGGTGACGGCCAGGGTGCTGGCATCGATCAATACCGGCGTCAGCAGGTGCGAGGTCAGGTGCGTGCTGCCCTTCATGAACACCGCATAATGGTGCTCGCTGGAAAAGCGCGTGCCGGGGAAGGCGATAAAGTCCGGCTGCATGCCCGGCGCTGCCTTGGCGGCGATGGTCAGCAGGTTGGTGGCCGGGGCGCGCTGGGTCAGCGGCGGCGCGTTTTTGTACGGCTCAATCATCGCGCTGAGGCTGTCGGTGCGCCAGGCGGCGATGATCAGGTCGGCGCAGGCGCTGATCACGCCGGTCACGCCCACCACCAGCGCCCAAGTCAAGGTGACCACGCCGATCAGGTTATGCAGGTCGAGCCAGCGCAGGCGAGTGGATTTGTCTTTGCGTACGGTGGCGAACTTCAAGCGGCGCATAAAGGGCAGGTACAGCACCGTGCCCGAAACAATCGCCACAACAAACAAAAGGCCCATGAACGCCAACAGCAACTTGCCCGGCAGGCCGGCGAACATGTCGACGTGCAGGCGCAGCAGGAACAGGGTGAAGCCGCCGTTGGCCGACGGCATCTCCACCGCTTCACCGCTGCGCGCATCCAGCATGAACGTGTGCGATGCGTTGGGCTCCGTGCCGGCGGTGGCGGCCATGATCGCGATCACGCCGTTCTTGTCGTCCTCGTCCCAGGCCAGGTACTGCAGCGCCTCACCGGGGCGATGGGCCGAGGCTTTGGCCACCAATTGCTCAAGGTTCAGCTGCGGGGTGTCGGCGGGCATCTGCGCCAGTTCAGGCTCGTTGCCCAGCAGGTGATCAATCTCGTGGTGAAACACCAACGGCAGGCCGGTCAGGGCGAGCAGCAGCAGGAACACCGTGCAGATCAGGCTGGTCCAGGTGTGGATGAAGGACCAGCGGCGGATGGTTTTGCTTTTCATCACGGCTCCAAAGGCAAAAGGGCCGCGGTTCAGGCGGCCCCTCGTATGCGGTTTTCTACCGTCTTAGAATGTGTAGTTCACGCTGGCGACCACGTTACGCTGGTCGCCGTAGTAGCAGTAGAAACCATCGCAGGTGGACAGGTAGTCCTTGTTAAAGATGTTTTTGGCGTCGACCGCCACCGTCACACCCTTCATCGTGCTGTTCAGGCGGCCAAGGTCGTAGTGCACCGAGGCGTCGTAGACGGTGTAGGAACCGACGTGACCCAAGTCGGTGTTGGCGGCGTTGCCGTAGGTGTCGCCGACATAACGCACGCCCGCGCCCACCCCGAAACCATCCAACGTCCCGCTGCGCCACGTGTAGTCAGCCCAGCCCGTGGCTTGGTTGCGTGGCAACTGGTTCATGCGGTTGCCTTCTTCACCCGTCGCGCCTTTGGTGATTTCGCTGTCGTTATAGGTATACGAACCCACCAGCTTGAGGCTTTCGGTGACGTCGGCGCTGGCTTCCAGTTCCAGGCCGCGAACGCGCACTTCACCGACTTGCCGGGTGATGCTGCCTTCCGTCACCGTGGAGTTCTGCTGGGTCAGGTCGAATACCGCAGCGGTAAACAGGGCTTTGGTTCCCGGCGGTTGATATTTGATGCCTGCCTCGTACTGTTTACCTTCTGTGGGCTTGAACGCGCCGGTGGTGCCCACTTGGGTGCCGGAGCCTGCCTGGAACGATTCGGCGTAGGACAAGTAGGGCGTGATGCCGTTATCGAACACGTAGCTGAGTGCCGCGTTGCCACTGAAGTGCTTGTCGCGCTGAGTGTTGGTGGCGTCATTCGCATTGTGGAACGTGGTGCCGGTGTGCACCCAGTCTTCACGACCGCCGAGGGTTAAACGCCAGTTATCCAACGCCATCTGGTCTTGGGCGTAGAGGCCGGTTTGCTGAGTCTTCTGGGTGTAGTCGTACATGGTGAAATACTGGACCTTGGAGAAGTCCTGCCCGTACACCGGACGGTTGAAATTGATCGTCGGTACACCCGCCGAACCCCACAACCAGCGCGCGTCGCTGGTGGAGCGCTGATGGTCGAGGCCGAGCAACAGCGTATGGCTCACAGCGCCGGTCTGGAAGTCGGCCTGAAAGTTGTTGTCGACGGCGAACTGGCCGACGTTTTCATCGACCTTGCCAGCGGAGCGGCTCACGTTACCGTCGGCGTCGACTGCGATTTCAGGGCCATTGGGGAAGAACGCACCCCCGGCGGTAATGCCCTGAAACGACAGGTCATTCTTGGTGTACCGCAGGTTTTGATGGAACTGCCACGTGTCGTTCAAGCGCGTTTCAAACGCATAACCCAGCGCGTAGTAGGTGCGGTCGTAGAATTCCCAGTCCGGATCACCCAGGTTCTTGTGGTGGGAAATCTTACCCGCCGGCGAACTCAGCTTGGTGCCTTGCAACGGCAGGAACTGCCCGGTGATGCCGGTATCGTCGCGGGTAAACTGGGTCAGCAAGGTCAACTTGCTGTCGTCGTTGATATTCCAGGTCAGGCTTGGGGCGATGTTGTAGCGTTTGTCCGGGATGTGATCCACAGCGGTGTTGCTATCGCGCACCACGCCACTGACGCGGTAGAGGAATTGGCCCTCGTCGTCGATCTTGCCGGTGCTGTCGAAGTTGATTTGTTTGTGGTTGTTGCTGCCGGCTTGTACCTCGATTTCATTCGAGCTTTCGGCCTGCGGGCGACGGCTGACCATGTCCAACAAGCCGCCGGGTGGTGTTTGCCCGTAAACCGACGACGCCGGACCGCGCAGCACGGCAATCCGCTCCAGGTTCCAGGTATCGATCTTTGGCGTAGCGTAGTTGCCTTTGGGCAGCGGCAGGCCGTCGAGAAATTGCGTCGGCACAAAGCCGCGTACCAGCAACCAGTCACTGCGAGAGTCGGAGCCGTAGCCGGAACTCTGCACGCCAGCGGTGTAACGCAAGGCATCGTTGAGGTTGAGAACCGAGCGGTCATCCATTTGTTCGCGTGTGATCACTGTGACCGAGCGCGGCAGTTCGGCAATCGGTGTATCAGTCTTGGTGCCGGCGGCCGTGCGTGTTGCCACGTAACCGTCCACCGGGCCCCAGGCACTTTCACTATCGCCTTGACCGGTGATATTGGTTTGCGGCAGCGCCACAACGCCCTCAGGAATCGCTACCAGCGTAAAAGACCCCGCGCTGCTCTGCTCCAACTGCAACCCCGTCCCACGCAACGCCTCACGCAGCGCGCCTTGAGCATCGAACTGGCCATTGACGGGTGCCGAGGTTTTGCCCGCCGCCAGCGCAGGGTTCAGGGTCAGCGCCAGGCCCGCCTGGCTGGCGATCTGGTTCAAGGTGGTGGCAAGCGGCGCCGCCGGTAAGTTGTAGGCGTGCACGCTGGCGGCCTGTTCGGCAGCCATCAGCAAAGGGCTGGTCAGCGGGGCGCTGAGGGCAATGGCCATGGCTAACAGGCTGGGGCGCAACAAGGTGTCTAGCGTGCGGGACATAGGGGGTTCCTGAATGGAAGTAATTCGCAATTGCCTATGTGCCGAGCGAGATTCAGAAAGTGATAGGGCCAAGCGAAAATAAATCTGTGAGCACACAACTTTTCGCACCGCATGGCCCTGAAGGCTCAGGAGAGCTGCACCGGTTAGCCGATCGCCCACTGCAGTTTGTTCGCCAGTGCTTCGGGGTAATGACCGGTATCGGCGATCGCCGCGCGCGTGGCATCGCCGTGGCCGAACGCTTCGATCAACAGCTCGACGTGAGTAGCCAGGAAATCGCTCAGCGAATCCAACGTTGCCTCCAGTGCGCGGTAACGTGGGATGTCCATGAGGCCTTCGCTGATGAACCAGGCGGCATGCTTGTTCAGGTATTCCAGTACGTAAAGGCCACACAACGCGCTGCCAATTTGCTTGGGCAGCTCTTGTATCAGTGAGTTGCTTGCCAGCACCGCGCTCTCAATGGCAAGACGCTGCGCGTAGGCCTCACCCGCGCGTGCAACGACCATCAGTTGAGAGTTCCAGACCTGCATATCGTCTTCACCCTCGACACAGTGCATGGCGACATGCTCGGCCACTTGTTTGAGCAAGCGGTATTCAAGAGTGCGCGCCATGGCTTGCCAGTATTCAGCGTCATCCAGTTCACCCTGCGGGTTTGGCGGGGTCGGTTCGCTTAAGGGTTGTCCGATCAAAACCTTGGCGGCGTCCAGCAAGATCATGCGGTTGTTACCACCGGCATCTTGATATATCTTGGCCATGCCTTCGTAGTCGGCGAAACGATTAAGGTTGAGCGCGCCGGCTACACCGCAGCGCAATCGACATTCTGTCGCCAGCGCTTCGGCTGCCGGTGCGCATAGGGCTTTGGTCAGCGCCAGGGTCTGGCTGATGGCGGCCCACGGTGTCCACGTTACGTCACCCGTGCCGGTGGTTTGCAGCGAAGCCTGACTGGCCGTGCCTTCGATCCACAGCCGAGCGGAGTCATTGGCAAAGCACTTCATGACATACGCCGTGGCCAAGCAACCGAACAGCGCGCGGCGTTGGGTACGAAAAGCCAGTAACCCTGTGCCGTTACCTATGCGTGCCTGCGTGGTGCGCCGGTTCGCATGGGTAAGGGCCAGGGTTGAACACGCAAGCATCACGGAGCTCAAGCCGATACCGACCATCGCCCATACGTTCTTGGGCGCAAATAAAGAACGAATCAGCCGGCGGTCGGTGCTACCCAGCGGATCATGGAAGTGGTTGGATGCGTCGATTGAGGCGCCATCTCGAAGCCACGCATCGAAGGGCAGGTTGACTTTATCAAAGCTTGCCAAGCCGTAGTCCAGCGGTACTGCGCGAATTTCCGCCGGTGACGACATGGAAATACCTGGTCGCGGTCCTTGGGCGTCACTCAGCGGCAGCACAAAAGCGAATACACCGCATGCCTGGCCCTGAACCGTTAGTTGGGCAAACACCACCCCCACCTTGTCCAGGTTATTAATACCGACATTGGCGAATTTCAGGGCCGCCTTGTTCGGCGTGTTCAGCACAAAGGTGCGAGTCTGCGCGTCAAATATCGCCTCAACAGAGGCGCCCATATGCGAGTTGCTGCGACCTATCTCGGTCAGCGCGTAAACCCCCAAGGTCTCGCCGGTTTCCAGTTTGCGTCGCCACTGAGCGGCACTCGGGTGATCCTTCTCGAAAGCCAAGAGTGTGCCGATGCACAAGCCTTGCTGAATCACGCAGCCCATGAACAGCGAGGGATCATTGATCGCCGCATGAGTCGCCACGGCCATCAGTAATTGGGGTTGGGCAAAGCCATGAATGCCTTCCGGTAGTTGGCGCATCAGGTACTGCAAGCGTTGGTAGGTGTGCCGATGCCTGTCGTGGTCGGTTTGGTTGGCGCGAGGATGGAGTTCCGGCTCGCTGAAAATCTCGGCTATTTGCAGGTGAGTCTGTCTATCGACTGGGCCACTGGCAAGCTGGCGCAGGGCAACGATTGCCTCCTGTTCGACCGGCGCTCTGACCAGCAAGTGGCGCAGGGTTTCGATGGTTTGAGCAAGCGGCGCGTAGGTCTGTGCATTGTGCAGGCTTTTGCGGATGCAAATAGAGAGGCCACTGTTCACCCCGAGGTCGATAAACACTGTGTGTTCGTCAGTTGGCAGTTGCTGCAACGTGTAGGGCAGGTTGGTCGGTTGCGTAACGCCGCGTGTAAACATTTGATGCAGGTCATCCTCGGGCTCGTAACGAGATCCCAGAACAGTGGAGTAAATCGGCGTACTCAAGAGTTTGGATGTCAGCGGCTGCAGGTTTTCGTAGAGCCGTCGGGCGACGTCCACATGATGAGGGTAATGCGAAGCGTAAGCGATCGAGACCGGGCGCAAAGGGTGTGCGCCGTCGTGGTGGTTGGCTAGCAGATGCTCAAGGTCTGCCGTCTCACCGCTGATGATGCATTGAGCTGGCGCGTTGACGGAGCCCACTACCAGGTTCGACTCAGGGAAGCGGTCCAGCAGCGCTTGAGTGTCTTGCGCTGAAAGGTTGATTGCCAACATGCTGCCTCGCCCCTCCTCGTCGCGGTAGGCGGCGTTGAGGGCACAGACCGCGCGTGCGCCTTGTGCAATATCGAACGCGCCGCCACAGACTCGTGCAGCAATCTCGCCGAAGCTTTGGGCAACGATCAGGGCGGGCACGATGCCTATCGCCTGCAGCAACTGGTTGAGCACCACGGCCGTGCTATACAAGGCCAGTTGGGCGACACCCGAAGGCAGAGGCAGTGTGTGGTCGCGGGTCAGTATGACCTGGGTTAGCAAACCTGGTTGCGTATGGGGTTCGTATTGCGCCGCCGCTTTTTCGATAATTGCCAAAGTCTCGTCAATGCGGCCCCTGGCTTCAGGAATGTGCTGGTACAAATCGGCCAGCGCACCACAGGGGTTGCTGCCCTGGCCAGGGAAGGCGAAGACGTAGTTTTGATGGGATATGTTGAGCTGAGTTGACATGGAAGCATCCTCGTTGGCCTAACAGGAGCGCTCTAAACAGCAGGGGGCTGGAAAAGCGAAGGCTCATTGGAGGGCAAAAATGTAAGTGGTGAACCTGTTATAAATGACAGTTTTTTGGATCGTTTCGAAATAGTGTTGATTCAATTATTGCCGACGGAGCTACCTTGCACTGGCAGCGCGGTAACGGTCACCCACCACGGCGTGTGCTGCTCGATCTGCACCGGCAGCGTCGGCAGCAGCGCGTTGAGCGCCAAGGTGGTGTCGTGCAGCGGGAAGCTGCCGGTGATGCGCAGGTCGGCCACGGTTTTATCCACCCCCAAATAGCCGCTGCGGTAGCGGCTGAGCTCCTCGACCACATCGCCCAGGCGGGCGTTGTCGACCACCAGCATGCCGCGCGTCCAGGCGTCGGCGGCGGGGGTGACGGCCAGCGCCGGGCCGAGGCCGTCGCTGCGCATCAACACTTGCTGGCCTTGCTTGAAAACCTGCTCCTGGTGCAACGCCTCCGGCTGCGCGGCCACAGCAGACTGCAGCACGCTCAAGCGTGTGGCCGCGGCTTCGCGCCTGACGATAAACCGTGTGCCCAACGCTCGCAGGCGGCCATCGCGGGTTTGCACATAAAACGGGCGCGCATCGTTGTGCCCGGTTTCGACAAGGATTTCGCCTTCCTGCAACACGATCAGGCGACGTTTTTCATCAAAACGCACGTCGATGGCGCTGTGGGTGTTGAGGTTGATCAGCGTGCCGTCGGCCAGTTTCAGCGTGCGCTGTTCGCCGGTGGCGGTGCGTTGGTCGGCCAGCCAATAGTGGACCGGCACGTAACGCTCGCCGGCAAACAACGCCAGGCCGCAGACCAGCGCGATAGTCGCCAGGCCACTGCCGAGCTTGCGCACGCGCTGGCGAATGCCTTGGCGCGACTGCAATAACGCAGCGCGCGCCGGGCCCGAGGCCACGCTGAAACGCTGGTCGAGCATGCCCAACTGGCGCCAGGCGCGCGCATGCTCTTCATCGTTGGCCAGCCATTTGGTGAACTCTTCTTGCTCAACGGCGCTGCCGTCACCCGAGTCGAGCGACAGTTGCCAGGCAATCGCGGCATCCAGCACGCGGGCCGAGACCGGTTTGGAACTGGTTACGCTCACAGCGGCTCGCCATAGAGGGCGATGTAGCACTGGCGAATGCCTTGGGCCAGGTACTGGCGCACACGCGGCACTGACACGCCGAGGCGCTGTGCGATTTGCGCGTGGCCAAGGCCGTCCAGGCGGCTATAGAGGAAGGCGGCGCGGGCTTTGCTCGACAGCGTGCCGAGCAGACGGTCGATGGCCTTGAGGTCTTCGAGGATCAGTTGCTGTTGCTCGGGCGAGGGCTGTTCGCTTTCGGGGACGCGCATCAGTTCGTTGAGGTAAGCCTGTTCCAGGGCCGCGCGCCGGAAATAGTCGAACAGCAACCCTTTGGCGATGGCCACCAGAAAGGCCCGCGGCTCGCGCGGTGCGCGCAACTCATCGCGGCCCAGCAGACGCATGAACGTGTCTTGGCTCAGGTCTTCGGCACGGCTCGGGCAGGCCACGTTGCGCCGCAGCCAGGCCAGCAGCCAGCCACGATGGTCGCGATACAACGCGCCAACAAGCTCACTGTGTGGGGTCTGGGCCGACGACAAGGCATCACCGAATAAACTAACGAGAATTATTCGCGATTGTGTCAGAGGCGTGCTGTGGGCGCAATTGGCGTCTGTCGGGTAAGAGGCCGTTGGCCACTATCTACCGTGGCAAGCAAGCGTGCTCGCCACACGTTAGAACGAGGGTGATTGGTTACGGCGTTTGCGTTGGTTCAGGCGCGCTTGCAGCGCTTGCGGGCTGTGGATGGCTTGCTGACGTGCGCGGCTAAGCAAGATCAGCATCAGCTCCGCCGTGGCCAATGCATCGGCGCTGGCGTGATGACGTTCGCCCACCTGCAGCTTGAAGTGGTTGATCCAGTCGTCGAGCCCGGCCTCGCGGATGTTCGCTTCGGGGCACAGCAGCGGGGCGATGTCAGCCACATCGAGAAACGCATGAGCCAGGCGATAACCCAAGCTGTCTTTGAGCGCCCGGCACAGCATGTGCTGGTCGAACGGCGCATGAAACGCGAGCAATGGGCTGTCACCCACAAACGCCATGAAATCGAGGAGTGCCTCGACCGGATCGCTGCCGGCGGCGATGGCGCTGGGGCCGAGGCCGTGGATCAACACGCTGGGGCTGAGTTTTGTTTCGGCACGTTGCAAGGTGCGCTCAAACATCTGCGAGAAATCCACCGCGCCGTCCTCGATCACCACGGCGCCGATCGACAGCACCTGGTCACGGTTGAGGTTCAGGCCGCTGGTTTCCAGGTCCACCACAACCCAGCGTTGGCTGCGCAGGGCCACATCACTGAGCATCGCAGGCTTGGGCAATTGCTCCAGGCGCCGCTGTTGTGCGGCGTTGAGCCCGGGTTTTTTGGTGCGCAGCCAACTGAACACGCTCACAGCCGATACCGCAATGTCAGGCTGCTTTGCAGGCGTTGCGCCTGGCGCAGCGATTCACGCAGGATGCGCCGGTCCAGATGGTTGAGGCTATCGGGGTCGACTCGGTTGGAATACGGCTGGTTTTCACGGGTTTGCAACTGGTGCTGCTGCATGCGGGTTTGCTGGATAAAGTGGTAGGCCTCTTCATACGCAGCGCCGTCCAGCGGCTCAATCACGTCCTTGAGTACCAACTGGCGCAGGCGCTCCAGCGTGTTGTTGGCGTGCACGCCATTGGCCAGCGCCAATAGGCGGGCGCCGTCGACAAACGGCGTGAGCCCCTGCACCTTGAGGTCGAGTGTGGCCTTTTCGCCGCCCTGTCGTGTTAGCACAAAGTCACGGAAACGCCCGACCGGCGGGCGCTGGCGCAAGGCGTTTTCAGCCAGCATGCGTTGGAACAGCGCGTTATCTGCCACCTGATCCAGAATGCCCTGGCGCAGTTGCTCGCAGCCTTGTTCGTCGCCCCACACCACGCGCAAATCGAAATAAATGCTCGACCCCAGCAGGTTCTCCGGTGTTGCCTCACGGATAAACGCTGCGAAGCGCCGCGCCCATTCGGCCCGCGACAGGCAAAGCTCGGGGTTGCCGGCCATGATATTGCCCTTGCACAAGCTGAAGCCGCACAACGCCAGGCTTTGGTTGACCTGTTGCGCGAGGGGCAACAAGCGGCCACGAATCTCTGCGGCTTCGGCGGCGTCTTTGGCGTCGAACAGGATGCCGTTGTCCTGGTCGGTAAACAGCGTTTGCTCGCGGCGCCCTTCGCTGCCAAAACACAACCAGCTGAACGGCACGCCGGGGTCGCCCTTGTCGGCCAGGGTCAGCTCGATCACCCGGCACACGGTGTGATCATTAAGCAGCGTAATAATGTGAGTAATCTGGGTGGACGACGCGCCATGCGCCAGCATGCGTTCAACCAATTGGCCGATCTCACCGCGAATCGCCACCAGGTTTTCCACGCGTGCGCGTTGCGGATAGTGCGGGCCAAGTGCACCAGGTCAATGCGTTGCAGCGAAAACAGGTCGCGCTCGGACACCACGCCACACAGGCGCTGGTCTTTGACCAGGCACACATGCGCGATATGCCGCTCGGTCATGGCGATGGCGGCATCAAACGCGCTGTGGTCCGGCGTGAGGAAGAACGGTGCCTTGATCATGTGAAGTTCGATGGCCTGATTAAAATCTCCGGTGCCATCGGCCACCACTTGGCGCAGGTCGCGCAGGGTGAAAATCCCCAGCGGCGCCTTGTGTTCGTCGACAATCACGATGCTGCCCACTTGCTGCTCGTGCATCAACGTCACCGCCTCGCGCAACGCTGTGTTCGGGCCGCAAGTGACCGGGTGGCGCATGGCCAATTCGCCGAGGCGGGTGTTCAACGAGTACTGGGTGCCGAGGGTTTCCACGGCCTTTTGCTGCACTTGGTGGTTAACCTGATCCAACAGGCTGCTCACGCCACGCAGGGCAAAATCGCGAAACGGGCTGGAAAGTGCGAACAATTTGATAAACGCAGGCTTGTTCAGTTGCAGGCAAAACGTGTCTTCGGCGGCCTTGTGCTCGGTGCGTGTTGCGCGTTCGCCCAGCAGCGCAGCCAGCGGGAAGCACTCGCCGGTGGTGATTTCGAAGGTGGTTTCGGCTGCTTGTTGATTTAACTGCGGCCGTTCGCCGACCACTCGGCCCTGCTTGACGATATAGAAGTGTTCCACCGGGCCGCCCGACGGCTTGAGGATGCTGTCGCCAGGGCCGTAGAAGCGCAATTGGCACTGTTCAACCAGAAACGCCAGGTGTGCGTTTTCCATTTGGTTGAAGGGCGGGAAGCGTTGCAAAAATTGCAGGGTGCCGTGGATGTTCTGCAACACGGCAGTTTTCCCCGCCTGCGTGAAAGCATCAGCTTTACTCATAACAGTGACCGCGTTTTTTTTGTCGTTATCGTCCTGCATGGTCGACTTCTGCGCAGCGGGTGCCCATTGGACGTAAGTCTAGGTCGACAAAAGTTGCACCAAACTAGGGAAAAACCTTACATGACTATCGTCCAAACCCCGTAAAACGCCCACTAGGCAAACTTTCCGACGAAGTGCACATTGAACGCCCTTCTGCAGATGTCTGACGAGTGTGCTGGGAGATTGATGAAAACTGCTGAGAAATGTATGTCCGACCACGATATTTTGAGCGATGCCGAGCGTGAGGCGTTGAATGCTGTGATGCTGGAGCCCGATTTACCGCCACAACGGGTGTTGATTGTCGACGATGACAAGGACGCGCGCGAATTACTGGCGGAGATCCTGGGCCTGGACGGCATTCGCTGCATGACCGCCGAAAGTGGCGAGGCAGCGTTGGACTTACTGAACGCCAGCAGCTCCATAGGGCTATTGATTACCGACTTGCGAATGGCCCCGAGCAGCGGTTTGGAATTGATTCGCCAAGTGCGCAGCTCTACGCGGGCGGCGCTGCCGATTATCATTATGTCGGGCGATGCCGAAGCGCCGGACGTGATTGATGCGATGCATTTGAGCGTGGTGGACTTTTTGCTCAAGCCGATTGATAGCGTGAAGTTGGCGAAGATGGTCAAGCGCGAATTAGGGATGGCGTCGTGATGGTTGATGGTTGTGGCGAATGTCAGGGCCTCATCGCGAGCAAGCCCGCTCCCACCGGTTTGACCGTGTAGGTTGCCTGTTAAAAAGCCCTGATCTTTCGATCAGGGCTTTTTTATTTACAGGCCGTTTTTAGCTTTGAATTCGCGACGCCTGCGGTGCAACACCGGCTCGGTGTAGCCGTTGGGTTGCCTGGTGCCTTCAATCACCAACTCCAGCGCGGCTTGAAACGCGATGTTGCTGTCGAAATCCGGCGCCAGTGGGCGGTACAGCGCATCCCCGGCATTTTGGCGGTCTACCACCGGCGCCATGCGCTTGAAGCTTTCCAGCACTTGGGCCTGGTTGACGATGCCGTGGCGCAACCAGTTGGCGATGTGCTGGCTGGAGATACGCAGGGTGGCGCGGTCTTCCATCAGGCCGACGTCGTTGATGTCCGGCACTTTCGAACAGCCAACGCCTTGGTCAATCCAGCGCACCACATAACCGAGGATGCCCTGAGCGTTGTTGTCCAGCTCGTTGCGGATTTCTTCGTCGGACCAATCGGTGTTGCTGGCCAGCGGAATGCTCAGGATGTCGTCTACCGAGGCGCGCTCGCGTTTGGCCAGTTCGGCCTGACGCGCGAACACATCAACTTTGTGATAGTGCAGCGCGTGCAGTACCGCCGCCGTCGGCGAGGGCACCCAGGCGGTGTTGGCACCGGCCAATGGGTGAGCGATTTTCTGTTCAAGCATCGCGGCCATCAGGTCGGGCATTGCCCACATGCCTTTGCCAATTTGCGCACGACCTTGCAGGCCCGTGCTCAAGCCGATATCGACGTTCCAGTTTTCGTAGGCGCCGATCCATTTCTCGGCCTTCATGGCTGCTTTGCGCACCATCGCGCCCGCTTCCATGGAAGTGTGGATTTCATCGCCGGTACGGTCGAGGAAGCCAGTGTTGATAAACACCACGCGCTCACTGGCCGCCTGGATGCAGGCCTTGAGGTTGACCGTGGTGCGGCGCTCCTCGTCCATGATGCCGACTTTAAGGGTGTTGCGCGGCAGGTTAAGCACGTCTTCGATGCGGCCGAACAGCTCATTGGTAAACGCCGCTTCTTGCGGGCCATGCATCTTCGGCTTAACGATGTACACCGAGCCGGTGCGGCTGTTTTTGCGGGTGCTGTTACTGCTGAGGCTGTGAATCGCCGCGAGGCTGGTGAGCAAGCCGTCGAGAATGCCTTCGGGCACTTCGTTGCCGTGCTGGTCGAGGATCGCGTCGATGGTCATCAGGTGGCCAACATTGCGCACAAACAGCAACGAACGGCCATGCAGCGTCACACCCTGCCCGTCCACACCGGTATACACGCGGTCGGCGTTCATGGTGCGGGTGAAGGTTTTGCCGCCCTTGGCCACCTCTTCGGCGAGGTCGCCTTTCATCAGGCCGAGCCAGTTGCGGTAGATCACCACTTTGTCATCGGCATCGACGGCGGCAACAGAGTCTTCGCAGTCCATGATGGTGGTCAGTGCGGCTTCCATCAGCACATCTTTGACGCCGGCGGCGTCGGTCTGGCCGACCGCCGTGCTGGCGTCGATTTGTATTTCAAAATGCAGGCCGTGGTTTTTCAGAAGTATCGCGATCGGTTGCGCGGTGTCGCCCTGAAAACCGATCAACTGTGCATCATCGCGCAGGCCGCTGTTGCTGCCACCTTTGAGGCTGACGATCAGCTTGCCATCAACGATCTTGTAGCCGGTGGAGTCGACATGGCTGCCGGCGCTGAGCGGCGCGGCTTGGTCGAGGAAGGCGCGGGCGAAGGCGATCACCTTGTCGCCCCGCACTTTGTTGTAGCCTTGGCCTTTTTCGGCGCCGCCGGCTTCGCTGATGGCGTCGGTGCCATACAGCGCGTCATACAGCGAGCCCCAGCGCGCGTTGGACGCGTTGAGCGCGAAACGCGCGTTCATCACCGGCACGACCAGTTGTGGGCCTGCCATGCGCGCGATTTCGTCATCGACGTTTTGCGTCGAGGCCTGGAAGTCTGCGGCTTCCGGCAGCAGGTAGCCGATCTCTTGCAGGAAGGCTTTGTAGGCCACCGGGTCGTGGGCCTGGCCTGCGTGTGCCTGGTGCCAGGTGTCGATGCGTGCCTGGAAATCATCGCGTTTGGCGAGTAAGGCTTTGTTCTTCGGGGCCAGGTCGTGAATGACCTTGTCGGCGCCGGCCCAGAACTGGTCGGCAGTGATGCCGGTGCCGGGAATGGCTTCGTTGTTGACGAAGTCGAACAGGACCTTGGCGACCTGCAGGCCACCGACTTGAACGTGTTCAGTCATTGCTTCCCTCACTCTGCGGAGCTGATGCGCTTTTCAGATTTTCATTATGTAGTGCACGGTTGGGCATACTACATGATGGCTTGCGGTTGTGAAAATTAGACTAAATACGTCGTTTAGCGACCCATTTTGGCCGTGCGGTCACACTACGGCACGGGATGTTCTCAAGAAACTATTGGATTGTTCCAGATAAATATAAAAATGGTACACGATTTGTTTTCGTGTACGCATGCGTCCACCTTGTAGGAGCGAGTTTGCTCGCGAAAAACCCATGAGCACCAGAGGGCTTCGCCATGGACCATCTTGTACTGACTATTATCGCCGCCGACAAACCCGGTTTGGTTGAACGTATCGCGCAAAACATCGCTGCCCACGGTGGCAACTGGCTGGAAAGCCGCATGGCGCACATGGCCGGGCAGTTCGCCGGTATTTTGCGCGTCAGTGTGCCTGCCGAAAGCCGTCAGGGTCTGGTGAATGCGCTGGAGGACTTATCCACACAAGGCATTCGCGTGTTGGTGGGCGAGGGCAGTGCGGGGCAGGCATCGGCGTCGAAGGCGATTTTGATGACACTGGTGGGCAACGACCGGTCGGGGATTGTGCGCGAGATCACCGCGCTATTGAGCCAGCAGGGCGTCAACCTGGAGCGCTTGAGTACGGATGTACGCCCCGCACCGATGAGCGGTGACCCGCTGTTTAATGCCGAGGCATTGTTGCGAGTGCCGTCAACGTTGTCGTTAGAGGCATTGCAGACGTCGCTGGAAACCCTGGCGGATGATTTGATGGTGGAGCTGCGCAACGAGGAATAATCATCCACAGGGTTATGCATGGAAATCTTGCATGGGCCTGTGGATAACCTTGGGGTGAATGCCTGCAAGCCAAACCGGCTGTGGCTTGCAGGAGGTTGTACGTTATTTGATCAGCGTTTGCGCACGGTCAGCCAGGCATCCACGCTGTACACCACCAGCCCGGCCCAGATAAACGCGAACGCTATCAGCGTGCTCGGCGCGAGCTGTTCACCGAACAACAGCACCGCTTCCAACAGCACCAGCGTGGGCGCTACGTACTGCAAAAAGCCCAACGCGGTGTAGGGCAAATGCCGTGCGGCAGCGTTGAAACACACCAACGGCACCAGCGTGATTGGGCCGGCGGCCACCAGCCACCAGGCTTCGGAGGTACTCCAGAAGGCCGGTTGCGCAGTGTGCGCCGACGGGTTGAACAGCAACCACGCGACGGCAATCGGCACCAGCATCCAAGTTTCCACCACCAGCCCCGGCAACGCCTTGACCGGCGCCTGCTTGCGGATCAAGCCGTAGAAGCCGAACGTCAGCGCCAGCACCAGCGACACCCACGGCAAGCTGCCGACTTGCCACACTTGTTGCGCCACGCCCAACGCTGCCAGCCCCACGGCTACCCACTGCAAACGACGCAGGCGTTCGCCCAGAATCAGCATGCCCAGCAGCACGTTGACCAAGGGGTTGATGTAGTAACCGAGGCTCGCCTCCAGCATGCGCCCGCTGTTGACCGACCACACATAGGTCAGCCAGTTGCCCGCAATCAATGAGCCACTGAGTGCCAGAATCGCCAGGCGCTTGGGGTTGTCGCGCAGTTCACGCAACCAGCCGGGGTGTTTCCACACCATCAACAGCAAACCGCCGAACAGCGCGGACCACAACACGCGGTGCACGATGATTTCGGCGGCAGGCACACTGGCGATGGCTTTGAAGTAGAGCGGGAACAGGCCCCAGCAGATATAGGCGCTGAGGCCCAGAATGTACCCCTTGCGGGGGTTGGCGGCGTGCATTGCAGAATCCTTGCTCGGGCAGCTGACAAAGCGCAATTGTAAGGATTTTTGTCAGCCGATGGGATCTGCTTTGCCTAATGTGAGAGGGAGCACGTTCTCTCCCACAGGGGCAATGGTCAGAACAGCTTGAGCGGTTCTTCGTTAAGTGCCGACAGTTGCTCACGCAACGCCAGCACCTGATCGCCCCAATAGCGCTCGCTGCCAAACCACGGAAAGCTGTGCGGGAACGCCGGGTCATCCCAACGCCGCGCCAGCCAGGCGCTGTAGTGCATCAGGCGCAAGGCGCGCAGGGGTTCGATCAACGCCAGTTCGCGTGGGTCGAAGTCGTGGAATTCCTGGTAACCGTCCATCAACTCCGACAGTTGGCCGAGGCATTCCTGGCGGTCGCCCGCGAGCATCATCCACAAGTCCTGCACGGCCGGGCCCATGCGGCAGTCGTCGAGGTCGACGATATGGAACATCTCATCGCGGCACATCATGTTGCCGGGGTGGCAATCGCCGTGCATGCGGATGTTTTTGTGCGGCGTGGCTTTGTAGACTTCTTCGACGCGCTTGAGCAGGTCGCGGGCTACGGACTCGTAGGCCGGCAGCAGGCTTTTGGGAATGAAGTTACCTTCCAGCAAGGTGTTGAGGGAGTCGTGACCGAAGTTCTTCACCCCCAACGCTTCGCGGTGTTCGAACGGGCGGGTAGAACCCACCGCGTGCAAACGGCCGAGCAATTGCCCAAGGCGATGCAACTGGTCGAGGTTGCCCGGCTCCGGCGCGCGGCCACCGCGGCGCGGGAACAGGGTAAAGCGGAAACCTGCGTGTTCGAACAGGCTTTCGCCGTTGTGGATCATCGGGGCGACCACCGGCACGTCGCATTCGGCCAATTCGAACGTAAAGCGGTGTTCTTCGAGGATCGCCTCGGTGGTCCAGCGCTGGGGCCGGTAGAACTTGGCGATCAGCGGCTCGGAGTCTTCAATACCCACTTGGTAAACACGATTTTCGTAGCTGTTGAGCGCCAGCACGCGAGCATCGCTGAGGAAACCGATACTTTCGACAGCATCGAGTACCAGGTCGGGGGTGAGTGTTTCAAACGGATGGGCCATGCGAACTCCTGCGCGCAGCAGGTCGCCGCGTCCGGCCCGGTATGGTAACGCACCAAGGGCTGGATAGGTGGTGACTGTGCCACCGCCATCGCGAGCAAGCCCGCGCCCACCGTTAAAGCTGTGGGCTCGGTCACCTGTGTGAGCGGGCTTGTGTGGGAGCGGGCGTGCTCGCGATGAGGCCCAATCAGGCGCCGACAATCCCCCCGTCATCCCGCCGAATCGCCATCACCGACGAGCGCGGCTTGCCGTTCGGCAGGTGCTCCGGCCAGGTCGACCCACCGGTTTCGCCGGGATGCTGAATCCCCACAAACAGCGTTTTCTGATCCGGCGAGAAGCTGATGCCGGTGACTTCACACGCCACCGGCCCGACCATAAACCGGCGTATCTCACCGGTGCTCGGGTCAGCGCACAACATCTGGTTATTGCCCATGCCGGCAAAGTCGCCGGCGTTGCTGTAGTCGCCGTCGGTCAGGATCCACAAGCGCCCGGCCTTGTCGAAACCCAAGCCATCGGGGCTGTTGAACATGTTCTGCGGGTTAATGTTGGACGAGCCACCCTTCGGCGTGCCGGCATGCACACCGGGGTTGCCGGCGACCACAAACAGGTCCCAACTGAAGGTGCTGGCGCCGTGGTTACCCGCATCGGCTTTCCAGCGCAAAATCTGCCCGTAGACGTTTTTCTCGCGCGGGTTGGGGCCGCCTACTGGCTGGCCGTCTTCGCCGCGCTTGGCGTTGTTGGTCAGGGTGCAATAAACCTGGCCGTCGGTGGGGCTGACCACGATCCATTCCGGGCGGTCCATGCGCGTGGCTTTCACCACGCTGGCGGCCAGGCGCGCGTGGATCAGCACTTCGGCCTGGTTGGCGAAACCGCTGCTGGCGTCGATGCCGTTTTTACCGTGCGTCAGCTCAACCCACTGGCCTTTGCCTTTGGGGTGGTCGGCGTTGCCGTCGCCCGCGTCGAAAATCGCCACGAACAAGGTGCCGTGGTCGAGCAGGTCTTTGTTGGCCTTGGGGTTCTTGTGGTTGATCTTGTCGCGGCTGACGAACTTGTAGATGAACTCACCGCGCTCGTCATCGCCCATGTACACCACGGCGTGACCGTCGCGGGTTTCAGCGAGGGCGGCGTTTTCGTGTTTGAACCGGCCCAGGGCGGTGCGCTTGGCCGGAATGGATTGCGGGTCGAACGGGTCAATTTCAACCACCCAACCATGACGGTTGAGCTCGTTGGGGTTTTTGGCCATGTCGAAACGTGGGTCGTGCGGGTGCCAATTGATCTCTTTGCTGGCGGCCACTACGCCATAGCGCTTTTGCCCGGCGTCGAAGGTTTGCTGTGGGTTGCTGCTGCCAAAACAGTCGGTGAAGTTCTCTTCGCAGGTCAGATAAGTGCCCCACGGCGTCTTGCCGTTGGCGCAGTTCTGGAACGTACCGAGAACTTTCTTGCCGGAGGGGTCGGCGCTGGTTTTCAGCCACGCGTGGCCAGCCGCCGGGCCGCTCAGGCGGATCGGCGAGTTGCCGTGGATGCGCCGGTTGTAGCGCGAGTCCTGCACAAACTGCCAGGTGTCGCCCTTGCGCCGCACTTCGATCACCGACACACCTTCGGTGGCCAGCGCTTTGCGCACGTCGTCGGCCGATTGCGGCGCGCCGCCGTGCGGGTAGAGGTAGCGGTAATTGGTGTATTCGTTGTTGATCGCCATCAATGCGCGATTGTCGTCGCCGGGGAACGCGAACAGGCTCATGCCGTCGTTGTTGTCACCAAATTGCTGCTCTTGGGCGACAGCCGTGCCGTTGCCGGACGGGTCAAACGCCGGCGCATTTTTATGCAGCGGCTGGCCCCAGCTGATCAGCACCGAGGCGCTGTAGCCCGGCGGCAACGTAATGGCGTCGCTGGTGGCGGCGGCGATGCTGGTGAAGCCCAGCAACGGGCTGGCGGTGGCGGCGTTGACGGCCAAGGCGCTGCGGGTCAGCAGGTTGCCGCCCAAAAACATCGCGGCACCGCACAGGGCGCCCGCGCCGATGAAACGACGGCGGGTGAGGCCGACCATGGTTTCGAGGTCGGTGGCTTGGTTTTCTTCTAATAGGCTCATGCGAGGCTCCCTGCGGTTTTTGCAGACACCTTAAGCAGCGGCCATGACGAAATTGTTGCAGTTTGAAGGCGCGTGCAGCGCGCTCGCCGCTACACCGGCGTGCCGAGCAACACATTGCTGGGCGCAAATTGCACCTGGGTCGGCAGCCCTTCGGCAGCGCCTTGGGCCTTGAGCGCGGCGGGCTGCGCCAGCGCGCACAAAACCTGACCGTTAGGCAGGCTGATGCGCACTTCGCTGGGGCCGTCATCGGCATCGAGAATCGTCTCGATAACACCGCTCATGCAATTGTGTCCAGGTGTTGCAGTTTGCCCAATGGCAAGCAATTCGAGCCAACCGCTTGATCAAGGCGACCACTTCCACACCGGTTTCCAGTTCCAGCCGCTGCGTGCTGTCGTGGGTGATCTGCGCACTCAGGCTAAGCCCGCCCGACAGTTGCAGCCTGATCACGTCGTTGCGGCCATGGCGCTCGATTGTGCTGACCTGGCCGTGCAATTGGTTGCGCGCGCTGGTGCGCAGCATCAAGCGGCCGAGCAAGTTGAAGTCGCTCGCGTCCTGGTCCGAGCCCAACACTTGCGCCTGCAACACCTGCAGGCGCTGATACAGGCGCAACACGCGCTCACCTTCGGCGGTCAGCTTGGCACCGCCGCCGCCTTTGCCGCCGACACTGCGTTCGACCAGCGGCTTTTGCGCCAAATTGTTCAGTTCATCGATGGCGTCCCACGCCGCCTTGTAACTCAGCCCGGCGCTTTTGGCCGCGCGGGTGATCGAACCCTGCTCGGCGATGTGCGCGAGCAAGGCAATGCGCTGGGGGCGGCGAATGATGTGTTGGCTGAGGGAAGTCGGCAGAGGCATGTGGATACGCTTCGATGAGGTCTGTGGACGTTGCAGGCGCGGCACGCGCGAGTCAAGTCATGTGCCCGGTTTGGGCGTGCGCGCCAGGCAATACACATCGACCTGGCGCGCGCCGGCGTCCATCAACAAGCGCGCCAGGCTGTGGGCGGTGGCGCCGGTGGTTAGCACATCGTCCACCAGCGCGAAGTGCAGGCCTTGCGCTTGAGCGCCGGGTGCCAGGGCAAACGCAGCCAGCAGGTTGCGGTGGCGGCTTTTGGCGTCGAGGGCTTGTTGCGCGATGGTTTCATGCGGGCGTAACAACAGGTGTTCATCGTGCTGAATATTGAGGTCTTGGCTGAGCCAGCGCGCCAGCATCAATGCCTGGTTAAAGCCGCGCTCGCGCAGGCGTTTGCGCGCCATCGGCACCGCCAGCAGGCAGTCGGGTCGGTTAAGTTCGGCGTTGTCGAAGCGGTGTTGCAGGTGCTGGCCCAGCGCTCGCGCGAGCAGGTGGCCAAGTGGCCAGCGCGATTGATGCTTGAAGCGGCTGATGAGGGTGTCGACGGGAAAGCTGAAGGCCCAGGGCGCGACCACGTGTTTAAACGCGGGCGGTTTTTTCTGACATTGGCCACAGATCAAACCGTCCATCGGCAACGGTAAGGCGCACACCTCGCACTGTTCCATCAGCCAGGGCAGCTCGGATTCGCAGACGCCGCACACGCTCTCGGCGGATTCGGTGGCTTGATCACAGATTAAACATATTTGGTTGCTTTTTAACCAGTTGTAAACTTGGTGTTTGTATCCAGGTTGACAGTGCATGCATCTTCCTTAAATATGCCGAGCATCCGTGTCGCGCCTGTGGGTATTGCCCTTCCCACAGCGTTTGCCCAAGCATAATGAAGGAATTGCCCATGAGCGCCAGCACCACTGCCACCCTGCGTCACGATTGGTCCCTTGCCGAAGTCAAAGCGCTGTTTGTGCAGCCGTTCAATGACCTGTTGTTCCAGGCGCAGACCGTGCACCGCGCGCATTTCGACGCTAATCGCGTGCAGGTCTCGACCTTGCTGTCGATCAAAACCGGCGCGTGCCCGGAAGATTGCAAATATTGTCCACAGTCGGGCCACTACAACACTGGCCTGGAAAAAGAAAAGCTGATGGAAGTGCAGAAGGTCCTAGAAGAGGCTGCCCGCGCCAAGGCTATCGGTTCGACGCGTTTCTGCATGGGCGCGGCGTGGAAACACCCGTCGGCCAAAGACATGCCGTACGTGCTGGAGATGGTCAAAGGCGTGAAAGCCATGGGCCTGGAAACCTGCATGACCCTCGGTCGCCTTGACCAGGACCAGACCGAAGCGCTGGCGCAGGCAGGCCTGGACTACTACAACCACAACCTCGACACGTCGCCGGAATTCTACGGTTCGATCATCACCACGCGCACCTACGGCGAGCGCCTGCAAACCCTGGCCTATGTGCGTGATTCGGGGATGAAAATCTGCTCCGGCGGCATCCTCGGCATGGGCGAGTCGCTCGACGACCGCGCCAACCTGCTGATCCAACTGGCCAACCTGCCGGAGCATCCAGAGTCGGTGCCGATCAACATGCTGGTGAAGGTGGCTGGCACGCCGTTGGAAAACGCCGAAGACATCGACCCGTTCGACTTCATCCGCATGCTCGCGGTGGCGCGCATTCTGATGCCGCAATCGCATGTGCGCCTGTCGGCTGGCCGCGAAGCCATGAACGAGCAGATGCAAGCGTTGGCGTTTTTCGCCGGTGCCAACTCGATTTTCTACGGCGACAAACTGCTGACCACCGCCAACCCGCAGGCCGACAAAGACATGCAACTGTTCTCGCGCCTCGGCATCCTGCCGGAAGCCCGCGAAGAACATGCTGATGAAGTGCATCAGGCCGCGATCGAGCAAGCGTTGGTCGAGCAAAAGAGCAGCGAGCAGTTCTATAACGCTGCTGTTTGATAATTCCACTTTTGAACGCAGGCCAACAGGTGGGAGCGGGCTTGCTCGCGAAAGCGCCGTATCAGTCAACTTATGTAGTGGCTGACAAAGCGTATTCGCGAGCAAGCCCGCTCCCAACCTGTTTGACCGTGTTCAACCTGATCGACCGAGGCCTGCATGTCTTTTGATCTCGCCGCGCGCCTCGCTGCCCGCCGTGCCGAACACCTTTATCGTCAACGCCCAACACTGCAAAGCCCCCAAGGCCCGCAAGTGGTGGTCGATGGCCAGCCATTGCTGGCGTTCTGCAACAACGACTACCTGGGCCTGGCCAATCATCCACAGGTGGTCGAAGCCTGGCGCGCCGGTGCCTCGCGTTGGGGCGTCGGCGGCGGCGCTTCGCATTTGGTGGTTGGCCATTCCACGCCTCATCATCAGTTGGAAGAAGCCCTGGCGGACTTCACCGGTCGCCCGCGCGCGCTGCTGTTTACCACCGGCTATATGGCCAACCTGGGCGCGGTGACGGCGTTGGTGGGGCAGGGCGATACGGTGCTGGAAGACCGCCTCAACCATGCTTCGTTGCTGGATGCCGGTTTGCTCTCCGGCGCGCGTTTCAACCGTTACCAGCACAACGACGCCGCAAGCCTGGCCAAACGCCTGGAGAAAGCCACCGGCAATACACTGGTGGTCACCGACGGCGTGTTCAGCATGGACGGTAACCTCGCCGACTTGCCGGCGCTGGCGCGTGAAGCACGCGCCAAGGGCGCCTGGTTGATGGTGGACGATGCCCACGGGTTTGGCCCATTGGGTGCCCACGGCGGCGGGATTGTCGAGCATTTCGGCTTGAGCCAGGAAGAGGTGCCGGTGCTGGTCGGCACCTTGGGCAAAGCGTTCGGCACCGCCGGGGCGTTTGTGGCGGGCAGTGAAGAGTTGATCGAAAGCCTGATCCAGTTCGCCCGGCCTTATATCTACACCACCAGCCAACCGCCGGCCCAAGCCTGCGCCACGCTGAAAAGCCTGGCGCTGCTGCGCACCGAGCATTGGCGGCGCGAGCATCTCAATGGCCTGATCCGCCAGTTCCGCCAAGGCGCCGAGCAGATCGGCCTGGCCTTGATGGACAGCTTTACGCCGATTCAGCCGATCAGGGTCGGCGACAGTGCCAAGGCCATGCGCCTGTCGCAGATGCTGCGCGAACGCGGGCTGATGGTCACCGCGATTCGCCCGCCCACCGTGCCTGCCGGCAGCGCGCGTTTGCGCGTCACATTGTCGGCGGCGCACAGCGAGGCGCAGGTGCAGCTATTGTTAAACGCGTTGGAGGAGTGTTTCCGGTTGTTAAGCGTCACGGAGCCCGAGCATGCGTGATCAACTGATATTGCTGCCCGGCTGGGGCCTCGGTGTATCGCCGCTGGAGCCTTTGGCCGCCGCCTTGCGCGGGCTCGACGAACACCTGCACGTGCACATCGAACCGCTGCCGCCGCTGGCTTCCAGCGACCTCGATGAATGGCTCGACGAACTCGATGCCACGCTGCCGGACAACGCCTGGCTGGGCGGCTGGTCCTTGGGCGGCATGCTTGCCTCTGAGCTGGCGGCGCGCCGTGGCGAACGCTGCTGCGGCCTGCTGACGCTGGCGAGTAACCCGTGTTTCGTCGCCCACGCAGGCTGGCCCAGCGCGATGCCTGCCGAAACCTTTGATGCGTTTCTCGCCGGTTGCCATGCCGACTCCCATGTCACCCTCAAACGCTTCGGTTTGTTGTGCGCCAAGGGCGCCGAGGACCCACGCGGGCTGTCACGTTTGCTGGTCAGCGGTGCACCGAATGCGCCCTCCAGCGTGTTGATGCCGGGCCTTGAACTGCTCGCTCAGCTCGACACGCGCGAGGCCTTGCTGGCGTATCGTGGCCCGCAACTGCACCTGTTTGCCGGTAGCGATGGGCTGGTGCCCGCCGAAGCCGCGATTGACCTGCTGACCCTGCTGCCGGATGTAGAAATCGGCCTGATTGAACAGGCGGGTCACGCTTTTCTTCTGGAAGACCCCCACGGTGTCGCGGGGGCCATCCAGGCTTTTTTGCATGAGTGCGTTGATGACTGATTTATCCAATCCGCCCTTGCCGGGCGCCTTGCCGGACAAGCGCCAGGTCGCCGCGTCTTTTTCGCGAGCCGCCGCCAGTTACGACAGCGTGGCCGAGTTGCAGCGCGCCGTGGGCAGCCAATTGTTGGCGCGTTTGCCGACTGCCGGCGCGCCGCAACGCTGGCTGGACATGGGCTGTGGCACGGGCTTTTTCAGCCGCGTGTTGGGCCAGCGGTTTGCGGCCAGCCAAGGCGTGGCGCTGGACATCGCCGAAGGCATGCTGCTGCACGCGCGGCCATTGGGTGGCGCCGAGCACTTCATCGCCGGTGACGCCGAGCGCCTGCCGCTTGCGGGCAATAGCTGCGGTCTGATTTTCTCCAGCCTGGCGGTGCAATGGTGTGCGAATTTCGAAGCGGTACTCAGCGAGGCCTATCGCGTGCTGCAACCCGGTGGCGTGCTGGCGTTCGCGAGCCTGTGCGTGGGCACGCTGGCTGAGTTGCGCGAAAGCTGGCGCGCCGCCGATGGCCTGGTGCACGTCAACCGCTTCCGCACCTTCGAAGCCTATCAACAACTGTGCGCCGCCAGCGGCTTGCGCGTGCTGAGCCTGGAGCGCCAGCCGCATGTGCTGCATTACCCGGACGTGCGCAGCCTCACCCATGAACTCAAAGCCTTGGGCGCACACAACCTCAACCCGGCCGCCCGGGAGGGTTGACGGGGCGCGCGCGGATTGTTGCACTGGTGGATGCTTACGAGCAGTTCCGTCAGGCCCAGGGCCTGCCCGCCACTTATCAAGTGGTGTACGCCGTACTGGAGAAACCTTTATGAGCGCCGCTTATTTCATCACCGGCACCGACACCGATGTTGGCAAAACCACCATCGCCGCCGGCCTGCTGCATGCAGCGCGGCTTGCGGGCAAAAGCACGGCCGCCGGAAAACCGGTGGCCTCGGGTTGCCAGGTGACCCCCAAAGGTTTGCGCAATGCCGACGCCCTCGCGCTGCTGGCGCAGTGTTCGTTGCCGCTGAGCTATGCCGAGGTTAACCCGGTGGCGTTCGAGCCTGCCATCGCGCCTCACTTGGCGGCGCGTGAAGCGGGCGTTGCCTTGACCGTGCAATCGCTGTTGACGCCGATGCAAAAAATCCTCGCGCGCCAAGCCGATTTCACCTTGATCGAAGGCGCGGGCGGCTGGCGTGTGCCGCTGGCCGATCAGGACAATCTGTCGGACCTCGCCATCGCGCTCAAGCTGCCGGTGATTCTGGTGGTGGGCGTGCGCTTGGGCTGCATCAGCCATGCTTTGCTCACCGCCGAAGCGATTGCGCGCGACGGTTTGCCGTTGGCTGGTTGGGTGGCGAATATCATCGAGCCCAAGACCTCTCGTCTGGAAGAAAACCTCGCCACCTTGGCCGAGCGCTTGCCTGCACCGTGTTTGGGGCGCGTGCCGAAACTCAAGCACGCCAGTGCCGAGGCGGTGGCCGAGCACCTGGAGTTGGACTTGCTTGACTGATTTTGGCTATCGATAAGGCACTGTGCCATTAGTGTTTTTTACGGGCGTTTTGCCAGGATGTCTGCTTCAATTGAGCTTCACGATCCTCTAAAGGCAGGTTTACGCCATGGACATCTCTGGAAGCAGCGCGTTTTATTCGGGCCTGAGTACTATTCAGGCCGGGCAGAACCGTGTCGACCAGGCTGCCGGCAAAATCGCCAGCGCGGCCACGACCCAGCCATCCGCTGCACAAAGCGACCGCTTGCAAGCCAATGACCGCGCCCAGCCGAGCAACTCGGCGAGCAACATGGTCGAAATGGCCCAAGGCAAATTCCAAGTGGAGTTAGGCGCGAAAGTCGCCAAGGCTTCGGATGAAATGCTTGGCACGTTGATCGATACCTACGCCTGAACTGCGCTTTTCAGATCAAAAGCGCTTTGTGGGAGCGGGCTTGCTCGCGATGCAATCAACCCGGTTTACCTGATGTAACCAAGTCCCTGCATCGCGAGCAAGCCCGCTCCCACATTTGATGGGTGGCGCCTCAGCTGGCGTTGGCGGTGTTTAGCGCTTTGGCAATCAATCACCATTCCCTTTGCATCTTTGCTGGCTGTGGCAACCCGCCGCAGGCGTTGCCGTGCGCGTTGCTGACCTGCATCAAGACAAACGGCATCCGAGCGACCCTTGACAAGGGTAGGTCGTAAACGTATGTTTCAAACATCTGTTTGACCGCCATTACACATCCATGCGGTTGTTCATCCCAGCTACATCAGCAGAGGTTTATCGCTATGCCTGACTACAAGGCCCCCTTGCGTGATATTCGCTTCGTTCGTGACGAACTGCTCGGTTATGAAGCCCACTATCAGAGCCTGCCGGCTTGCCAGGACGCTACCCCGGACATGGTTGACGCCATTCTTGAGGAAGGCGCCAAGTTTTGTGAGCAAGTGCTGGCGCCGTTGAACCGCGTGGGTGACATCGAAGGGTGCACGTGGAGCGAGTCAGGCGTTAAAACCCCTACTGGTTTCAAAGAAGCTTACAAACAGTTTGTTGAAGGCGGCTGGCCTAGCCTGGCGCACGACGTGGAGCACGGCGGCCAAGGCCTGCCGGAATCGCTGGGTTTGGCGGTGAGCGAAATGGTCGGTGAAGCCAACTGGTCATGGGGCATGTACCCAGGCCTGTCGCACGGTGCGATGAACACCATTTCCGAACACGGTACGCCTGAGCAGCAAGACGCCTACCTGACCAAACTGGTGTCGGGCGAATGGACCGGCACCATGTGCCTGACCGAGCCGCACTGCGGCACCGACCTGGGCATGCTGCGTACCAAGGCTGAGCCGCAGGCCGATGGCAGCTACAAAGTCTCCGGCACCAAGATTTTCATCTCGGCCGGTGAACACGACATGGCCGATAACATCGTCCACATCGTACTGGCGCGCCTGCCGGATGCACCGGCCGGCACCAAAGGCATCTCGCTGTTTATCGTGCCTAAATTCATGCCCAACGCAGACGGTTCGATTGGCGCGCGCAACGCGGTGACCTGTGGTTCCCTGGAACACAAAATGGGCATCCACGGTAACGCCACGTGCGTGATGAACTTCGACGCGGCCACCGGTTTTCTGATCGGCCCGGCGAACAAAGGCCTGAACTGCATGTTCACCTTTATGAACACCGCTCGCCTGGGCACCGCGCTGCAAGGTTTGGCCCACGCCGAGATCGGCTTTCAGGGTGGCCTGAAATACGCTCGCGACCGCCTGCAAATGCGTTCGCTGACTGGCCCGAAAGCGCCGGAAAAAGCGGCCGACCCGATCATCGTGCACCCTGATGTGCGCCGCATGCTGTTGACCATGAAGGCTTTCGCCGAAGGCAACCGTGCGATGGTGTACTTCACCGCCAAGCAAGTCGACATCGTCAAGTACGGCACCGACGACGAAGCCAAAAAACAGGCTGATGGCCTGCTGGCCTTCATGACCCCAATCGCCAAGGCTTTCATGACCGAAGTCGGTTTTGAATCCGCCAACCACGGCGTGCAGGTCTACGGCGGCCACGGCTTCATCGCCGAGTGGGGCATGGAGCAAAACGTTCGCGACAGCCGCATTTCGATGCTGTACGAAGGCACTACCGGCATTCAGGCGCTGGACCTGCTCGGCCGTAAAGTGCTGATGACCCAGGGCGAAGCGCTCAAGGGCTTCACCAAGATCGTGCACAAGTTCTGCCAGGCCAACGAAGGCAACGAAGCCATCACAGAGTTCGTTGCACCGCTGGCCGCACTGAACAAAGAGTGGGGCGAGTTGACCATGAAGGTCGGCATGGCCGCGATGAAAGACCGTGAAGAAGTCGGTGCCGCTTCGGTGGACTACCTGATGTATTCCGGCTACGCGTGCCTGGCTTACTTCTGGGCCGACATGGCGCGCCTGGCGGCTGAAAAACTGGCTGCCGGCACCACCGAAGAGGCGTTCTACACCGCCAAGCTGCAGACCGCGCGCTTCTACTTCCAGCGCATCCTGCCGCGTACCCAGACCCACAAGGCCACCATGTTGTCGGGCGCCAATAACCTGATGGACATGAAAGAAGAGAACTTCGGTTTGGCTTACTAAGCTTAGGCTGCATTGAAAAGCCGCCGCTCTTTTGGGAGCGGCGGCTTTTTTGTGGGCGCCGGCAAAGCAGCACTTAAGGTGTCGGAATAAAAGGCGCTCCGTCGCAATAGACGTTGCCGGGCAAAACACCTCTGACGGCAATTGCCAAGGGCGGCGATTGAACCACTTGCCCGAAAGTATTCAGCGTCGTATAGCTGAAATACATCACGCCTCTGCCGATGACCCGCATGGTGGTCGAGTAGGGTACGTTCACGGTCTGGCCCACTGTGGCAGCGTCCGGTGAAATGGTTACTGTGAGA
This sequence comes from Pseudomonas kitaguniensis, assembly GCF_009296165.1. Taxonomy (GTDB): domain Bacteria; phylum Pseudomonadota; class Gammaproteobacteria; order Pseudomonadales; family Pseudomonadaceae; genus Aquipseudomonas; species Aquipseudomonas kitaguniensis. The sequence goes on along the minus strand of NZ_VUAZ01000044.1, from coordinate 49,245 downwards.
GTCACCGGGGGAGCAATGAGGGTTGAACCGTCGTCCTGTCGGCTGAGTACGCAGGTCAATATCGCCGACGTGTTAAAGCGCAGCAGTATAGAAGGCGGGAGAAATACCTCAATAAACCGGTTTGCGTAATCCCCGCTCACTGGCTGCGGCGAGTTGCAGGTGAGGTTGCCGTTATTCAGGTTACGCACCACCGGCGCTGACAACTGCATCAAAGGCGAAAAGTTGAGGGTGAGAGTCCTTTCAGGCCCCAAAGTGGTATTTGCGCCGCTGGTGACCCTGAACCGGAATGAGGCTTGCACGTTATTGATGGTGGTGCCCGGAAGGTAGCCCTGCACTTGCGCTATGGTCACAATAAACCGTAGCGGTAACGGCTGCCCGGTGTAGATCAGGGGCGTGGTCATGGGGTTGGTCGTACCCAGCATTACAGTCACAGCATCACCGTTTTGCAGACCGTTGGCGCTGTCCAGCCACATCTCGATCCCGCCTTGCCCGCTTTGGTTGACCTCCCCCAAGGTCACCGTGTTGTCGGGCGCAGCCGCGTTGGTCACGCGTGGTGCCGCGATGTTCGACGCTGTTATTCGCAGCGCCACCATCACCTCAAGAATCAACGAATCCCGAGCTCGGTTGCCGGCCTGGTCCACAAGGCGGTAGGTCAGTTGCTGCCTGCCATTGCCGCGAGCGCGAATAACTGACGCTGGAACGGGCAGGTAGCGAACGGCTGGGTAGTCGGGCAAGTTGACTACAATGTTGGGCGCTACGGTGTAAGCCACCTCCATATGGCTATCGGTGTTGCCATAGTAGGGAACATACCTCAGCCCTGTTTGGGCATTGGTCACCGCGTGTTCAGGAATTCGGAACATAACGGGGTCATTGTTGGCCAGATAGTCGTCTGTAATGATCGGCATTGCCAGGTTCGTTGGCAGCAGTGGGCGCGGCGCGGTGATGACCTCGTAACCGAACGGCGGGGTTTTTTGGACCCTCAAGGGAGTGCTGGCAGTCGCGCTCAGGACGTTGTCACCGTCGTCCACCGTATAGGTGAGTCGGTACTCGCCTTCATTGCCCACCATGCGGCGCGGAACGTCTACATTAATCGCCCCAGAGGGATAAGTAGAATATCGCTGGAAGGCCACTGCTTGGTATTCACCCGGCGGTGGGGTTTCAATGAACACCATGATCCGGCACTGAGCCCCGGGAGAACCGGGTTGCGGCAGCGGCGGGATCAAAACTTTTACGTCACTCGCCGCCGCCCGCAGGGGGATCAAGCCGTCGGTATTCGGGATAGCGTCCACCACGGAAAGAGGCGGCAGCCTGGGTATTGCGTTACGAATCAAGAACAGTGAGCCTGCACGTACTTGTTCGCTGACTAAATTATCCATGTCGGTTACTTCCATCGTGTGTAGGGACACTCCCTTGTCCCGAATACCCGCTGGGCGAAAGTGGTACGTGCAAGTAAGCACGCGCTAGTCATTGATGAATACTGTCAGAACTAACAGGGAGAGGACGTGCGCGCATTGCTCTGTTTATAGCGGTGATAAAAAACCGCAGTCTGACACTCAGGGATTAGGCCAATCGGCCGTTAAAGTGATGGCAATGTGATACATCGCTGCCGGTGTGTGCTTAACTGTCGCCAAGCAGGCACTGTGCCATCACTCTTTTGCGTGTCGGAGCTTTACCTTTGTTGCGCGTGTCCGCTGTGCGTGTCAGTCATTTTCTTCCTTCGCTGCTGCTGTTGTTGGCGGGGCTCTCGGCTGCGTACGTTAAAGACCTGAATGTGTTTTTCACCTCGCTATTCAACGTGCTGCCAACCCTGGTGCTGCTGCTCGGCGGTGCGTACTGCGCGGTGTATCGTCGCCAGCGTGAACTGTTCCTGATGATCACGGTGTATGTCGTTTACTTCCTGTTGGACACCCAGACCGATTATTACCGTGACAACGGCCGTGTGCGCGAAGATGCGGCGGTGGTCTTTCATCTGTGTTGCCTGTTGTTGCCGCTGCTGTTTACTACTTATGCGCTGTGGCAGGAGAAAACCCATCTGTTCCGCGACTTCGTTGCCCGCTGCGCAGTGCTCTTCGCCATCGGTAGCGTGGCCTTGGCGCTTGAGCAAAGTTTCCCGCAGGCCTTGCTGAACTGGCTGGCGGAGATTCGCTGGCCGGCCTTGCATGGCAGTTGGATGAACCTGATCCAACTGTCGTATCCGATGTTCCTGGTGGGTTTTGTCGCCCTGGCGGTGCAGTACTGGCGCCAGCCGCGCCCGTTGCACGCGGCGCAACTGGTCGGGCTGTTGGGGTTGTTCTGGATGTTGCCGCAGACGTTCATTCTGCCGTTCACCCTGAACATCATTTGCAGCCAGGTGATGTTGATGATCGCCGCCGGTGTGGCCCATGAAGCCTATCAAATGGCCTTTCGTGATGAACTGACCGGTTTGCCGGGGCGCCGCGCACTCAATGAGCGCATGCAACGGCTGGGGCGTAATTACGTGTTGGCGATGACCGACGTTGACCACTTCAAGCGCTTTAACGACACGCATGGCCACGACGTGGGCGACCAGGTGCTGCGCCTGGTGGCCAGCAAACTGTCCAAGGTCAATGGTGGCGGGCGCGCGTACCGTTATGGCGGTGAAGAGTTTGCTGTGGTGTTTGCCGGCAAGACGCTGGACGAATGCATGCCGCATCTGGACGAGATCCGCGAGGTCATCGCCACCTATGACATCAAGCTGCGCAACGCGGACCGTCCGCAGGACGACCAGCAAGGCCGCCAACGCCGCACGGCCAGCGGCGCATCAAGTGTGTCAGTGACCGTGAGCATCGGCGTGGCCGAGCGCCAGGCCGAGCAGCGCACCCCCGAAGAAGTGCTCAAGTCCGCCGACCAGGCGCTCTACGCGGCCAAGGGCGCCGGGCGTAACTGCGTGGTCGCCGCCGGGCAAACCCGTCGTGGCGCGGTGCGCATGGAGAGTGCTGCCGGTTGAGTGATGGCGGTGCATTCAGCGGTTCTACAATGATTGTTTGCGGCGGTGGCCAGCAGTAGCTTGAAACCATCTGCTGCCGGAGACATTGCCATGCCTGACTACAAAGCTCCCTTGCGCGACATGCGCTTTCTGATCGACACCGTGTTCGACTTCCACGGTCACTACGCTGCCTTGGGCGCGACCGACGCCAGCCCGGATATGGTCAGCGCGATCCTCGAAGAGGGCGCCAAATTCTGCGAGAACGTGCTGTCGCCGCTCAATCGCAGCGGCGACGAAGAAGGCTGCCATTTCGAGAACGGCGTGGTCACTACACCCAAAGGCTTCAAGGAAGCTTTCGCCCAGTACGTGGAAGGCGGTTGGCACGGCCTGGCGGCAGACCCGGCCTACGGTGGCCAGGGCTTGCCGCACTCGCTGGGCCTGGTGCTGAGCGAAATGATCGGCTCCAGCAACACGTCGTGGGGCATGTACCCTGGGTTGACGCATGGCGCGATGGCAGCGATTCATGCGCACGGCACCGAGGAGCAGAAAGCCACCTACCTGCACAAGCTCACCGCCGGCGAGTGGACCGGCACCATGTGCCTGACCGAAGCGCATTGCGGCACCGACCTGGGCCTGATCAAAACCCGCGCCGTGCCACAGGCGGATGGCAGTTACGCGCTCACCGGCAGCAAAATCTTCATATCAGCCGGCGAGCATGACCTCAGCGCCAACATTATCCACCTGGTGCTGGCCAAGCTACCGGATGCCCCAGCGGGCACCAAAGGCATCTCGTTGTTTATCGTGCCCAAGTTCCATGCGGATTCGGGCGAGCGCAATGCGGTGCACTGCGGCGCCATCGAGCACAAAATGGGCATCAAGGCCTCGGCGACCTGCGTGCTGAACTTCGACGGCGCCAAGGGCGTGCTGATTGGCGAGGCGAATAAAGGCCTCAATTGCATGTTCACCATGATGAACCACGCGCGCCTGGGCACCGGCATGCAGGGCCTGTGCAATGGCGAGGCGAGTTTTCAGGGCGCGATCAAATACGCCAACGACCGCCTGCAAATGCGTTCACTCAGCGGCGCCAAGGCTCCCGAGAAAGCCGCCGACCCGATTATCGTGCACGCCGACGTGCGCCGTATGTTGCTGACCATGAAAGCCCTCAACGAAGGCAACCGCGCGCTGGCCTATTTCACCGCGCAATGGCTCGACACCGCGCACCTGAGCCAAGACGCCGCTGAGCGCCAGGAAGCCGAAGACGTGTTGGCGTTCTTAACGCCCATCTGCAAAGCCTTTATGACCGATACCGGGCTGGAAGTGACCAACCACGGCATGCAGGTATTCGGTGGCCACGGCTATATTCGCGAATGGGGCATGGAACAACTGGCGCGTGATGCGCGGATTGCGCCGATCTATGAAGGCACCAACGGCATTCAGGCGCTCGACCTGCTCGGGCGCAAGGTGCTCGGTAGCCAGGGCAAGCTGCTGCGCGGGTTTACCAAAATTGTGCATAAGTTCTGCGCAGCGAATGCCGGGCACCCGCAGCTCAAGGCGCACGTGGAACAGCTCAATCAACTGAACCAGCAATGGGGCGAGCTGACGATGAAGGTCGGCATGGCGGCGATGAAAAACCCGGATGAGGTAGGCGCGGCAGCCGTGGATTACTTGATGTACAGCGGTTACATCATTTTGGCCTACCTGTGGCTGCGCATGGCAATCGCGGCGCAGGCTCAGGTCGATGACGCCGCGTTTGCCCAAGCCAAATTGGCGACGTGCGATTTCTACTTCAAGCGCCTGCTGCCGCGTACTGCAACGCACCGCGCCGCCGTGGAGGCGGGCAGCGAGTGCCTGATGAGCCTGCCGGCGGAGGCGTTTGCCTTGTAAGCGTAATTGACTCAAAGGGTCCACGTGTGAATCCTGGCGTGACTTATAAATACTTGCTGGTCACGAACGGACCCTATGTCTCTGAAAAGTTGTTCGGGTACACTCGGAGCCTGTAAAACCGATCTTACCGAATCACTTTTCATGTTCTCACGAGGTTTGCCATGGCTGATTACAAAGCGCCGCTGCGTGATATGCGCTTCGTCCTCAACGAAGTTTTTGAGGTCGCCAAAACGTGGGCTCAATTGCCGGCATTGGCAGACACCGTGGATGCCGAAACCGTCGAGGCCATCCTCGAAGAAGCCGGCAAAGTCAGCACCAAAACCATTGCCCCGATCAATCGCGGTGGCGATGAACAAGGCTGCCGCTGGGCGGACACTGTTGTCAGCACGCCGGACGGTTATCCACATGCCTACAAAACCTACGCTGAAGGCGGTTGGGTGGGTGTAGGTGGCGACCCGGCGTTCGGTGGCATGGGCATGCCCAAGGCGGTATCGGCGCAAGTCGAAGAGATGATCAACTCGGCAAGCCTGGCGTTCGGCCTGTACCCGATGCTGACGTCCGGCGCCTGTGTGTCGATCAACACTCACGCCAGCGAAGCGCTCAAGGCCACGTATCTGCCGAAAATGTACTCGGGTGAGTGGGCCGGTTCCATGTGCCTGACCGAAGCGCATGCCGGTACGGACTTGGGCATTATCCGCACCAAGGCCGAGCCTCAGGCCGACGGCTCCTACACCCTCAGCGGCACCAAGATTTTTATCACCGGTGGCGAACACGACCTCACCGAAAACATCATCCACCTGGTGTTGGCCAAGCTGCCGGATGCACCGGCGGGTCCGAAGGGTATCTCGCTGTTCCTGGTGCCCAAGTTCATGGTCAATGCCGACGGCAGCCTGGGCGCGCGCAATGCGGTGAGCTGCGGCTCGATCGAACACAAGATGGGTATCCAGGCGTCGGCTACCTGCGTGATGAACTTTGACCAGGCCGTCGGCTATCTGGTGGGCGAGCCGAACCGTGGTTTGGCGGCGATGTTCACCATGATGAACTATGAGCGCCTGGGGGTGGGTATTCAGGGCCTGGCGTCGGGTGAGCGGTCTTATCAAAACGCGATTGAGTACGCCCGTGACCGTCTGCAAAGCCGTTCGCCGACCGGCGCCCAGGCCAAGGACAAAGTCGCCGACCCAATCATCGTGCACCCCGACGTGCGCCGCATGCTGTTGACCATGAAAGCTGCGAACGAAGGTGGCCGTGCGTTTTCCACGTATGTGGCAACCCAGTTGGACATCGCCAAGTTCAGCGAAGATCCGCGCGCCCGCGAGCGTGCAGACAGCCTGGTGGCGTTGCTGACGCCGGTGGCCAAGGCGTTTCTCAGCGACTTAGGCCTTGAAACCACAGTGCTCGGCCAGCAGGTGTTTGGCGGCCACGGCTACATCCGCGAGTGGGGCCAGGAGCAGTTGGTGCGTGACGTGCGCATCACGCAGATCTACGAAGGCACCAACGGCATTCAGGCGCTGGACTTGGTAGGGCGCAAGATCGTCGGCAGCGACGGTGCGTTCTACACCTTGTTCGCCGAGGAGATCCGCCAGTTCATCGCCACGGCAGGCGCCGAGCTGGGCGAATTTACCCGCCCGCTCAGCGCAGCCGTGACCCACCTGGATGAATTGACGGCGTGGGTGCTGGACCGCGCCAAAACCAACCCGAGTGAAATCGGCGCGGCGTCGGTGGAGTACCTGCATGCCTTCGGCTACATGGCTTATGCCTATATGTGGGCGCGCATGGCCAAGGCGGCGTTTGGCAAAGAAGCTGAGGAAGACTTCTATGCCAGCAAGCTGGGCACTGCACGTTTCTACTTTGCCCGCCTGCTGCCGCGTATTCACTCGCTGAGCGCTTCGGTAAAAGCCGGTAGCGAATCGCTGTTCCTGATGGATGAAGCGCTGTTTTAAGGGCGAAAAGAGTATGTAAGCATTCTCTTACACGACGTGCTGCTATTCGTCCTCTATCGCCAAATTGGATCCACGGATAATCTACTTCACATGGACGTAGCGCAGGAAGCGCAAAGAAACAACACGGACACGTAGGATTCTGCCAGGACGGCGGAGTGAAATGGATGTCAGGGAAACAGTCTGCAAAACCCCGCTTCGGCGGGGTTTTCTTTTGCCCGCGAAAAAGTCAGGCCTGCGCCTGCGGGGCATTCATTACGTCCTCGAGCAAGGTGCGCAGCAACGCCATCGTCGCTTGCTGGCGCTGCACATCGCGGCACACCAAGCCCACTTTCAGCGGCACTCTCGGTTCACTCAAGGGTTTCCACAGCAGCAACTGGCTATTGTGTTCGTCCTGGGAGCGTCCGGGCAGCACCGTCGCCAATTGTGTATGCGGCAAACTGTCGAGAATCCCCGCCATCGTATTCAGCTCGGCCTGCACTTGCGGCGCCGCCCCAGACTTAGCCAGTTGGCCCTGCCAGATCTGCCGTATTTGAAACTCCTCCCCCAACAGCAACATCGGCAACTCGGCTGCCTGTTTCAGCGAAACTTTCTTGAATTCGCGCAGGGGATGGTCGTCCGGGATCACCACCTTCAATTCATCTTCATACAACAGCACGCCGTGTAAACCCGGCTGGCGTGGCGGCAGGTAACTGATACCAATATCCAGCGAGCCGTTGAGCAGCCGGCGTTCAATTTCAAGCCCGGTCAGTTCGTAGATCTGCACCACCAAATGTGGCTGCGCTTTGCGCACGCGTTCGAGCATTTGCGGAACCAGGCTGGTGTGCACGGTTTGCAGCACGCCAATGGCCAGCGTGCGCATTGCTTGGCCCTTGAAATTGCGCAAGGCTTCGATGGCGTGTTGCATGCCATCAATCAACGGCAAGGCGTGGTTGTACAACGTGTGCGCGGCCAACGTGGGCAACAGGCGCTTGCTGCTGCGCTCGAACAGGCTCACGTCCAGGTTCTGTTCGAGTTGGCGAATCTGTTGCGACAGCGCCGGTTGGGAGATCGACAGGCGCTCGGCTGCGCGGCCTACGTGGCCTTCTTCATAGACCGCGACGAAATAACGCAGTTGCTTGAAATCCATAAGGTTTGCTTATCGAAAATGCTCGAAAATCGAAATGGCCGATGGGGGCTGAGACGCCTAGTCTAGCGCCTATTCGCAGGGATTACAGGGCCGGATCGGGCAATGAATAGCGTTTGTGTTGAAGGTGTTTACATAGGCAAGGCAACAAACATCAATGCGGTGTTTGCGGGCAGCACAGACCAATGTCCGGTTGCCATTGGGAGGCACCTGTGAATCTGTTCCGTCGCCCTGTGCCAAGCCTGGACGATTTGCTGCTGAATGCGCGGCACAAGGACCTGCCCGGCGAATCGCTGATGCGCACCGTAGCCAGGCCACCGCAGGTCTTTGTGCGCGGCCAAGGGGCTTGGCTCTGGGACAGTGATGACCGTGCCTACCTGGATTTCAGCCAGGGCAACGCCGCCAACAGCCTTGGTCACAGCCCCCAGGTGTTGATCAAAGCTCTGGCCGATCAGACCCACGCCTTGATAAACCCCGGGAACGGCCTGCATAACCGTGCGCAACTTGATCTGGTCGACCGCCTCTGCCAACGCACCGGCAGCGATCAGGCCTACCTGCTCAACAGCGGCACGGAAGCCTGCGAAGCGGCGATCAAGTTGGCGCGCAAATGGGGCCAACTGCATCGTGGCGGCGCTTATCGCATCATCAGCGCCAACAACGCTTGCCACGGCCGCAGTTTTGCGGCGCTGGCAGCCTCGGCGGGCGCCAGTGCAAACCGCTTTGAACCGCAATTGCCGGGTTTCAGTCACGTACCGTTCAACGACCTGCCGGCGTTGCACGCGGCGGTGGATGCGCAAACCGTCGCAATTATGTTGGAGCCGATCCAGGGCGAAGCCGGCGTGGTGCCCGCGACAGAACACTACCTCAAGGGCGTTGAGCGGCTGTGCCGTGAACTGGGCATCTTGCTGATTCTCGACGAAGTGCACACCGGCATCGGTCGCTGCGGCACCTTGCTCGTGGAAGAGCAGTACGGCGTGCGCGCCGACATCATCACCCTCGGCAAAGGCCTGGGCGGCGGCGTGCCCTTGGCCGCATTGCTGGCGCGCGGCAAGGCCTGTTGCTTCGAGGTGGGAGAATTGGAAGGCACCCATCATGGCAATGCATTGATGGCAGCGGCCGGCGTGGCAGTACTTGATGCGGTGTCAGAGAACGGCTTTCTCGAGCAGGTGCGTGAGTGCGGCCTTTACTTGGGCGAAGGCCTGGCCCGAGTAGCCTATCGCTATGACCATGGCCCATTACGCGGCCATGGCCTGATGTGGGGGCTGACATTGTCGGATGATTCTGCAGATGCAGTGGTAAAGGCAGCGCTGCACGAAGGCTTGATCCTCACCGCGCCGCAGCCCAACTGTTTACGCTTCACCCCGGCCTTGAACGTCGGCAAAAACCACATTGACGACATGCTGCTGCGCCTAGCGCGCGCCTTCGCCCGTGTACGCACTGCGCAATTGCACTGCCGCAAAGGCATTGCTGTTTAACCGCCTATTTCTGAACCGTCTCGCGGCATACGCGGCGCCTCCAGCCTGATTCTTTTGGCTGGGGGCGTTTTTTTTGCGCGTGACATTTTTGGACTGCAATGGTCGCTTGAGACTGGGTGGAAAGCATGGCTTTTTAGCGGGCGTCGGCAAGGACTGCCGAAAGGGCTCGCACACTTTTTGCGTGCGCCATTTCTAATCTATACCACTGGGTGGTATGTTTGGGGGAAGGGATGACCATAAGGTTAAGATTGTTCAAAACTCGCAGTTTTGCGGATGCAGCCAGCAAGGCATGGATTTGCGATGCTGAGTGAGGGAGGCATTTGGCGAGATGCTCAAAGGCCAGGCGGATAATTTGGGTGGTGGTGTGTGGAAAAAGCGCCTCAACCAGAATAGACATCGTTCTATGGTGCTGGCCAAGGGCAGGCATTACTGGGTTTATCAGCTTCTGTTCGCTAAGCAGGACCAAAGCAACATCAGTCAAAAGGATCTGGTCGGGCTTCGGGCGATTGCAAAGACCTATGAAGGTTTAAATCAAGCACAGGTCAGCAGCTACTGGATATGAAGGAGTTTGTGGAGATACATCATGACCAGAAAATATGAAAGTGAAGCGCTGGAGTCCGTTCATCAATCGGCCGAGGCGTTGTATTCGATTGGCGCCATCAGCAAGACCACGCTCCGAGAATTCGACGCGATGTGCTTTGCACCTGCACCGGCACAAATCCCGGCCGAGCAAATCAAACAACTGCGCGAAAACAGCCACGTCAGCCAACCGGTGTTTGCCCGCTACCTGAACACCAGCGCCTCTACCGTGAAAAAATGGGAATCCGGCGAGAAGCAACCCAGCGGCATGGCGCTCAAGTTGCTGAGTATCGTACAAAAGCACGGCCTGGAAATTCTCGCCTGAAGATGGCGCAATGCCAGAACCCACTGAACCCTCACGAGCGCCCAAGGTCGATTAGCTACACGGCTCGCACGAGCCGATTTTTTGGAGCTGAACCCATGGACATCATTCGTATCATCATCGCCATTCTGCTGCCGCCACTGGGTGTGTTCATGCAAGTGGGTTTTGCTGGCGCGTTCTGGCTGAATATTCTGCTGACCTTGTGCGGTTATTTCCCCGGCATCATTCACGCCGTGTACATCATCGCCAAACGCTAAGGCCTTTAGCCTTTTGCGATGAGCCGTGAGTTGCGCTCGTTGCGAAAGGCCAATTGCTCAATAGTCTGAGTGGCGTGTTCGGCTTCTTCCCGCGCTTGCAGGATGATGCCGTGCTGCTCGGACTTGCTGCACACCGGATCAGCGTTGCTCGCGTCCCCCGTGAGCATGAACGCCTGACAACGGCAGCCGCCGAAGTCTTTTTCCTTTTCATCGCATGAACGGCACGGCTCAGGCATCCAGTCGTAACCGCGAAAGCGGTTGAACCCGAACGAGTCGTACCAGATGTGCTGCATGCTGTGATCGCGCACGTTGGGAAATTGCACAGGTAGCTGTCGGGCACCGTGACAGGGCAGGGCAGTGCCGTCCGGCGTTACCGTCAGAAATAGGCTGCCCCAGCCATTCATGCAGGCTTTAGGGCGCTCCTCGTAGTAATCCGGCGTCACGAATATCAGCTTGCACGGGTGGCCTTCGGCTTCGAGCTTGGCGCGGTATTCGTTGGTGATGCGTTCGGCACGCACCAGTTGTTCTTGCGTCGGTAACAACCCCACACGATTGAGCTGCGCCCAGCCGTAGAACTGGCAGGTGGCGAGTTCGACGAAGTCCGCCTCCAGAGCGATGCACAACTCGATGATGCGGTCGATCTTGTCGATATTGTGCCGATGCGTGACAAAGTTAAGCACCATTGGATAGCCGTGCGCTTTGACCGCGCGGGCCATTTCCAACTTTTGCGCGAACGCTTTTTTCGAGCCGGCCAGCAGGTTGTTCACTTGCTCGTCACTGGCCTGGAAACTGATCTGGATATGGTCCAGCCCGGCCTTCTTGAAGTCGCTGATCTTCTGCTCGGTGAGGCCGATGCCGGAGGTAATCAAGTTGGTGTAGAAGCCCAGCTTGCGCGCCTCGGCAATCAGCTCGGCGAGGTCCTGGCGCACCAGTGGCTCGCCACCGGAAAACCCCAGTTGCGCCGCGCCCATCTCCCGCGCTTCGCGAAATACCTTGATCCACTGCTCGGTACTCAGCTCTTTGCCCTGCTCGGCAAAATCCAGCGGGTTGGAGCAATACGGGCATTGCAACGGGCAGCGATAGGTCAACTCGGCGAGCAACCACAGCGGCAGGCCAATGGCTGGCGTCTCAGGCAAGGGTGATCCAGTGCTCAGCACGGGCGACCTCCATGAATTGCTCGATGTCTGCGGCGAGCTCCGGTACGCCGGGGAACTGTTTGTCCAGCTCGACGATAATGGCAGCCACGTCGCGCTCGCCGTCGATCAAACCACCGATCAACGCGGCGCTGTCATTGAGCTTGATCATGCCTTCCGGGTAGAGCAATACGTGGCCTTTTTGCGCGGGCTCGTACTGGTAGCGATAGCCCTGACGCCACGTCGGTTTTTTGCTGCGATCAAAGCTCATAGGGTGATCCCTTTATGCCACACCCGCTGCTCGGTCACGCTGTGATAGGGCGGGCGGTTGAGTTCATAGGCCATGCTCATGGCGTCGAGCATGCTCCACAGGATGTCGAGCTTGAACTGGAGTATTTCCAGCATCCGCTCCTGGCCTTCGCGGGTGGTGTAGTGCTGCAGCGTAATCGCCAAGCCATGTTCCACATCGCGGCGGGCCTGGCCCAGCCGGGTACGGAAATATTCATAACCGGCAGGGTCGATCCACGGGTAGTGCTGCGGCCAGCTGTCGAGGCGCGATTGGTGAATCTGCGGCGCGAACAGTTCGGTCAGCGAGCTGCTCGCAGCTTCTTGCCAACTGGCACGGCGGGCAAAGTTGACGTAGGCATCCACCGCAAAACGCACGCCGGGCAGCACCAGCTCCTGGGAGCGCAGTTGGTCCGGGTCGAGGCCGACGCCTGGCCCAAACGCAGCCAGGCCTCGATACCGCCGTCTTCACCGGGCGCGCCATCGTGGTCGAGCAGGCGCTGGATCCACTCCCGGCGGATCTCACGGTCCGGGCAGTTGGCGAGGATCGCGGCGTCCTTCAGCGGGATGTTCACCTGATAGTAAAAACGGTTGGCGACCCAGCCCTGGATCTGCTCGCGGGTAGCGCGACCTTCATACATCGCCACGTGGTACGGGTGATAGATATGGTAGAAGGCGCCCTTGGCCCGCAACGCCTGCTCAAAGGCTTCGCGCGTCAGCGGTGTGTCAGTCATTTGGTTTGCTCCTACAATTGGATGCTCATGCCGTCGTAAGCCACTTCGACATTGCGCCGCACCAGTTCCGCTCGCTCGGGGGAGTCTTCATCGAGGATAGGGTTGGTGTTGTTGATGTGAATGAGCACTTTGCGTTGCTTGGGTAATTGCTCCAGCACTTCGAGCATGCCGCCGGGGCCGTTTTGCGCCAGGTGGCCCATCTCGCGGCCGGTGCGCGTGCCGACACCACGGCGCTGCATTTCGTCGTCATCCCACATCGTGCCGTCCACCAGCAGGCAATCGCTGCCGGCCATAATCTCCAGCAACGGCGCATCGACTTTGCCCAGCCCTGGCGCATAGAAGAGTTTGCCGCCGGTGCGCAGGTCTTCGACGATCAGGCCGATGTTGTCGCCCGGGTGCGGGTCGAAGCGGTGTGGCGAGTAGGGCGGCGCGGCGCTGCGCAGCGGCAGTGGCGTGAAACGCAAGTTGGGGCAGGCCGGAATGGTGAAGCTGGCGTCCAGCTCGATACGGTTCCAGGCCAGGCCGCCGTTCCAGTGGGTAAGCATGGTGAACAGCGGAAAACCGCTGCTCAGGTCTTCATGGACCATGTCGGTGCACCACACTGAGTGCGGGCAGCCTTCACGCAGGCTCAACAGGCCGGTGGTGTGGTCGATCTGGCTGTCCATCAGGATGATCGCGCTGATGCCGGTATCGCGCAGCGCGCGGCCGGGTTGCATCGGCGCAAAGCTCTGCAGTTGCGTGCGAATATCCGGCGAAGCATTGCACAGCACCCAATTCACGCCATCGTCCGAGATCGCGATAGACGACTGAGTGCGCGCGTGCGCCCGTAGGCTGCCGTCGCGAAAACCCGCGCAATTCACGCAGTTACAGTTCCACTGCGGGAAGCCACCGCCGGCGGCGGAACCTAGAATCTGGACAAACATGGTCGCTCCATCAAGCACAGCTCAAAACAAAAACGCCCCGGGCGAACCGAGGCGTTGTATTACTCAGCCAATTAACGGCTGGCGAAGTACATGGTGACTTCGAAACCGATGCGCAGGTCGGTGTAAGCAGGTTTTGACCAGGTCATATTCATACTCCTATCAAGGGATGGGACTTTCATTACCGAGCAATACATATAGTCCACCTCCAGTCGGAGATGTTCAGATAGTGCGTACGGATCTTACGCAATTCTTTTCCAGTTAGCGCTGTCTTGGCGGAAAAAGCCTTTTGCAGTGTCGGCAATGATCAGCCCGCAGACGCCTCGATATCGATGATGCGCGGGCCGTTGGCCACGTAGTGCCAACCGCCTTTGGCGTCGTTGAGTTGCTTGGCCGCGTGCCGTAAATCCTCGCGTGTACAGGCTTTGATCCGCTGCTGAAGCTGTTCAAGATACCCCGGCAGATTGCCCGCCAATTGTGCGTGCCACAGCAGGTCGGCGGCCTGTGCGATGGGCAATGTTTTGACACAGAATTGTTGCGCCAGGTTCTGGTTGCCCAAGTCAGTACTGCCCTCGATCAGCGTCGGCAGTTGGGCCAGGAACGTGTGCAGGTGAGCGACGATTTCAGCCAGCGAAACGCTGGGGGATTGCACGCCAAATAGCAGGCCGGTTTGCCCGTTGATCTGTCGGATGTGGCTGAATACCGCGTAGCCAAGTTGCAGCTCGACGCGCAGGCGCTGATAAAACGGCCCTTGCAGCAGATGCCCGAGCAATCGCCAGGCCGCCTCATCGGCCAGAGAGCTCGTCGGCGTTGGGCAAAACAGCAGCAGGGCGGCTTCACCGGTGTCGGTTTTTACCGCGTGCCAGAGGTGCTGGCCTTCAAGGTTTTGCAGCGTGTGGTCGAGGCTTGCCGGCTGCCCCGGCAAGCGTGCGGCTGCGGTTTTGATCGCCGCTTCGCAGGCAGCAGGCAAACCCGCCCCCAGCCCTTGCCAGCGTGCACCGGCCCATGACGCGGGCGTCGCGCTGGCCTGCGCACTGATGGCGGTGCAGCAGGCGGGCAGCGCCTTGAGCAACGCTCGAATCGCGATCATCGGCGCCGCGGCGGGTTGCGCCACGTGTGCATCGGTGTGGTTCAGGCTGCTCGCCAGCGCGTCGAGCACTGCCGGCATCGGCTCATGAAGGCCGATCATTTTTACCAGCCAATCATTGCCGGTGGTTTCGCAGGACAGCTCGACACCGGCCTGGCGGGCCTGCTCGCGCAACGGCTGCAATGTGCTTTCCAGCCCAGCCGGTACGGCTGAGTCAAACCGCCAGTGCAGGTACAGCGCGCCTTCATCGCTGTCATCCGGCAAGGCTTGGCTAAAGGTCAGCGCCGACACTTCCCGTCGCCCCCGCGAGCGATCTTGAGCAAAGGTACGCAAGCCACGGTGAGCGCTGGTTTGGCCGCGAATCAGCCCGGCGCGCTGCTCTTTGACCGGTGGGCGCAGGAGCGGGTTGTGCGGCGGCAGTCGCCAAGCGTGTTCCGAGGCCGGCAGGTGCAGTGAATCAAGCATCGTCTTCAGCGCGGCGAAGCCCTGTTCCGAAAGGCCTTGGCTGGCATTTCGAGCCAATGCGAGCGGGCCTTGGATCTGTTGTTGGCGAGCCGCAATCAGCGCGTACTCTTCGCGCAGAGAGGTCCAATTGCTCTGTGCGAAAAAGCTCAGCCAGTCGCGTAGCAGCACCTCGATGTGTGCGGCTCTATTGCAGTCGGGATCAAGCGTCACGTCAATATCCAACAGCGCTTGCCCGGCGAAGTGATAAAGCACAGACGCCTGCAGTGCAGTGGCCAGCTTTTGCGCTTTCAGCTCAGCCAGCAAGCCGCCGGGCGCCGATGCGTTGAGCCAGGTGCACAGAAAATCCAGTGCCTCGCCGGGTGCGTCAGCGGCAATCACGTGGTGCAGATGATCATTAGCGATGTGTTGATAGCCACGCGCCTGGCCTTGCAGCAAGGCCGGCGGAGCGGCCTGCGGGTGCGCAGGCCCCGAGGTTAATGCTTGGCTGAAACGCTGGGCCAACGCTTCCAGCTCTTGTAGCGGCTGCGGGCCGGCGAGGCTCAGGGCCATCTGCCCACTCTGATAGAAATGCGTGTGGAATGCCCGCAGTGCTTGCTGAAATGCCTCGCGCTCCACCGGCAGGCTGTCGCGGTTACCCATATGAAAGCCGCGCAGCGGGTGATCAGCCGCCAAGCCCTGCAGCAGCGCGACCTCTTGTTGCGCCTTGGCATCTTGCGACCATGCAACAAACTCTGCGTGCAGCACTTCGCGCTCACGCAATTGATCGTCAACCGCCAGGCGCGGGTGCGTCAGCATGTCGGCCAGCCGCTCCAGCCCGTCAGCAAATGTGGTTATCGGCACTTCAAAGAAGAAGTCTGTGGTGCGCTCACGGGTGCTGGCGTTGACCTGCCCGCCATGGCGCTGCACGTAGGCCATCAAGCCTTCGCGCGTGGGAAAACGCTCAGTACCGAGAAACAGCAAATGCTCAAGAAAATGCGCCAACCCTGGCCAGGCTAGTGGCACGTCATGGCTGCCGGCGGCCACCCGTAAAACTGCCGCGCAGCGCTTCAAGCGCGGCGCATGGCGCAAGGAAACCCGCAGGCCGTTGGCCAGGGTCAAGTGAAGGTGATGAGGGGGGGCCGGCGCAGGCATGGGCACTTCCGAAACGTGGGAAGTGCCAATGCTAACGCATCCCGCCAAATCAGGTCAGATCAGGGCTTGTATAGCGCGCCGTACAGCTCGGGGCGACGGTCTTGCAGGTAGTGATTGGCGACGCGTGCGTCGAGGATCGACTGGCGCTCCAGTACCCCGACGATCAACGCTTCGTCCAGGCCAGCCTGGGCGATGCGCTGGCCATTCGGCGCGGCAATGCTGCTTTGCCCACAGTACTGAATATCGCCTTCCTGCCCACAGTAGTTGGCGTAGGCCACATAACACTGGTTTTCAAACGCCCGCGCCCGCACGGTCACATCGGCGACGAAGTCGAACGGCACCATATTGGCGGTGGGCACCAGGATCAGCTCGGCACCGGCCAAGGCCAGGCGCCGCGTATTTTCCGGAAACTCCAGGTCGTAGCAGATCAGCAACCCAAGCTTCCAGCCGTTCAATTCCACCAGCGGGAAGTCATCCCCTCCGGCGCTGAACATCGCGTGGTCCAGGTCGCCAAACAAGTGAGTTTTGCGGTAGTTGCACAGGCGCTGGCCGTGGGCGTCGATCAACTGCACGGCGTTGTAGATCTGCCCATCCTCGGCCCGCTCCGGGTAGCCGTACAGAATCGCCAGCCCGGCGCTTTTGGCAAGCGCGGCTATCGCCTGTGCCGATGGCCCATCCTGCGCTTCGGCCAGCGCGCCAACGGCCTCGGCGCCGATGTTGTAACCGCTGAGGAACATCTCCGGCAGCACCAGCACATCGGCCCCCGACGCCTCATGCGCGAGTTGGTGCAGGCGTGTCAGGTTGCCGGCCACATCCAGCGGCAACGGCGGGCATTGGTACAAGGCAACGCGCATGTTCAACTCCTTAATCGGCCAGGGCGATCGGCCCGATTTCGTCAAATACATCACCCGGCCCCGGGTTTTCCGGGTGAGTGCTGCCGCCAAAGTGGGTCATGATGCCCCACACCGCGTTCAGTGAGGTTTGCACCGCGCCCTCCACCCAGGCCGGAGTCCACGACACGTCGTCACCGGCGATAAAAATTCCGCGTTGCTCGGCGGGCATGTCCTTCTGCATGAAGTGCGCGTACATGCGCTGGTTGTAGCGATAGTGGCCAGGCAAAGCGCCTTTGAATGCCCCGAGAAAATGCGGGTCGGCCTCCCAGGACACGGTAATCGGGTCGCCGATAATGCGCGCCTTGATGTCGACTTTCGGGTAGATCTTTTTCAGTGCGTCGAGGGCCAGCTTCACCCGCTTGTCGATGGGCTGAGGGAGCATTTTCAGCGCGTCGCTCATCCACGAGTACGACAGGCAAATCACTCCCGGCTTGTCGTCACCGTTGTCGAATTTGCCGTTTTCAAACAAATACGTGCCGCGTGTCAGACGATCGGTAAGCGTCATGCTCATCAGGTCGCGGCCGGTCTCCGGGTCTTTGTCTTTCCAAAATGGACGGTCGACCATCACGAAGGTTTTCGACGACTGCATGTAGCGGGTTCGGTCGAGGGCCATCCACATTTTTTGCGAGAACAAGGTTTCGTCGCAGTCGATCTGAGTGGTCAGCAGCCAGCTTTGGCAGGTGGTCAGCACCGCAGCGTATTCGCGCGTGTCGCCATAGTTATCGGTCACTGCAAAACGGCCACCGGCCGCGTGCGCAATGCGCTTGACCCCGGCCCGTGGCGCGCCATGGTGCAACGAACTGAGGCTGGTACCGGCTGGCCAATGCGCACAACGCTCCGGCACATGGCGCCAGATACCCATGGGCACTTGCGCTACGCCACCGACCACCAAGTGCTGATGGTCGTCGCAGTTGGTCATGACTACGCGGAAAATTTCGAGCATGGAATTGGGGAAATCCGAGTCCCAGCCGCCGGTGCCGAAACCCACCTGGCCAAACACTTCGCGGTGCGCGAACGACAGTTTGGCGAAGGCTTTGGAAGTGGCGACGAAATCATAGAAGGTGCGGTCGTCCCACAGCGGCACCAGCTTGTTCCACAGCGCTTTGAGGCGCGGCACGTCGCGGTCGCGGATGGCTTGCTGAATGTCACCGAATTGCGAGCCGGCCTCCAGCGCATCGGCCCAGGCGTCTGCGACTTCCTGAAACAGCACCGGCAAGTCGGAGAGTTTTTCGGCGTAGTGGGTCTGGCCTTCCAGGTCGACCACGGTGCTGCCGGAGGCCGGTGTCAACGGGTTGGGGAAGGGTTTAGTCTCCAGGCCCAGCTTGTCCACATAGTGGTAGAACGCGGTGGAGGACACCGGGAAACGCATGCCACCCAACTCGGCGATGATGCCTTCGGCACCTTCAAACGCCTGAGAGCGCAGGCGACCGCCCATTTTCGAGGCTTCGTACACCACCGGCTTGAGGCCCAGTTTCATCAACTCGTAAGCGGCCACCAGGCCCGCAATCCCGGCACCGACAATCGCCACTTCGGCGCCGTGGTTGGCGGCCGGGATACTGCCCAAACCCGCCGGATGCTCAATCCAGTCATCAAAGGCAAACGGAAAATCCGGGCCAAAAATGGTGATGGGTTTTTTGCCGTCGGCAGGGTGGCGATTGGTTTTGCTGATGGTGCTGGAAGGAATGCTCATGGCTGACCTTGCTGGCGACTCGGCGGCACGCGATCCACTGAGTATAGGAAAAGATGGCTGCCAGTTTAAGGAGCGTAGCGTCCGTTAATAAGACGCAAAGTGTCGTCGGATTGGATTGTTTTTAGTCAAAGTGACGAGGTATGTGGTCATATTGGTTGGCCGCGGTCCAATTTGTTACTGAGGATGATCGAGGTGGTGGTTTTTTCCACCCCGTCGACGCTGCCGATCTGGTCCAGCAACTGATCCAGTTGCTCCGGCGAGTCGGTGCGCAGCCACGCCACGTAATCAAACTCGCCGCTCACCGCACACAACTGCTGCACTTGGGCCATGGCACTCAGCCTTTTCAGCACGTCCTTGCCCGAACGCGGTTGCACCGTGATCCCGACATACGCCTGCAAACCGCCATCGGTGGCACGTTGGCCAAGACGCACGCCATAGCCGGTAATCACCTGGGTTTTCTCCAGGCGCGCCAGACGTGACGTCACCGTGGTACGCGCAATTCCCAATTGACGGGCAAGCATCGCCACGCTTTCGCGAGCGTTGATCTGCAAGGCGGCAATCAGTTGGCGGTCGATTTCATCGAGGACGGGCAAAACGCAAGCTCCAGTGCGGGCGACAATGGAGTGGCATGTTACAGGCTTCGATCTGCGAGGCTAAGGCGCCTTGCACACTTTCGCCGCAGCGGCGTCGTTCGGCACAAACGAATCGGGCGCGCCAGGCTTCAACACCACATAGCCGCGACGCCAAGGTTGGTCATCAACCAGCTTCCAGCGATGCCCTGAACCGGTATTGTCTTCGGCGACCAACACCTCACCGGGATGCAAAGTGAACGTCTCGCCACCACGAGTGGCAAATGCCAGCGTGCCGGACAGCGTCATCACGTACTGCGGCTCCGGGTCGTTATGCCAACCGTAAACGGCATGCGCAGGGGTTTGCTTGAAGTGAATCGCGGTCACGTCGTTGCGCATGTTCTGGTCGATGGTTCCCTCAAGCACGTGCGAGGCATTGTCCGCGCCAGTGCACAGCTTGAACGCCTTGATGGTCGCCGGGGCGGCTGTTGCGGCGTGTGCGCAGTTGAGGGTCGCGAGGGTGATAGCGACAGCGCCTGCGAAACGCGTGCTCAGGTTGAAGAGAGAGTGGAGTAGCGCGTGGGGTGAAAGGATGGCTTGAGGCATGGAGCCGATTTTCCTCGTGTGGAGGTGGATGGCTGGCCATGGTCTGTGCTGGAGCGGTTACGGGCAATTAACAAATCTTTCATTGCGAAGAAGGACCGGGGAGTCAGCGCCTCAAATTGCCAGACGGCAGATACACGAAAGCCGCGCAATGCGCGGCTTTGAGTATGGTGGGCCCAGTAGGACTCGAACCTACGACCAAGGGATTATGAGTCCCCTGCTCTAACCAACTGAGCTATAGGCCCTCAGTAGGCCGCGGATTATAACGATGGTTTCCCCTCTGTGCTATCCGAAAAATCCTTAACGCTCATACGAAGGAACCTCGTGGCAAAAATCTCGGGCGGCAGGGGCAGGCTGACGATGTAGCCTTGCATCTGTTCGCAGCCTTCGGCGGCGAGGAACGCTTGTTGCGCGGGGTTTTCCACGCCTTCTGCGATGAGGGTGAATTGCATGCTGTGGCCCAGCGCGATGATGGCGCGCACTATTGCGGCGTCGTGTGGGTCGTCGGGCAGGCCGCGTACGAAGGATTGGTCGATCTTCAGAAAGTCCAGCGGCAGGCGCTTGAGGTAGCTGAGGGATGAATAACCGGTGCCGAAATCGTCGATCGCCAGTTGCACGCCCAGGTGTTTGAGTTGGTGCAGCACGTCGAGTGCTTCTTCGGCCTGGCTCATGATGAAGTTTTCGGTGATCTCCAGTTGCAGGCAGCCGGGCTCCAGGTGGTAGTCGCTCAGTAGCTGTTTGACGCGTGCCAGCAGGTTGGGGTGGCGCAGTTGTGCGCCGGCAAGGTTGACCGACAATGAGCCGAAGCCCTCGAAGGTTGTTTGCCACGCGTGCATTTGGCGGCACGCCTGTTCCAGCACCCAGTCGCCGATCTGCACGATCATGCCGTTCTCTTCGGCGAGTGCGATGAAGTGCTCGGGTGGAACCTCGCCAAAGGTCGGGTGATGCCAGCGGATGAGGGCTTCGGCGCCGATCAGTTGTTGCGTCACCAGGCTCAGTTTTGGCTGGTAAAAAAGGCTCAGCTCTTTACGTTCGATGGCGCGGCGCAGTTCGTGTTCGAGTACCACGCGCTCGTTGGCCTGGGCGGTGAGGTCGCGGGTGTACCGTTCGACGCGGTTGCGGCCTTTGGCCTTGGAACGGTACATCGCGGCGTCGGCGTTTTTGACCAAAGTGGCGACGTCGGTGCCGTCTTGAGGGTAGAGGCTGGTGCCGATGCTGGCGCTGATAAAAAACTCGTGTTCGCCAGCCTGAAACGGCGGTGTGAAGCAGGCGAGCAGTTTATTCGCCAGGTGGTGGGCATCGCTGGCTTGTTGCAGGCCGGGTAGCAGGATGATGAACTCGTCGCCGCCCAGTCGCGCCACGGTGTCGACGTCGCGCAATTGGTCCTTGAGGCGCACGGCGATGCCTTTGAGCAACAGGTCGCCGATGGGGTGGCCGAGGCTGTCGTTGATGTGTTTGAAACGGTCCAGGTCGAGGAACAGCACGGCACCTTGGCTGCCGCTTTCCTCTTGGCTGTTGAGGGCTGCCTGCAGCCGGTTTTCAAACAGCGTGCGATTGGGTAAACCGGTCAGTGGGTCGTGATGCGCCTGGTAGTCGAGACGGGCCTGGGCGTGCTTGAGGCTGGAGATGTCGGCAAATACCGCCACGAAGTGTGTAATCAACTGTTCGCGGTTGCGTACGGCGTTGATCGTCAACCAGCAGGGGTAAAGCTCGCCGTTCTTGCGGCGGTTGGAAATTTCTCCCTGCCAGTGGCCTTTGGCGGCCAACTGGTGCCACATCGCAGCGTAAAACGCGCTGTCGTGCAGGCCAGAGGCAAGCAGGCGCGGCGTTTGGCCCAGCGCTTCGGTTTCGCTGTAGCCGGTGATCTCGCTGAAGGCGCGGTTGACGGCGCTGATGTTCTGCAGGGTATCGGTGATCAACACGCCTTCTTCGGTGCTCTCAAACACCGTGGCAGCCTGTTGCAGTTTTTCTTGCGTCAGTTGGCGTTCGGTGATGTCCCGGCCGATGGTCAGTATGCAGTCTTCATCGCCGATGGGCAGCGGCCGGCAGGACAACTCGCAGAGGCGAATCATGCCGTCGGCGCGGCGGAAACGGCAGATGAAATCACGAACAAAGCCGTCGCGCCGCAGCAGCTCCAGCATGCGCTCGCGTTCATTGAGGTCGACCCAGAGGCCCAGCTCCACGCTTGATTGGTCCAGAGAGGTTGCATGGGTGAAGCCGGTCAGGCGGCTGAAACCCTCGTTCACTTCAATCAGCAACCCATCGCGCTGACGACTCAGCGACAAGCCGTCGGGTGAGGCGTGGAAGGCCTTGGCGAATTTCTGCTCGGAAAGCTGCAATGCTTCTTCGGTGCGCTTGGCTTCGCTGATGTCGATCATCAAGCCGCGCAGAACGGGCTGATGCCCGTGCTTGATCAGGCTGACAATGTCGCGTACCCACACGCAGCGACCGTCGGCGGTGACCACTCGATAATCGACGCTGTGGTCACGATTGGCGTGGGTCTCGCGGTGGCAGTAGTCCTGCGTACGGGTTCGGTCGGCAGGGTGAATGATGGTTTGCCAGAAGCCCGGAATCAGCCAGTGCGCACGCGGGTAGCCGAGTAACTCTTCGGCATGCGGCGACACGTAGCTGTAAGTAAAGTCGGTGACATTGGCTTCCCAGGCAATGGCGGACAGGCTCTCCACCAGGCCGCGATAGTGGTACTCACTGCTGCGCAGTTTTTGCTCAAGCGCTACCCGCCGGGCAATTTCCGAGCTCAGCCGGCGATTGATCCACATCACGATGGCCAGCAGGGTAGTCAGCAGCAGTACCGCGGGCAGGCCGTATATCAATAATTGGGTCCAAAACGCACGGTGATCAGTGAGGCTGCCTACCCAGTGTTGCTGGATTGCGTCGGTTTCGTCCGAGCTGAGGTCAGCAAGAACCTTGTCCAGGATGCCCACCAGCACTTTCTTGTCCGGTGGCACGCCCATTGCCAACTGGTAGCGGTAGGGCGTTTCGCCGCTGACGTATAAACCATCCAGCTTCAATTGGCGCAGGCTCCAGACACTGGATGCCAGGTCGCCGACCACGGCATCCACTTCATCGGTGGCCAGCGCTTGCAGCGTCGAGCTGACGTTGGGCATGGTCACCAGGTTGAGGTCGGGATGATGGGTGCGTAGCAACTCGTGAGTTGCGTAGTTTTCCACCACGGCAATCTTCAGTCCGTACAGGTCCTTGAGGTTGCGCGGTTTCGCACCGCCTTCATGGGCGAGGATGACAATGGGGAAGTCGAGATACGGGCGTGTGAAGGCCAGAAAACCCTGGCGTTCCGGGGTGGACATGATGCCGGGCAGCAGGTCGAGCTGGTTATTTTTGGCCTGTTCGAGCACGTCGGCCCAGTTCGCGGGCTCGACCCGTTTGATTCTAACGCCCAGGCGATCCTGGATCAGGCGCACGTAGTCTGCGGCCAGGCCTTGATAGCGGCCATTTTCGTCAAGGTATTCAAAAGGTGGCCAAGCGTTGTCCACGCCAAGGCGCAGCTCTTGATGGTCCGCCAGCCAGCCACGCTCATCATCAGTGAGAGTCAACGCGCCAGCCGTCGCGGTCCAGGTCAGCAGCGATAGCAGTATCACGGTCGACAGTCTGGGCATAACGGTCTCGTTATGGCACGGGAATGTGTCGAGTGTAGACGGGCATTACGAGAGATGGGTGTTGCGCGGCAGTTAATCTATAGAAAGTAATCGATACAAAGCAAAACCCCCGGCACGGGCCGGGGGTTTTGGTATCACTCGTCGAGGAAGGAGCGTAGATGCTCGCTTCGCGTCGGGTGGCGCAGCTTGCGCAGTGCCTTGGCTTCGATCTGACGGATCCGCTCGCGGGTCACGTCAAACTGTTTACCCACTTCCTCAAGGGTGTGGTCGGTATTCATGTCGATGCCGAAACGCATGCGCAGTACCTTGGCTTCACGGGCAGTGAGGCCGGAGAGTACGTCGCGTGTTGCTTCTTTAAGGCTCTCTACAGTGGCGACATCGATTGGCGACTGCATCGTCGAGTCTTCGATGAAGTCACCCAGATGGGAGTCTTCGTCATCACCGATCGGCGTTTCCATGGAGATCGGCTCTTTAGCGATCTTCAATACCTTGCGGATTTTATCCTCAGGCATTTCCATGCGTTCGCCCAGCTCTTCCGGGGTCGGTTCGCGACCCATTTCCTGCAACATCTGCCGGGAAATACGGTTGAGCTTGTTGATTGTCTCGATCATGTGCACCGGAATACGGATGGTGCGGGCCTGGTCGGCGATCGAGCGAGTGATCGCCTGAC
This sequence comes from Pseudomonas kitaguniensis, assembly GCF_009296165.1. Lineage (GTDB taxonomy): Bacteria > Pseudomonadota > Gammaproteobacteria > Pseudomonadales > Pseudomonadaceae > Aquipseudomonas > Aquipseudomonas kitaguniensis. The sequence continues at coordinate 24,909 of NZ_VUAZ01000044.1, read as the reverse complement.
GGATCCACCAGGTGGCATAAGTCGAGAACTTGTAACCACGACGGTATTCGAACTTGTCCACAGCCTTCATCAAGCCGATGTTGCCTTCCTGGATCAAGTCGAGGAATTGCAGGCCACGGTTGGTGTACTTCTTGGCGATGGAGATCACCAGACGCAAGTTCGCTTCAACCATCTCTTTTTTCGCGCGGCGGGCCTTGGCCTCACCGATCGACATGCGACGGTTGATGTCCTTGATCTCGGCAATCGTCAAACCGGTTTCGGTTTGCAGCGCGATCAGCTTTTGCTGGCAACGAATGATGTCCGGCTGCAGGCGACCAATGGCTTCGGCGTACTTGCCTTTGCCTTTGGCGAGGCCGTCGGACCAGCTTTCGTCGACTTCGTTGCCCGGGAACTGGCGCAGGAAGTCGGCACGCGGCATCCGCGCATCACGTACGCAGAGCTGCATGATTGCCCGCTCTTGTGCACGCAAGCGCTCAAGGGCACTGCGAACACGTTCAACCAGGCCTTCGAATTGCTTCGGGACCAGCTTGATCGGCATGAACAGCTCAGCCAGGGCCACCAGCTCGGCAACGGTCAGCTTGTTGGCGCGACCGTGCTTTTTCAGCGCTTTGCGGGTGATTTCCATTTGATCGGAAATCGCACCGAAACGCTGAGCTGCAATGACCGGGTCTGGACCGCTTTCGACTTCGTCTTCGTCGTCGCTGCTATCGGCGTCGTCGTCTTCAGTATCGTCGTCGGCTTTCGCGGCTTTCGCATCGACAGGCGGCGGTATCTCGGCGGCAGGCGGCGCAATGCCGTCGTCCGGGTCGATATAGCCGCTCAAGACGTCGGACAGGCGACCACCTTCGGTGGTGACGCGAGTGTACTCGGAGAGAATGTGGTCAACCGTGCCAGGGAAGTGCGCGATTGCGCCCATCACTTCACGGATACCCTCTTCAATACGCTTGGCGATTTCAATTTCGCCTTCACGTGTCAGCAACTCGACGGTGCCCATTTCACGCATATACATGCGCACAGGGTCAGTCGTGCGACCGATGTCGGTCTCCACCGCAGCCAGCGCGGCAGCGGCTTCTTCAGCGGCTGCCTCGTCGGTGTCGGAGTCGGCCAACATAAGGGCGTCCGCATCCGGAGCACTCTCGTGTACGGGGATCCCCATGTCATTAATCATGCGGATGATGTCTTCCACCTGCTCTGGATCTGAAATATCCTCAGGCAGGTGGTCGTTGACCTCTGCGTAAGTCAGATATTTCTGCTCACGACCAAGGGTGATCAACTCTTTGATACGAGACTGCTGTTGCGCTTTTCCGGACATAACACCCTATCCACTGAAGGTCTTGGCGGGCAAAAAACAAGCCGAGGATTATACCCGAGCTATGACCTCACGCGCCAGCTGAGGTCGGGTTTGATGCGCAAACATTCTGTTTTAAGAGGTCACGCATCTGTTTTGCTATCTGAATTTGCTCTTCTGCCGATAATCCCGGCTGTTTTGCTCTTTTAATCAGGTCATCCAGGGTCTGCGTATGTTGACCCGCCGATAACCTAGTAATGGTGTCTAAAAACTGTTGTTCAAGGTTATCTCCGTCAATTAGCCACTCCTTTTCCGCGAGTGCTTTCAAAAGACGCCCCTGATCCGTGCCATGCCAGCGAGCCATCAGCTGAATGGAGTTTAGCTTAGGGTTTTTCTGCAACGCTCCGATCAGCGCAATTAACAGCTGGGCGTAAGTGTTGCTCTCGTTGGCGAAGTGATCCGCCGTTTCAACCTTTCCGGCCATCTGGGGGTGGTGAATCAGTGTGCGAAGCGCAATAAGTGTAGGCGCCTCTACCCCAACCGGTGTTCGCGGCCCGCGAGGTTCATCGCGAGCGCCGCGCTTGGCATTTTTGCTCCAGGGCTTGTCGTCCCATTTCTTGCCGCCGGCGCCAGGTTTCTTCGGCGTCCAATCCTGCTGAGGCGCGTAGGCGTCCTGCGGTTGGTGGAAGTCGGCGTAGTCCGGCATCGCATCGTAATTCATGCCTGGGTCGTAGGCGGGCGCGCCTCTTGCGGCGCGCTGTGCACCAATTGGCTGACGGCCTCACCGCTCAAACCGGTAATTTCCATGAGTCGCTGGCGCATCAAGGTGCGCAGGTTGGCGCCCGGCACTTTATCAATCAATGGCGCCGCGAGGGTGGCCATGTGGGCCTTGCCTTCAAGGGAGCGCGGGTCGGCTTCTTCGGTCAGTTGCTGGAAGAAATAGTCCGCCAGCGGCTGCGCATGTTGATTGATGCGCGCGCGGAACGCGTCGGTGCCTTCGGAACGAACCAGAGTGTCCGGGTCTTCGCCTTCGGGCAAGAACAGAAAGCGCACACGGCGCCCATCCTGCAAGCTCGACAACGTGGCCTCAAGTGCGCGCCAGGCGGCGTTGCGGCCGGCCTGGTCACCGTCGAAGCAAAACAGCACGCTGGGCACTACGCGAAACAGGCGTTTCAAATGTTCTTCGCTGGTGGCGGTGCCGAGCGTCGCCACGGCGTTACGCAGGCCTTGCTGGGCCAGTGCGATCACGTCCATGTAGCCTTCAACCACAATGATTTCATCGAGGTTGCGATTGTTTTTGCGCGCCTCGAACAGGCCGTAGAGTTCCTGGCCCTTGTGAAATACCGCGGTTTCCGGGGAGTTCAGGTACTTGGGCTTGTCGTCCCCCAATACCCGGCCACCGAACGCGATGATTCGGCCGCGGCTGTCGCGGATCGGAAACATCACGCGGTCACGGAAGCGGTCGTAGCGCTTGCCGGTCTCGGCGTTTTCCACCAGAAGGCCGGCGTCGATCATGGCTTTCTGCTGCAGGGTGTCGCTGCTCAGGTGCTTATACAGATTGTCCCAGCCTGGCGGTGCGAACCCGAGGCCGAAGTCCCGGGCGATTTCGCCGGTGAGGCCGCGGCCCTTGAGGTAGTCGACGGCGGCCTTGCGCTGCGGATGGCTTTTAAGTGCCTGACGATAAAAGTCGGCAGCTGCAGTCAGCAGCGGGTACAGCGGCGAGTCGGTGGGTTGCCGTGGTTTGTGCGGCCGGCCACTCTCTTCGCGTGGGACTTCCATGCCGGCGGCTTTCGCCAGGTCCTCGATAGCCTGGGGGAAGTCCAGGTTGTCGTGGTCCATGAGGAAGCCGAGCGCATTGCCGCCCGCGCCGCAGCCGAAGCAGTAATAGAACTGCTTGTCGGGGCTGACGCTGAACGACGGGGTCTTTTCCTTGTGAAACGGGCAGCAGGCCGTGTAGTTCTTGCCGGCTTTTTTCAGTTGCACGCGCGAGCTGACAACATCGACGATGTCGGTGCGGTTCAGAAGGTCGTCAATAAAGCTCTGGGGAATTAGCCCGGCCATGGCGTTCTCGTCATCACTGCGTGTAAATGAGGGCCCGTGAAGTGTTCAAGCGCACGTAACGAGTGCTCGAGCATCTAGCGTCTGCATGGGTTGTAAGGAAGTGTATCTGCCGAATGCTCGCTGACGTTAACTTCAGGTCAGTTTTCGACGTGGAAATGTTGCCCCAAGAGCCCGGTCTTGACCAGTGGTGGCCTCGGAAACTCATCGGTGGGCACAGTCGACCTGTTGATCGGCTGCTTGAAAAAAAGGGGTGTGCTCGTCAGTAGCCTTGTAAGGCTCGTCAGAAGAGACGTGCACCGCTGGCAAAAGAGCCAGTCCTGACGTGTGAAGCGGTGTCTCGGTCGCATGGGCGGCGTCGACGATGAAACATCAAGCTATATCCGCAAATGCCAATAGCCCGGCTGAGGGCCGGGCTTGGCAGAAGCTTGCTACGAACGTCTGTGTATTAGTACAGACGAACGGCGCGGCGCTGCTCGCGCTGAACTTTCTTGGCGTGACGCTTAACAGCGGCTGCTGCTTTGCGTTTACGCTCAGAAGTTGGCTTCTCGTAAAATTCGCGGCTACGAACTTCAGCCAGTACACCGGCTTTTTCGCAGGAGCGCTTGAAACGACGCAGAGCTACGTCGAAGGGTTCGTTCTCTTTAACTTTGACGGCTGGCATCCAGAGCTACCTTCTTTCATTACCGGGATCAACGTTCTCGTCGCAAAAAATTCGCGGCTGAGGTCGTCGGTTTTTAAGGGTTGCGGATGTTAACCTCTCATTGCCCGGAATGCAAAGCCTCTGATCGAAAACCGCTAGTCGGGAGGGGGAGTGGGGACTATTATGCGCGCCTTCGAATTCAGCCTCTACAAGGCGCAAACCCATGCTAGTACTGGGACTTGAAACCTCCTGCGACGAAACCGGTGTCGCACTTTACGACAGTGAACGCGGGCTTTTGGCCGATGCACTGTTCAGCCAGATCGACCTGCACCGCGCCTACGGTGGCGTGGTGCCGGAGCTGGCCAGCCGTGATCACGTCAAACGTATGTTGCCGTTGATTCGCCAAGTGTTGGACGAGGCCGGGTGCGTACCGACCGAGATCGACGCCATTGCCTATACCGCCGGCCCCGGATTGGTCGGAGCCCTGCTGGTTGGGGCCTCTTGCGCCCAGGCGCTGGCATTTGCCTGGGGCATTCCGGCCCTCGGCGTGCACCACATGGAAGGCCATTTGTTGGCGCCCATGCTGGAAAAAACACCGCCGCAGTTCCCGTTCGTCGCTTTGTTGGTTTCGGGGGGGCATACGCAGCTGGTTCAGGTCGATGCGATCGGCCAATACACCCTGTTGGGCGAGTCTCTGGATGACGCCGCCGGTGAAGCGTTCGACAAGACCGCGAAGATGATGGGCCTCAATTATCCGGGTGGCCCGGAAATCTCCCGGCTTGCCGAAAAAGGCGCTCCGGGCCGCTATACCTTTCCGCGCCCGATGTGTGATCGCCCGGGTTTGATGTTCAGCTTCAGCGGCTTGAAAACCTCCGCGCTGAATACCTGGCAGCACAGCGTCAGCGCCGGAGACGACAGTGAGCAAGCCCGTTGCGACATCGCACTGGCGTTCCAGCAGGCCGTGGTGGAGACTTTGACCATCAAGTGCAAGCGCGCCCTGAAGCAGACGGGCATGCAGCGTCTGGTAATCGCTGGTGGCGTCAGCGCCAACAAGGCGTTGCGCACTTCACTGGAAAAAATGCTCGGCGACTTCAAGGGCGAGGTGTTTTACGCGCGCCCTGAGTTTTGCACCGACAATGGCGCGATGATCGCCTACGCGGGTTGCCAGCGATTGCAGGCCGGGCAGCATGAAAGCCTGGCGATCAGCGTGCAGGCACGTTGGCCGATGGAGCAATTGTCACCGTTGTAGTTGCCAGGCGTGAGCCGGGTTCATCGACGGTATTTAAAAATGCCGTTCGCGCCCGGCAAACAGGTCGCGTAAATTGCCGCGGTGGCGCCAGGCGATCAACAGTGTCAGCACGCTCATCGGCCACAGCGCCGCAGGTGCTTGCCAAGCCAGTAATGGCAGGGTGAGCGGTGTGGCGATCAACGCGGCCAACGAGCTGGTGCGGGTCAGGTAGAACGTCAGCAGCCAGGCAAGCACGGCCAGCAGCGCTGCCGGAGGGTAAATCGCCAGCAACATGCCGGCCGCCGTGGCGACACCTTTGCCACCGCGAAAGCGGAAGTACAGCGGAAGCATATGGCCGAGCACCGCACACACGCCCACCCAGGCCTGTTGTTGCAAGGGCAGGCCTGCAGCGCTGGCGATCAGTACGGGCAGCAGGCCCTTGCAGGCGTCGCCCAGCAGCGTCAATACGGCGAGTTTCTTGCCGGCCAGGCGCAACATGTTGGTGGCGCCGGCATTGCCTGAGCCACTCATTCGCGGGTCGGGGTTGCCCGTCAGGCGGCTGAGCAAAATGGCGAAGGACAGCGAGCCAAGCAGGTAGGCAAAAATTGCCAGTGACCAAAACATGCTAACTATTCCGGGCGAGGACGCCCTGATTCTAACGGGGCATCGCGCCCTTGTCGTGCTGCGGAGAAGAGCGTGGACAGAGTGTTTATCGAAGGCCTGGAAGTCGACACCGTGATCGGGGCCTACGACTGGGAGCGCGGCATAAAGCAATGCCTGCGCCTGGACCTGAGTTTCGCCTGGGACAATCGCCCGGCCGCCGCCGGTGATGACCTGGCCCTGGCGCTGGATTACGCCAGTGTGTCGGCGCGTATTCAGGCCTTTGCCGAGCAGTCGCAGTACCAATTGGTAGAAACCTTTGCCGAGCGCCTGGCCGAAGTGCTGATGAGCGAATTCCAGATTCCCTGGCTTCACCTCAAGTTGACCAAGCCCGGCGCCGTGCCGGCTGCCAGTGGCGTAGGCGTGGAGATCGAGCGCGGATGTCGCTGACTCAGATTTACCTAGGGCTTGGCAGCAATATCGAGCGCGAGCGCCATCTGCGCGCTGGCCTGGATGCGCTGGCGAGTTTTTTAACGAACGTGCGGTGTTCGCCGGTGTTCGAAAGCCAGCCGGTGGGTATCAAGAGTGGGCCATTCTTCAACCTGGTGGTGTCGGCCTATACCGAGCTGCCCTTGATGGAGCTGGACCGCCGATTGAAATTCATCGAGGCCGACAATGGCCGTTATGCACCCGACCGCAAAGGCCTGCCGCTGGACATTGACGTGTTGCTGTACGGCGAGCAGGTAGGGAATTTCGACGGCCTGATACTGCCGCGCGCAGAGATCCTGAAAAACGCTTTTGTACTGTGGCCGCTGTCGCTGATGGCCCCCGACCGTGTGCACCCGCAGGCAGGCAAAACACTGGCTGAGCTGTGGCGCGACGCGCAGATCGACCAAGTGCTGGCGCCTGTCGGCTTCGAGTGGCAAGGCCAGCCACTCACCCCGGCTGCGTTGCTCTAGCCACCAAGCTCCCATGGCAAGGATGCTTTCTGCAGCCGAATGAGCTTACCGTGGTGAGGAGGCTTGCTGTGGCGAGGGGACTTGCTCCCGTTGGGCTGCGTAGCGGCCCCAAAAGCCGCAAAGCCGCGCACCCATTGAATCAGTGAGCAGCATTTTGCTCTTTGTAAGCCTTCAGCGCCCCAAGCCGCTCGCGCTTTAACGCCTCGCCCAACGCCGGACCTTTAAACCCTTTCTCCAGCAGCGGCGCCACTGCAACATCGCGCGCCACCTGCGCCGCCCCGCGTAAATAATCCGCCTGTGGATAACTTCGTTGCTCAAAGCCCTTGCGGCCTCGTGCATCCATTTCACACGCCAGCACAAATTCCTCAAACCGCTGCGGTCGACGATACACGTCAAAACTCTGCAGCAACTCCAGCAATGTCGAGGCTTTCAGCTCCAGCGCGCGGTGGCCATGCGTGTGATATTGGCCCACCAGCAACGCCAGCTCCTGGCAGTCCCTTGGCACTTTAAAGCGCTCGTTGACCGCCTTGATCAGCTTCAAACCCGTGTGCTCGTGGGCAATATGCTGCGGCAACTTATCCACAGGCGTCAGGCCTTTGCCCAGGTCATGCAGCAAGCACGCCCAGCGTACGGTCAACGGCTGGGCGTGCAGCGCAGCCTGTTCGAGTACGCTCAAAGTATGTATGCCGGTGTCGATTTCAGGATGATGAACTGCGGGCTGCGGCACGCCGAACAGCGCATCCACCTCCGGCATCAAGGTTTTCAGCGCGTTGCAGTCGCGCAGTACCTGGATAAATACCTGAGGTTGATCTTCCATCAGCGCCCGCGAGATTTCCTTCCAGCTGCGCTCCGGCGTCAACGCTTCCAACTCGCCGGATTCGCTCAGATGGCGCATCAGTTCCAGGGTTTGCGGCGCCACGGTGAAACCCAAGGGCGCATAACGCGCTGCAAAGCGTGCAACGCGGAGTACGCGCAGAGGGTCTTCGGCGAACGCGGGCGAAACGTGACGCAAAATGCGTGCTTCCAGATCCCGCTGGCCGTGGTAGGGGTCGGTCAAGTTGCCGTCATCGTCCTCCGCCATCGCGTTGATGGTCAGGTCGCGGCGAATCAGGTCTTCTTCCAGCGTGACCTCGGGGCTGGCGTGGAACACAAAGCCGCCATAACCCCGGCCACTCTTGCGCTCGGTGCGGGCGAGGGCGTATTCGTCGCCGGTTTTCGGGTGCAGGAATACCGGGAAATCAGCGCCGACCGGCTTGAAGCCTTTGGCAAGCATTTCTTCTGTGGTTGCGCCGACGACGACGCGGTCGATGTCGGTGACCTTGATGCCTAGCAAGCGGTCACGTACCGCACCGCCGACTGTGTAGATTTTCATGAAAAAGCCTCCATTAGCGGCACAGGATAACGCCTGTGCCTGACCAATGGAGGCTTTGCTGTTTCAGAGATGAACCACGGCCATGTCCAGGCGGCCGTAGTCGTTCTCGCTGTGCTCGCTACGCGGGGGCACATGGTGGGTTTTCATCACTTGATCGCCCTGCAGCGTCTCCAGGTGGATGTCGAAACCCCACAACCGATGCAGGTGCTTGAGCACCTCCTCAGTTGATTCGCCCAACGGCTTGCGGTCGTGCTGCTGGTGGCGCAGGGTCAGCGAGCGGTCGCCGCGCACATCGATGCTGTAGATCTGCACATTCGGCTCGCGATTGCCCAGGTTGTACTGCGCCGCGAGTGTTTCGCGAATGGTGCGGTAGCCGGGCTCATCGTGGATCGCCGGCACTACCAAATCATCCTTTAGGTCGTCATCCATGATGCTGAACAGCTTGAGATCACGAATCACCTGAGGTGAAAGGTACTGCAGGATGAAGCTCTCATCCTTGAAGCTGCTCATGGCGAATTTGATGGTCGACAGCCAGTCGCTGCCGGCGATCTCGGGAAACCAGTGGCGGTCTTCGTCGGTTGGGTGTTCACACATGCGCCGGATGTCGCGGTACATCGCAAAGCCCAGTGCATAGGGGTTTATGCCGCTGTAATACGGGCTGTCAAAACCAGGCTGGAACACCACGCTGGTGTGCGAGGTGAGGAACTCCATCATGAAACCGTCGGTGACCAGGCCCTCGTCATACAGGTCGTTCATCAGGGTGTAATGCCAGAACGTCGCCCAGCCTTCGTTCATGACCTGAGTTTGGCGCTGGGGGTAAAAGTACTGGGCGATCTTGCGCACGATGCGCACAATCTCGCGCTGCCACGGTTCCAGCAGGGGCGCGTGTTTTTCCAGAAAATACAGGATGTTTTCCTGAGGTTCGGCGGGAAAGCGCGCATTGTCTTTATCGCTGTTCTTGTCGGCACGTTTGGGAATGGTGCGCCACAGATCGTTGATCTGCTTCTGCAGGTGTTCTTCGCGCTCCTTCTGGCGCAGACGCTCTTCCTCGGCAGAAATCGGGTAGGGGCGTTTGTAGCGGTCGACGCCGTAGTTCATCAGGGCATGGCAGGAGTCGAGCAGGTCCTCCACCGCGTCGATACCGTGGCGTTCCTCACATTGCATGATGTACTGCTTGGCGAACACCAGGTAATCGATGATTGAGCTGGCATCGGTCCAGGTGCGGAACAGGTAGTTGCCCTTGAAGAAACTGTTATGCCCATAACACGCGTGGGCAACCACCAGGGCCTGCATGCAGATGGTGTTTTCTTCCATCAAGTAGGCGATGCACGGGTCGGAGTTGATCACGATCTCGTAGGCCAGGCCCATCTGGCCTCGGGTATAGGACTTTTCGGTGCTGAGGAAGTGCTTGCCGTAGGACCAGTGGTGATAGCCCAGCGGCATGCCGACGGAGGCGTAAGCGTCCATCATCTGTTCGGCGGTAATTACTTCGATCTGGTTGGGGTAGGTGTCCAGCGCATAACCCGCCGCGATGCGGCTGATTTCCCGGTCATACGCCTGGATCAGTTCAAAGGTCCACTCGGAGCCGGTGGAAAGGGGTTGGCGCTTATGCTCTTTTTTGGCGGTCATGTCACTAACCTGCGCTGGAAGAGTTCACGGAAGACCGGGTAAATATCGCCGGCCGAGACCAGTTGCTGCTGGGCGAAGGTGTCGGCAAAGGCGTCGCCGATGCGCTCATATTCGAACCACAGGGCCTGGTGCTCACGAGGGGTAATTTCGACGTAAGTGTAGTACTGCACGAACGGCATGATCTGCTTGATCAGGATGTCGCGGCAGATCGGCGAATCGTCGTTCCAGTTGTCGCCGTCAGAGGCTTGCGCCGCATAGATATTCCACTCACTGGCCGGGTAGCGAGCAGCCATGATCTCTTGCATCAGCTTCAGGGCGCTGGACACGATGGTGCCGCCGGTTTCCCGTGAATAGAAAAATTCTTCTTCGTCCACTTCCCGGGCGCTGGTGTGATGGCGAATGAACACCACATCGATCTTGTCGTAGTTTCGCTTGAGAAACAGGTACAGCAAGATGAAGAAGCGCTTGGCGATGTCTTTGGTGGCTTGGGTCATTGAGCCCGACACGTCCATCAGGCAGAACATCACGGCCTTGGAGCTGGGGTTGGGCTGTTTGACCAACAGGTTGTATTTCAAGTCGAAGGTATCGAGAAACGGCACTCGGTGGATGCGTGCACTGAGTTTCGCGATTTCACCCTCGATCTCTTGAATATCGCCGAAGTTATCCGGTTCTTCGCGTTTCAGTCGCTCCAGTTCGGCCTTGGCCTCGCGCAGTTTCGCGCGGCTGCTGCCAGACAACGCGATACGTCGCGCATGCGCGGAGCGCAGGGTGCGAATAATGTTGATCCGCGATGGGTTGCCTTCGTTGCTGATGCCGGCGCGCACCGTCTTGAAGGTATCGGTACCGGTCAGGTTGCGCTTGACCAGGTTGGGCAGTTCCAGGTCCTCAAACATGAACTCCAGGAATTCTTCCTGGGTGATCTGAAACACGAATTCATCCATGCCTTCGCCGGTATTGCCGGCTTTGCCTGGGCCTTTGCCGCCGCCACCGCCTTGGGGGCGCTGGATATGCTCGCCAGTGGTGAATTCCTTGTTGCCGGGGTGTACGACGGTTTGCTTGCCGCCACGGCCGTGGTGCAGCACCGGTTCGTCAATGTCGCGCCCGGGAATACTGATTTGTTCGCCATGCTCCATGTCGGTAATGGAGCGGCGGCTGACGGCCTCTTCAACGGCCTTTTTGATGTGGTCACGGTAACGCCGCAGGAAACGCTGACGGTTTACCGTGCTCTTGTTCTTGCCATTGAGGCGTCGGTCGATCACATAGCTCATAGGGGCCCCTCCGGGGAGCTTCAAGTCGTAAGCTATAAGCTGCAAGCAAGAGCCCGATGAAGCCAGGCACAGTGGCTCTTGCCTTGCAGCTTGTAGCTAAAAGCTTGCCGCTGCCTCTCTTACTGCGATTTCCGGACCCGTAGGTACCATTCCGAAAGAAGGCGTACCTGTTTGTCGGTGTAGCCACGTTCGACCATTCGCGTGACGAAGTCGTTGTGTTTTTGCTGGTCCTCCTTGCTGGCCTTGGCGTTGAAGCTGATGACCGGCAGCAGGTCCTCGGTGTTGGAGAACATTTTCTTCTCGATAACCACCCGCAGCTTCTCGTAGCTGAGCCAGGTAGGGTTCTTGCCATTATTGTTGGCCCGGGCGCGCAGCACGAAGTTAACGATTTCGTTGCGGAAATCCTTCGGATTGCTGATGCCGGCGGGTTTCTCAATCTTCTCGAGCTCCTCGTTGAGGGCCACGCGGTTGAGAATTTCGCCGGTTTCCGGGTCGCGGTATTCCTGGTCCTGAATCCAGAAGTCGGCGTACAGCACGTAGCGGTCGAAGATGTTTTGGCCGTACTCGCTGTAGGACTCCAGGTACGCGGTCTGGATTTCCTTGCCGATAAACTCGATGTAGCGCGGCGCCAGGTACTCCTTGAGGAATCGCAGGTAGCGCTCGCGGGTCTCGGCCTGGAACTGCTCCTGTTCGATTTGCTGTTCCAGCACGTAAAGCAGGTGCACCGGGTTGGCGGCAATCTCGTGCGGGTCGAAGTTGAAGACTTTGGAGAGGATCTTGAACGCGAACCGCGTGGAAAGGCCGTTCATGCCTTCATCCACGCCCGCCGTGTCGCGGTATTCCTGAATCGACTTGGCCTTGGGGTCGGTGTCCTTGAGGTTTTCGCCGTCGTACACGCGCATCTTCGAGTAAATGTTCGAGTTTTCCGGCTCTTTGAGGCGCGACAGCACTGTGAACTGCGCCAGCATCTTCAGCGTGTCAGGCGCGCAATGGGCCTTGGCGAGGGAGCTGTTAAACAGCAGTTTGTCGTAGATTTTGATTTCATCGCTGACCCGCAAGCAGTACGGGACCTTGACGATGTAGATCCGGTCGATGAAAGCTTCGTTGTTTTTGTTGTTGCGGAAGGTGTGCCATTCCGATTCGTTGGAGTGGGCCAGCAGAATGCCGGTGAACGGAATCGCGCCGAGGCCTTCGGTGCTGTTGTAGTTACCTTCCTGGGTCGCGGTAAGCAGTGGGTGCAGCACCTTGATCGGTGCCTTGAACATTTCGACGAACTCCATCAAGCCTTGGTTGGCCCGGCACAGCGCGCCCGAATAACTGTAGGCATCGGCGTCGTTCTGCGGGAATTCCTCGAGTTTGCGAATATCAACCTTGCCCACCAGCGCCGAAATATCCTGGTTGTTCTCATCACCCGGCTCAGTCTTGGCCACGCCGATCTGGTTGAGGATCGACGGGTAGAGTTTGACCACGCGGAACTGGCTAATATCGCCGCCAAATTCGGCCAGGCGCTTGGTGGCCCAAGGCGACATGATGGTATTGAGGTAACGCCGTGGAATGCCGAAGTCTTCTTCGAGGATCGCGCCATCTTCCGTGGCGTTGAACAGCCCCAAAGGCGACTCGAACACCGGTGAACCCTTGATGGCGTAGAAGGGTACCTTTTCGATCAACTGTTTGAGCTTTTCGGCCAGCGAAGACTTACCGCCGCCGACAGGGCCGAGCAGGTACAGGATCTGTTTCTTCTCTTCCAGGCCTTGGGCGGCATGGCGGAAGTAGGAGACGATCTGGTCAATGCACTCTTCCATGCCATGGAAGTCTTCAAAGGCCGGGTAGCGGCGGATCACCTTGTTGGAGAAGATTCGCGACAGGCGCGAATTATTGGCCGTTTCGACCAGTTGAGGCTCGCCAATCGCCAATAGCAGGCGTTCGGCGGCAGACGCGTAGGTGCTGCGGTCCTTTTTGCACAGGTCGAGATACTCTTGCAACGAGAGTTCTTCGTGCTGTGTGGACTCAAAGCGCTGTTGGAAGTGGCTAAAGATACTCATGACGTCGTCACCTCGCTCGATACGTGGAGCCGACGCCGGGTCAATCAGTCGATGCTGGCAGTCATTGGTGATTACCAATGGCCGTTTTCCCCCCAGAACACCCTGAAACGCTACCGATGACCCGCACGCCGGTGTACCGGCTCTCCCCTGATTTGGATGGCCTGCGCTTAAGGATAGTTCGGAATCGGGGAGGTCAAGGCGGGATGCGTAATTAGTTTGCCCGCGCGTTTGTCAGAAACGGCGCGAGCCCAAGCGTCACGCGGGGTAGCGGGGTGTGAAAAAAATTATTGCGAATCGCCGGAGTCGATGTCTGCAGGATAGGTCGTACGCCACAGTTCAAAGCCACCGTCCAGGCTGTAGACGTCGCTGAAGCCCTGGCTGATCAGATAAGCCGCTGCGCTCTGGCTGGAATTGCGTGGTAGCACCCCACGATCACTGGCGCGTCGAGGTCGGCTGCGCGGATAAAGTCGGCAATGTTGACGTTGTCCAAATGCCGTGCACCGCTGATATGCGCGGCGGCATACGTCGGCTGATCGCGGATGTCGACGACCACAGCGCCTTGCTCGCGCAGGGCCTGTGCTTGTTCGGGAGAGATACGTTTGAATTCGCTCATGGCGGGCTCCTTGGGCAGGGTTGCAAGCGGCGTCTAGCGCTGGGCGGCCGGCAGTGTAACGGGAATAGGGGCGTTGCACTGGCAGTTCAGGCGCTCGCCGGTGTCGATGTTCATCAGGGTCATGCTGCCGCCCCACACGCAGCCGGTGTCGAGGGCGAACACGCCGGGTTCTTCGCATTTGCCTTCAAGGGCCGCCCAGTGGCCGAAGATGATCTTCGTGTCACGGGTTTTGCGTTCCTTGTGCGCAAACCACGGCTTATAGCCGGGCAGTGCGGTATCGGCGCCTTCCTTGCTCTTGAGGTCCAGCTTGCCTTCGGCGGTGCAAAAACGCATGCGCGTGAAGTAGTTGGTGATCACGCGCAGGCGAGGCACGCCGCTCAGGTCGTTGTCCCACTTGACCGGCTCGTTGCCGTACATGCCGTCGAGGTAGGCGCTGTACAGGGCGTCATCGGCCAGTGCGCTTTCAACTTCGGCAGCGCACTTGAGGGCTTTTTTCAGCGTCCATTGGGGCGGGATGCCCGCATGCACCAAGGCGGTGTTACGGCCTTCGTCGTAATGCATGAGTTTTTGTCGGCGCAGCCAATCCAGCAGTTGCGCGCGGTCTGGCGCTTCAAGAATTTCGCGCAGGGTGTCGCCCTTTTTCAGGCGCTCGATGTTCTGGTCGGCCGCCAGCAGGTGCAGGTCGTGGTTGCCCAGTACGCACACCAGTGAATCGCGCAGGTTATACAGGTAACGCAGGGTGGCGAGGGACTCGGGGCCGCGATTGACCAGGTCACCGACCAGCCACAAGCGGTCGTGTGCGGGGTCGAAGGCGACCCGCTCCAGCAAGCACTTGAGAGGCTCGAGGCAGCCTTGCAGGTCGCCCACCGCGTACGTCGTCATCAGTGCAGCGCCCCTGGCACCGCGAGGCGGAAGGGCGCGATGATGGCATCGAACAGTTTGCCGTCAGTGGCTTTCATCTGAAACGAACCCTGCATGGTGCCGACCTTGGAGGTCATCACCGTGCCGCTGCTGTAGGTGTGGCTTGCGCCGGTGTCGATCAAAGGTTGCTGGCCGACCACACCCGCGCCGCGCACTTCCTCGACCTGGCCGTCACCGTCGGTGATCACCCAGTGGCGCGACAACAGCTTGGCCGGCACCTGCCCGTTGTTTTTCACGGTAATGGTGTAGGCAAAAGCAAAACGGTTATGTTCGGGTTGGGACTGGTCCGCGAGGAAGCGGGTAACGACGCTGACGTCGATCTGGTAGCGAGGATCGGACATGCAAGAGGCCTTAAAAGCAAAAGCTGGGGACAGCAGATGCGGGTCAGTCTAGGCCAAGAGCAGGGCACTAGGCCAGAAATGCTGACAGGCTTGTCGCGATAGCATCAGCGCGCACTGGCTGATGCATCGCGAGCAAGCCCGCTACCGCAGGCTTCAGTCCGCGGCGGGCGCAGGCTGTATGGCCAACTGGTCGGCCAGGCGCACGAACGCTGCCAGGTCCAGTTGCTCGGGGCGCAGGCTGCCATCAACGCAGGCGGCCTGGATTTCGTCGTTGCTGAGCAGGTTCTTCAGCGTGTTGCGCAAGGTTTTGCGGCGCTGGTTGAACGCTTCACGTACCACGCGCTCCAGCAACTTGTGATCTTTGGCCGGGTGCGGCAGCACGGCGTGTGGCACCAGGCGCACGATGGCCGAATCAACCTTCGGCGGCGGGTTAAACGCGCCAGGGCCGACGTTGAACAGGTGTTCCACGCGGCAGTGGTACTGAACCATGATCGACAGGCGGCCCCAATCGCCGCCGCCAGGGCCTGCGGCCAAACGCTCAACCACTTCTTTTTGCAGCATGAAGTGCATGTCGCGGATGAGGCCTGCATTGTTCAACAGGTGAAAAATCAGCGGCGTGGAGATGTTGTATGGCAGGTTGCCGACCACACGCAGGCTGTTGGGGGCTGCATCAAGGCTGGTGAAGTCGAACTTCAGTGCATCGCCCTGGTGCAGGTTGAAGTTAGGCATGCCGGCGAATTGCTGATTGAGGATCGGGATCAGGTCCTTGTCCAACTCAACCACGTCCAGTTGGCCACCGCTGTTCAGCAGGCCTTTGGTCAGTGCGCCCTGGCCCGGGCCGATTTCCAGCAAGCGGTCGGAAGATTTGGCGTGGATGGAGCGCAGGATGCGGTCGATTACGCCAGCGTCGTGCAGGAAGTTTTGCCCGAAGCGCTTGCGCGCCCGGTGTTGGTAATGCTCGGTCATAGTCGGGTCTCGGCCATCTGATAGGCGGTTTCCAGGGCCACGTGCAGGCTGCCGGTATCGATCTTGCCGCTGCCTGCCAGGTCCAGGGCTGTGCCATGGTCGACAGAGGTGCGGATGATCGGCAGGCCTAGTGTCACGTTGACTGCGGCGCCGAAGCCTTTGTATTTCAGCACGGGCAGCCCCTGGTCGTGGTACATCGCCAGCACTGCGTCGCAGTGCTCCAGATATTTGGGGGTGAACAGAGTGTCCGCTGGCAGTGGGCCGCGCAGGTCCATGCCTTCTTGGCGCAGACGCTCTAATGTCGGTTCAATGATGTCGATTTCTTCATGGCCCAAGTGGCCGCCTTCACCGGCATGCGGGTTGAGCCCACAGACCAGGATGCGCGGTTGGGCAATGCCGAACTTCTGTTGCAGGTCGGTGTACAGAATACGAGTGACGCGCTCAATGCGCTCGGCGGTGATGGCATCGGCAATATCACGCAGCGGCAGGTGCGTGGTGACCAAGGCCACGCGCAAGCCGCGTGTAGCCAGCATCATCACCACTTGAGCGGTGTGGGTCAGCTCTGCAAGGAACTCGGTATGGCCGGAAAAGGCGATGCCGGATTCATTGATCACACCCTTGTGCACGGGCGCGGTGATCATGCCGGCGAAGTCGCCGTCGAGGCAGCCTTGGCCGGCACGCGTCAGGGTTTCCAGCACAAATGCCGCATTGGCCTTGTTCAACTGGCCGGCAACCACGTCGGCTTGCAGTGGGGTGTGCCACACATACAGGCTGCCCGCCGGTGCCGGCTGGTCGGGCCAGTTGCCTGGCGCCGCGTCCAGCAGCGTGACGGCCACGCCCAGTTGCGCGGCCCGCTCAAGGAGCAGGTCGCGGCTGGTAATGGCAATCAGGGGGTGTGGCTGGGGTTGCGAGGCGAGCAGCAGGCACAGGTCTGGACCAATGCCGGCCGGCTCGCCGGGTGTTACCGCGAAACGCTGTGGTTTCACTGTGCTGCCTGGTCGGTGCCTGTTTGTTCGGCGCCTGGCAGCTTGTTTTCTACATAGGCTTCGTCACGGATCTGACGCAACCAGGTTTGCAGCTCTTCGTCGTACTTGCGGTTACGCAAAACGGTCAGTGCTTGTTGCTCGCGGGCCTGGTTGGTGTTGTCGGTCGCACGGCGACCCAGCACTTCCAGTACGTGCCAGCCATATTGAGTTTTGAACGGCTTGGACAGCACACCTTGCGGCGTCTTGGCCATGACGTCCTGGAACTCCGGCACCAGTGCTTTCGGGTCGATCCAGTTCAGGTCGCCGCCGTTAAGGGCGGAGCCCGGGTCTTCCGAAAAGCTCTTGGCCAGGGTGGCGAAGTCTTCACCCGCCTCTATGCGGTCATAGATCTTCTGGGCCAGTTCCTTGGTTTGCGCCTCGGTACGGATTTCGCTTGGTTTGACCAGAATGTGACGAACATGCACTTCGTCTCTCAGCGAGGTCTCGCCGCCGCGTTTTTCCAGCAGCTTGAGGATAATAAAACCGCCTGGCGTACGTGCTGGCTGGGTGATTTCACCCGGCTGCATGGCGCTCAGCTCACGGTCGAACGGAGGTGGCAATTGGGCAGCCTTACGCCAGCCCATATCACCGCCGTCCAGGGCGTTGTCGCTGCCCGATACGGCAATCGCGGTCTGCGCAAAATCAGCACCGGCTTTCAGGCGGTCATAAACTGCCTGAGTTTTTGCGGCGGCCGCATTGAGCTGCTCGGCGTTGGCGCTGTCCGGGGTCGGGATCAGAATGTTGGCCAGGTGCAGCTCTTCGGAGAGCTGCATCTTGCCAAGGTCGGAGGCCAGGAAGTTTTTGACTTCCTGCTCGGACACCTGAACCCGCTCGGCCACACGGCGCTGACGCACACGGCTGATGATCATTTCGCGGCGGATCTGGTCACGCGCGTCCTCATAGGACAAACCGTCGTGGGCCAGGGCAGCACGGAACTGGTCAATGCTCATGTTGTTGCGTTGAGCGATGGTGCCGACGGCCTGGTTCAGTTCTTCGTCCGAAATACGGATGCCGGAACGATCGCCGATCTGCAGTTGCAGGTTTTCGACGATCAGGCGTTCCAGCACCTGTGGGTCCAGTACGCTGGTAGGCGGTACGCCGCCGCCACGCTTGGCGATGGTTTGCTGAACTTCCTTGACCCGTTGGTCCAGTTGGCTCTGCATGATCACGTCGTTATCGACGATGGCCACTACCTTGTCCAGCTGTTGAACCGCAGCGTGTGCCGATGCGGTCCCCAGGAACAGTGCGCCCAGCACGAGTGGGCGCAAGCAATCAGAAAGCTTGATCTTCACGTTCACGATAACCTTGAATGCCTTTGTCGAGGAAGCTCTCTACCTTGGCGCCGGTCAGGCCGCCGAGTCCTTTAAGGACCACCTGGAAGAAGAGCCCGTGGTCACCCTTTTCGTTAAGCGGGGCGATCTGGCTGTATTCGTCGTTGGAAACCCAGTAACGGTTGATGACGCGCAGTTTCCAGCAGCAGTTGTCGTACTCGAAACCACCGAAGGCTTCCAGGGTACGGTTGCGGGCATAGTCATACTGCCAGCGGGAGATCAGGTTCCACTGCGGAATGATCGGCCACATCATCGAGAAGTCGTGTTGCTGGATTTTGTAGTAATCCTTCACGTAGTTCGCGGTATCCGATGGCACGCTGTAGTCACCACCAAACTGCCACTTGCCGGTCAGCTGGTTGTACACCACCTGGTCGTTGCGATAGCGGTAGCCGAGGTTGATGATCTTGTTCGGGTTGTCTTCCGGCTGGTAGTGGAACATCGCGCTGCCCGAACGTGGGCTGTGCTCTTCAGTGTCCCAGTTGTAGTCGGCCGTGGCGCGCCAGTCGCGGTTGAAGCGGAACTCGTATTCCAGGGCGATTGGCGATACATCGGACTGTGCGTCGGCACGATCAGCTGCCAGGATGCCCGGCAGTTGAACCTCGCGGTTCTTGAAGTACACCGCCTGGCCCACGGAAACGCGCTGACGTTCAAAGCCGTTCTCTTCGATCCAGCGGCTGGTCAAGCCCAGGGACAGCTTGTTCTCGTCGCCGATCCGGTCGGTGCCGCTGAAGCGGTTATCGCGGAACAGCGAGGCGTAGCTGAACGAGTACTCACTGGTGTCGAATACCGGAATATCGCTTTGGTCCTTGTTAGGCACATAGAGATAGTAGGCACGCGGCTCCAGGGTCTGGCGAT
Organism: Pseudomonas kitaguniensis; assembly: GCF_009296165.1. GTDB lineage: Bacteria > Pseudomonadota > Gammaproteobacteria > Pseudomonadales > Pseudomonadaceae > Aquipseudomonas > Aquipseudomonas kitaguniensis. The sequence continues at coordinate 5,770 of NZ_VUAZ01000044.1, read as the reverse complement.
ACTCTTTGCCGAACCAATTGGTATTGCGGTCGAAGTACAGGCCGCTGTCGACGCTGGCGACTGGAATTGCGCGGTCCTGGGAGCTTTTGAACACCCCGCCTGCGTAAGGAGAAGCACCCGGCGCCAGAGCAGCGGCTTGAGCGGCGATAATGTCGTTCTTGCCTTTGCTGTCCAGGTCAAGATCGTACTTGGTATAGACGTACTTGAGCTTCGGCGTAATAAAACCGTAGGTCCAGTTCATCGGGTAATCGACGGCCGGGGCGGCGGTCAGGCGCGTACCGTTTGCACGCGTGAGACCGGCGACGTTGGTGTCCAGACGCGGTGACGTAGCACCGTTTTCATCTGTAAACGTGCCACTTTCCAGGTCGCGTTCAAACCGAACAGCTTCCGTCTCATAGGTAAAGTTCAGCCCGCCCGGATGGTAAGGCAGCGCACCGTTGAAGGTGATCTGCGGCAACCGGTCATAAGGCGTGATCTGCGAGATCGTCGACAGCTGGTAAGCCTGCAGGTTAACGCGGGCTTGATACGAGTCGCCCCGATACGTCACAGAACCTTGCTGGTTAAGGAAGTCGCGGTTTTGAACCCCTTCCTCGTAGGACTTCAGGTCCTGGAAGTAATAAGGATCGCTGATTTTGGTGTAATCGACCTGAGTCGATATCCGCGAGTCCAAGCCGCCACGGTGCTGCCAATTGAGCATGTAGCGGGTACTTTCGTAATCGCTCTGCTTGTTGCGCTCGTCGTTGTCGTCGTTCAGGTACGCACCGCCGAACTGGCCTTCGCTGGACTTGGTGAGGTAGCGGAATTCGCCTTCCATCATCATGCCGCGCTTGGTCATGTATTGCGGGTACAACGTGGCGTCGTAGTTCGGCGCCAGGTTGAAGTAGTAAGGCGTGACGAGTGTAAAGCCGCTTTCGCTGCCGGTGCTGAAGCTCGGCGGCAGGAAGCCGGATTGACGACGATCGTCGATCGGGAAATAGATGTACGGGGTGTACAGGATCGGAATGTTCTTGATCCGCAACGTCGCGTTGGTCGCCGTACCGAAACCGGTGGCGGGGTTCAACGTGATGTTGTTGCCGCGCAGTTGCCAGGCGTTGCTGTCTGGCTCGCACGTGGTGTACGTACCGTCTTTGAGACGGATGATCGCGTTTTCAGCACGTTTTGCGTACAGCGCGTTACCGCGGATACGCGACTTGTGCATCACGTATTCAGCGTTGTCGATCTGGGCCGCGCCGGTATCGAGCTGTACCTGGGCATGATCGCCGACGATCAGCGCACCGTTGTCGCGCAAGCGAACGTTGCCGTTCAGCTCGCCACGGTTCTCGGCCTGATACAGGCTCGCCTCTTCAGATTCCAGCTGCATGCTGCCCTGGCGCATGACGACGTCACCGGCCAGGGTCGCGACTTGCTGTTCCTGCTCGTAACGAGAGGCCTTGGCACCGATAAAGGTCGGCGCATCGCTCTTGTTGGTCTTGTCGTTCATGCCGGGACGCATCGGCTCGATGTACGCGCCGGAGCAATAAGGACCGGTTTCGGCCAACTGGGCGGCGGTCAGCTTCTCGCGAGGCACCCAGTCCAGGTGGCTATAGTCAGCGCTGCGCGAACGCAGGCCACGGCCCTTGGACTCGGTAACCAGAGCGGTCTTCGGTGCGGCCTCGGCGCTGCCACCAGCGTCGGCTTGCGCCGTGCTGTTGGCCGAGCTGACGGCTGCACCGTCATGCACCGGTCGCGGTGGCAATGGGGCTGCGGCGCTTTTCGGCGCACAATCCCAGGCACCCGAAGCAGAGACTGAGCAGTCATACTGTTCCGCGGCGACCACGAATGAGGTGGCGAAAGGTTGCATGGCCAGCAGACTGCCGGTTACCAGCAACGGAAATTTTCTACGAAACGCGGGGGATTTCAATGCCATCTTATTAGTCCGGGCTTCCTGCGTGCCATCTGCCCGCGGTGTGGGCCGCACGCCTCTCGATGGTCTGAAAAAGATGCGTGATAATAAAGCATGACCCGCTTGACGGCTAGCGCCGTCGGAGACCCTTGTAATGCCCGAGCAAGATCTACGTTTACAACAGCTGAAAGTCTGGCTGGATGAGCAGTTGCCGATCCTTTTCAACGCGCAAGGTTGGGGCTCCGTACCCCCGGCCACATTGACTGCGGCCAGCAGTGACGCGAGTTTCAGGCGTTACTTCCGGTGGGAGGGCGGTGGGCATGGTTTTGTCGTAATGGACGCACCGCCACCCCAGGAAAACTGCAAACCTTTCGTCGATATCGCTGATTTACTCGCGAAATCCGGCATAAACGTTCCAAAAATTTATGCAGAAGATTTGCCGCGCGGCTTTCTTTTGCTGAATGACCTGGGCACAAAAACCTATCTGGACGTGATTGACGACAAAAACGCCGATCAATTGTTTGCCGATGCCATCGATGCGTTGCTCGCGTTTCAGCAATTGCCGATGGACGCGCCGTTGCCCAGTTATGACGTCGCCTTGTTGCGCCGTGAGCTGGAATTGTTTCCAGAGTGGTACGTTAAAAGGCACTTGGGCATCACGTTCGACGCCCAGCAACACGCGCTCTGGCAGCGCGCCAGCGATCACTTGATCGACAGCGCCCTGGCCCAGCCAACAGTGCTGGTGCATCGCGACTATATGCCACGCAACCTGATGATCAGCCAGCCAAACCCCGGCGTGCTGGATTTTCAGGACGCGGTCTACGGCCCGGTTACCTACGACATCACGTGCCTGTTCAAGGACGCGTTCCTCAGTTGGCCCCACGCCCGTGTGCGTGAATGGCAGCGCGGTTACTGGCAGCGCGCCGGTGCGTTGGGGATTCCTGTACAGGCAGACTTCGAAGAGTTCCTGCGGGCCAGCGACCTGATGGGCGTGCAGCGCCACCTCAAGGTAATCGGCATTTTTGCGCGCATCTGCCACCGTGACGGCAAGCCGCGCTACCTGGCGGACGTGCCACGCTTCTTTGCTTATATAGAAGCGGTAGTGGCAGACCGGCCTGAATTGGACGCGTTGGCTGAGTTGCTGGCCAGTTTGCGCCAACCGGTCGAGGCCGGCGTATGAAGGCCATGATTTTGGCGGCCGGCAAAGGCGAGCGCATGCGCCCGCTGACGCTGCACACGCCCAAGCCGCTAGTGCAGGCGGGTGGCAAGCGGTTGATCGAATATCACCTGGAAGCACTGGCCAAGGCGGGTTTCACCGATATTGTGATCAACCATGCCTGGCTTGGGCAGCAGATCGAAAGCTACCTGGGCGACGGCGCGCAGTATGGCCTGCGTATTCAGTACTCAGCCGAAGGCGAGCCGCTGGAAACCGGCGGCGGGATCTTCCAGGCATTGCCGCTGTTGGGCGACGACCCCTTCCTGGTGGTCAACGGGGATATTTGGACGGACTACGATTTCACCCGGTTGCGCCAGCCCCTTCAGGGCCTGGCCCATTTGGTGATGGTGGATAACCCGGCGCATCACCCGTCAGGCGGTGATTTTTACCTGGATCAGCAGTTGCTTCATGATGCGGCGCCCGGTGCCGATAACCTGACCTTCAGTGGCATTTCAGTGCTCGACCCGCAGTTATTCGCAGGTTGCAGCGCGGGCGCCTTCAAGCTGGCGCCGCTGTTGCGCGCGGCGATGGCGAAAGGTCTGGTAACGGGGGAGCACATGACGGGACGCTGGATTGATGTCGGCACGCTGGAGCGTCTGGCGCAGGTCGAAACCTTGCTGACTGCGGGGCAATAAAATGTTGTGGCCAGGGACGCTGATCGGCGCCGGGGCTGGCTATGCCATTGCCAGTATTCCGGGGGCCTTGTTGGGCGCATTGCTGGGGCAGGCGCTGGACCGCCGCCTGCAACTGCAGAGTTGGGCGCAGTTGCGCGAGCGCCTCGGCGGGCGCCCGGCGTTACGCAACGATGAATTGCTGTTCGTGCTGTTGGGGCGCCTGGCCAAAAGTAACGGCCGGGTGGTGGGCGGGCATATTCAGCAGGCGCGGCAAGAAATGCGTTCGTTGGACATGAGCGAGTCAGCCCAGCGACGGGCGATTAATGCGTTTAATCGCGGCAAGTCGGGTTCTGACGGCATGCGCACGTATCTGCGCGTGCTCAAGGCTCAGCCGCATGCTGCGGAAGGCGTTTTGCGTGCGTGTTGGCGGATGGCGTGGGCGGATGGCAGGGCGGATGAGGTGGAGTGCCGCTTGATCAACCTGTGGGGAAAGTGGCTCGGTTGGACGCCGCAGCAGTTGCAGGCGCTGGCGCTGGATTTCGCACCGGAGCGTAAACCGTTGGCTAATCGCGGTGGTGCGTATCAGGAGGCGTTGCGGGTGTTGGGTGTAACGGCGACGGCTGAGCCTGACGCGATCAAACGGGCTTATCGCCGACTGCTCAGCCGGCATCACCCGGACAAAATCGCCGGCAGTGGCGCTACGCCTGCTCAGGTGCGCGAGGCGACTGAGCGAACGCGCGAGTTGCACAATGCTTATGCGTTGATTCGCGAGCGCCGCGATTTTCGATAGTCGTTCTACTGCTCGTAAATGATCGTTCCCACGCGTGGGAACGATCAACGCGCCCCGTTGAACCACGATGGCGTAACCCAACCCAATCAGTCGGTGGCCGGCTGTGGGCTCAGCCACCCGCGAATTCGCCGGTACAACTGCTCTTGCTCGGCCGAGCTGTTACCGGGCAGGGTCTTCAGTGACACCTGTTTATAACCGTCATTTTTCGTCCGCTTGGCCGCATGAACACGTGCCAATGCATCCTTGCGCTCCTGAGCGCCGTCTTGATAGAACACATCCGCCGTAGGCACTTTTAGCGTTGGCACGAGTTTTTGCAGGTCTGGCTGCCGAGCCACCGGCGTCTTGCCGGCCACCATCACCAGCTTCTGCACCTGAGATGGCTGCTTCTCGCTCAGGTAACGCGCCGCCCACCAGGCGCCGGTGCCATGCCCAAGCAGCACTACGCTGCGCGCGCCTTGGGTCTGGGCAAAGGCAACACCGGCGTCAATGCGGTCGAAAATCCGCTTGGCGTCGGTCTTGTCCTGTTCATCTGCGCCCGGGACCACCGCCGGGTCCGTGCCTTCGGCTTCGGCGCTGGCCGCTTGCTCGATGGGTTTGGCGGCCGTGCTGCCGTCTTTGCTGCTGGTGTCGACGGCTGCCTTGGGGGCTTCGATGACCCGCGGTGGCAGCGTGTCCATGTTCACATCCGGCAGCGACAGGCTGAGGGTGCCCCAGTTGGCGTCCGGTAATTTGTTGCGCAACGGCGCGATTGCTTGCGGCCAGTCAGCACTTTCGCCTGCGCCCGGTACGATAATCACCACGCCTTCGGCTTCTGCGCTGTTGGCCGGTTTCCACAGGGCCAGGAACGAATCACTGCCGGCCTGCAACTGTTGCTGTTGTTGCTGAGGAATTATGCGTTCAAGGGCGCTGGCCTCTTCCTTGCTGCGCTCGGGCAGGGCTTGGCGTTCCAGCGGTTTTTCTGCGGTGGAGGCGGGTTCGTCGGCGGCCTGAACAGAAAAGACGCTGGTAAATAGCAGCGACAGGCACAATGCTGGCAGTGCCGAGCGGTTTCGATAGGGCATTGTTAAATTCCGGCCAGAAGTGATTACAGCAGCCTAATAGGTTGGTCAGTATTTGTCAGTGATGTGAGACGTGGATCATGGGTTTTCGCTTCCTGCTGATTATAGGCTGTGTGTGTTTTGCCCTGGCCCAGGTCTAAAGCCCGGCAGACGTCAACATGTGGGAGGGGGCTTGCTCCCGATTGCAGAGTGCCAGCCGACTTATTCATC
>NZ_VUAZ01000043.1 GCF_009296165.1 Pseudomonas kitaguniensis | reverse complement strand
GCGGATGTTGTTAGCGGAGGTACAAAGGGCACAATTCCTGAGAATATGAGCCCTACAGGTGCGGGACGAAGTGGAGCTTTTAATGAAGCTAAACGTCAATCAGGCATTCCCACAAGCCAGCAACCTAGCCGGACCCTACCAAATGTCGATAAACGGGGTAATCCTCAGCCGGGGAAAATTTATGAGTTCGAGGTTCCAGCTTCAGGTGGGGGTCTCAAAACGGTAAGGATCCGTGATGATGCAGGAGGTCACGATTTCGGTTCAGGTAATTCCCAAAATCGTGGGTCCCACTTTAACGATGAAACTGGAAATCACTATGACTATTGATACTCAAGTCGTGAGTACGCCTGATATTTCAATTACTAACGATGTGATTAATCCCCATTGGGCGAGTGATGATTTTAGATCAGTATTGTCAGCAGCTAGTTTTTTAGTCGCTGATGCGTCAAATGCGTCACTTGTAGGTGTGCTGAGTTTTATTTATAGTCTGATTGATAAAAAACTACCCGGGTATGATGTTTGGTTACTCCTAGGTAACTCTGCTTGGCAGCCAGATACTCGAATTGTACGCTATCGAAAATTGTGGGGGGCGCTGAAGTTTCGAGGAAGTGAAATTTCGGGTGGTAGTGACTCGCAAGAATCTGTCGTAGAGGCTTATGAGAAGTTAAAGTTTTTCGGTGCTGTACGTCTTTCAGAACTATCTATTGCGACTGTCATTGATGTAATTATTGAAGAGCGCTGTTCATATATTGCCGCAACACCCAAGACTTTTGAATTTAAACGCATTCTTGATGTTGGGTGGTCTGGAAGTGTGGCTGAAGATTTTAGTCTTTTTTGTCACGTCTGCGAAGAAAATGGATTGCTTTTTAAACAGGTCGGTGAGTTTGATGATCATGAGTGGGGTTTTATATCTATCGGGTTGCTAGAAATCATTGAGAAATTATTGAGTTAAAATGGAGCAGAAGAAACTGGAGGGTTAACTTGCGCTACCAGAATCAATGACTATTGAGGAACTTGATACTGAGTTTGCAGAGTTGTTAGATGGGCTCGCCCTACAAATAATTAGTAATAAATGCTTTATAAAGTTATTGTCGGATTTAAGTGAAAGGCAGTGGCATACCTATAGGGTCTTAAATGTCTGCACCCAGGGGCGAATTTACAATTGCCTGATGTCTGCATGGAATGGTTATGATCTAGAGCTAATTGAAAATGTTGTTAGCGTTATGGTGAGGTTGGGTCTTGAAAGAATAAATATATTTCTAAGGTCTTGCACGCCAAAGATGTGTCGCCGGAATTTTTTGGTGAGATTTCACTCGCTCTTTCTGAGTTGGGCGATTCAGTGACAGATCCATACAGCGGTCTGCGTTAGAAGAAAAATAGGCTTCAGTACACGATTAATGCAAAGACAAATGTTGGTTCGCTGTGCCTATTTCTCACGCTCAAATCGCGGCACCAGGCCGCCCGGGCTGTTACTCAGGAAGGATCGGCATTGAGCCTCCGACTGATGACGTCCAGCAAATCACACCCATCGCGCAGCGGAATAGCCAGCAAATGGGCGAAGTCTTGAAGCACCACAGCATCGCTGCTGAGTTGCTCGCGGAAAGCCAGATTTTCCAGCAGTTGAGTGACTGCCCGAATTCTGAACACAGCGGCATCGTGGAGGACGTCGAGGGGCGCTTTGGTGTCGATGAGCAGTGCGGGGACGGTGCAGTCGTGGCCCGTGAGGGGCATGTATTGGTTCATTTGAAACCTCGTTTAGATGGTATGAGAGCCATCACCTGTTCGTCGCCAAACGAATTGGGTGGCAGCCGTACGCAGGTTGGCGAACCGGAAACGAGAAACCGGCAGACCCGAAGGTCTCCCGCGCACAGCCGCCATAACAGCGACTCTGCAGGTGCAAAAAAGCCTGCAAAAAAACGCAGAACGTTTTTGCACTCGTTATCGGGTCGCCAAACCCGTTCGCCCTATTTGGGCGACGGCCGGACTATAAGCCCCGCGCCCAAACCCACGCAAGGCATCAAACTACTGGCCCAATCACAATGCCCCTGTCTTCTCGCCTATCGCCGCAAAATCAGCGGCAGGCCATGTTCTGCATTTGAAGGCGCGGCAGTCTCTTGGCCAGTCGCCTTGCATCAGGCAAACACCGCCACCGTTTGCCGCCCTCTCAGTACCAGCGTTCCCGCTTCGCTCCACACTTCCATATCTTGCAGCGAATAGCCGCCAGCGGCCTGCTGACTAGACGACTTTAATAAAAACCAGCCACCGGCCTCGGGCGCGCTGACGATATCGAATGTCCACGAAACCGTACTCAGCGGCACGGGCTCCGTCAAAACCGTCACCGCAGCCGGTGGCAACGCATCCGCTAGAGCGATTAACGCCACCAGTGGGTCAACACCCTCCGCGTCGAGATGCTTTACCCACACCTGCAGTTCGGGATGATTTGCTCCGGAAAATGGCGCCGCACTGCCAGCGGCGGGCCTCATGTCAACGTTGTAAACGCAGGGCGGCGCCTGCTGCCTTTCGAACGCTGACGCCATCTGTCGAAAAAGCTTGAGAACCCGTAGCAACCCCGTAAAGTGCCGGGATTATTTAAAGCACGATACTTATCAGGGATGAATTCAGGCATGCGCGCGTTCGCTATGTTGCTCGCCTTCTGCCTCACGGCGGGCTGCGCCTCCAAGCCGGACGACTGCATTCGCTCGGCGCCAGCCACCATTTCCAAGACTGTTATTGACTCGCTCGACACCTTCCTGGTGACCGTGGCGGGCAAGAACGAGCGCTTTTTGTCGGATGACACCTTTCGCCAGCAACTGGGTATTGATCGGGTCAATCGTCTGTTGTTTGCCAAGCTCTACGCCACCAACAAAGAAGAGGGCGATTACCCGCTGGAGGTGGCCCTTATCTAAGCGCCGCGCACTCACGACGCCCAAGGCGGCCTGATGACGGCCGTCGTTGATGCCTTACCCCACATCCCGTCCCGCTGGGCTTACCTGCGGGCGACTGATTTCTTACTCTAGGAGCACCGCGTGAAAACACTTTGCAAAATCCTGCTGTCGGGCATTACCGCCGCAGCGCTGCTGACCGTCGCCGGTTGCGCCACCGAGAGCAACCGCGCCATGCCGGTGGAGCAAGTCGCCAGCGCCAACGTCGCCTATTCCGGCGTGCGCGTACCGATTGCCGTCGGCAAGTTCGACAACCGCTCCAGTTACATGCGCGGCATTTTCTCCGATGGCGTTGACCGCCTCGGCGGCCAGGCCAAGACCATCCTCATCACCCACTTGCAGCAGACCAACCGCTTCAGCGTGTTGGACCGAGACAACATGGGCGAAATCTCCCAAGAGGCTTCCATCAAAGGCGCCGTGCAGAAGCTCAAGGGTGCGGATTACATCGTGACCGGCGATGTGACGGAGTTTGGCCGCAAAGAGACAGGAGACCGCCAGCTGTTCGGTATCCTCGGCCGTGGCAAGACTCAGGTCGCTTACGCCAAAGTTGCGTTGAATATCGTCAACATCAGCACTTCTGAAGTGGTGTATTCCACCCAAGGCGCGGGCGAATACGCGCTGTCCAATCGCGAAGTCATCGGCTTCGGCGGCACTGCCAGCTACGACTCCACCCTCAATGGCAAGGTGCTTGACCTGGCCATGCGCGAAGCGATCAACCGCTTGGTCGACGGCATCAACGCCGGCGCCTGGAACCCGCGCAACTGATCAGCGACACCCCAAGGAGCAGTACACGGATGAGCAAGGCAATAAAGTTGGCGCTTATGCTGACAGCAATCGCGACGGTCGCCGGGTGCCAAACGGCGCCCCAACCCCTGTATCAGTGGGAAAGCTACCAGCCGCAGGTTTACGACTACTTCAAGGGCGAGCCCAAGGAAGCACAGGTGGAAGCACTGGAGCGCGACTTGCAAAAGATCAACGCCAGTGGCCGCAAGGCTCCGCCGGGTTACCACGCCCAATTGGCCTGCTGTACATGAACATGGGCAAGGATGATCAGATGGTGCAGGAATTGCGCACTGAGAAGGCGTTGTTCCCTGAGTCCGCCGCGTACATGGACTTTTTGCTGAAAAACGCCAAGACCGGAGTCGCCACTAAATGAGCCTGTTAAAACTCACTGGCGCGCTGTTGGCGCTGGCTTTGCTCGGCGGTTGTGCTGCCCCCAAAACCATCGACTACACCGCCTATAAGCAAGCTCGCCCGAAGTCGATTTTGGTACTGCCGCCGCTTAATGAGTCGCCGGAAGTTCAAGCGTCCTACAGCCTGGTGTCTCAGGTGACGTACCCGTTGGCGGAAGCAGGCTACTACGTGATGCCGATTGCCTTGGTTGACGAAACGTTCCGCCAAAACGGCCTGATCACCGCCAACGATATCCAGGCGGTGGCACCGGCCAAGCTGCATGACATCTTTGGTGCGGATGCGGCGTTGTACATCACCGTCAGCGAGTACGGCACCAAGTACATGCTGATCACCAGCGACACCTCCGTGACGGCGTCGGCCAAACTGGTCGACCTGCGCACCGGCACCACCCTGTGGACCGGATCGGCGCGGGCTTCCAGCGAAGAGGGCAATAACAACGGCGGCGGCCTGGTGGGTATGCTGATAACAGCGGCGGTCAAGCAAGTGATCAACAGCTCCACTGATGCAGCGCATCCGATTGCTGGCATCACCAGTGCGCGCCTACTGTCGGCGGGGCAGCGTACGGGGATTTTGTATGGCCCGCGTAACCCCAAGTACGGTACTGACTAAGTTGCCTGTTCAGCCGTGACAACGTCCTTGCTGGTCCTCAAACCAGCAACGGCATCGCGCTTCGCGGTCAAATCGATGGCGATGAAGTAGCGGCCGCTCTGCGGGTTGAAGCTGACGTTGGTATCGCCAATGCGACCGGTGAACGCCTCAGCAAGGATGAGGCGTGTATTGGCCTCTCTCTTGTAAACAGTATCGCCCCCTCTGCCCGACTGCCGTTTCAGTGAAGTTTAAGTTTGCCATGTCAGCCATGAAAGGATTGCTGTGATGCCGTGCGCACAAAACGGTGTTGGAATAACTTTCCAAAGTTCGAAATGTATCTGCATGAATCCTTTTTGGCGTTTTATTCATTATTAAAGTGTTTAATTTCGAACGCGCACGCGGTTAGATTTCCATCGATCACGCTCGCCGCTGCTGGACCTGCGTCAGCCGGATGAATAAAACGTTGTAATCAGCTGCGCTTAACCCGAACCGCTGAAGCCTGGCGTCTTACCATATGAGCGGATTATTCACTCATGAGGTTAAGCCAATATCCTGGCCTTTTTTGCGCATTCACTGTGTTGTCGCACAGCTTTGCGGTGACCTGGTTCACTCGCGAACAGCGCCGGGGCGACGTAGGAAACCAGCCGTGACCACAAAAGGAGTTCGCCCCTTACATGGCCGTTCCACATGATTCCCCCAGCGACGAGTCGCTGCTTTCCCGCTACCGGGCCGGTGATGCTGCTGCGTTCGAGGTTTTGTACGCGCGGCACCGCCAGGGCCTGTATCGGTTTCTGTTGTCGCTGAGCAACAAGGTTGAACTGGCCGAAGAGGTTTACCAGGAGACCTGGCTCAGCCTGATCCGCAGCGCCACTCAGCCACAGGGCCGGGCGAGTTTTCGTACGTGGCTGTTTCAGATTGCCCGCAACCGGCTGATCGATCACTGGCGCAAGCACGGCCTACACAACCCGTTGCACGACAGCTACGACGAGCAACTGCACGCCCAGCCCGACGCCAGCGCCGGCCCTGAGCAGCTACTGAGCCTGAGCCGCGACCAGGCTCGCCTCGATGCCGCGTTGCAAGACTTGCCCGAAGACCAGCGCGAAGTCTTCCTGTTGCGCCTGCACGGTGACCTTGAAGTGCCGCAAATCGCCACGCTCACCGGCGCCCCGCTGGAAACCGTAAAAAGCCGCCTGCGTTACGCCCAGCAGAAACTGCGCCGCCTGCTGGCCGAGGAGATGCCCGCATGACCGACTCCCGACATACCCCGGACCCCGACGACCTGCTCGTCACCCATTTTCGTCAACACGGCAGCGGCGAACCGCCTGCGTCCCTCGACGCGTTCATCCTCAACGCCGCCCGCCGCGAAGCGCCAGCGCCGCAGCCGAGCCTGTGGCAACGCTGGCTTCTGGCCTGCCGTCGACCGCGCTGGCAAATGGCATTTGCCACCGTCGCAGGCGTAGCGCTGATGGTTGGCATGCTGACACGCTCGCCGGTGCCGCAACCGGAGCTGGCCACTGCGACTTTCTCCGCGCCAATGGCCCGGCTGGCCGTCGCACCCCACGTGAACGGTGCGCCGGCTAACGCGGAAATCGCCGCGTCGTTGGCGGATCAGCCCGCGGCAGCACTCAGCAAGCGCGCCCCGGTGGCATCGCCATCGCTGGAGGAGGGCTTGCAGCAAATTGTGAGCCTGCGCCGGGCTGGGCAAACCAAAGCGGCGGATGAAAAGCTGCTGGCGCTGCACCAGCGCTTTCCCAACGAAGACCTGCCGGCGCGGTTGGAAGCGTTGAAGCGCTGAGGCGGCGAGCCAGGCACAAAAAAGCCCCCGCACCGGATGCCGGTGCGGGGGCTGTTTTAGCGGCGGGTATCAGTGTTCCATCACTGCGCGGCTTGCCTACAGTTTGAAGCGCGAAACCACCGTGCGCATCTCTGCGGCCAACAGCGAAAGCTCTTCAGCCGTGATGGCGTTGTCTTCCACGCCCTCCATCAGCACGACGCTGCCGTTACGAATTTCAGTCACATTGCGGTTGATGTCTTCAGACACGGCGTGCTGCTGAACCGCCGCACTCGCAATCTGCGTGTTCATCCCGACAATCTGCTCAACCCCATCGTTGATAGCATCCAGGCTGTTCGACGCCTGGTCGGCGGACGCAATACATTCCTGCGCACGTTGCTCGCCCGCTTTCATTTGTTCCACGGCTGCCGACGTCGCCACCTGAAGCTCCTGGATAATCCGGCGGATTTCTTCCGTGGAGTTCTGCGTGCGCGAGGCCAGGGTTCGAACTTCGTCAGCCACCACGGCAAACCCGCGACCTTGCTCACCGGCTCGCGCCGCTTCAATCGCAGCGTTCAGTGCGAGCAAGTTGGTTTGGTCGGCGATGTTGCGAATCACCTCAATCACGCCGCCGATCTGCTGGCTGTGCAGTGCAAGCGCCGAGACCTTCTGCGCGCTCAGTTGCACTTCGTTGGCCAGCGCCTCAATGGTCACGCGCGTCTCTTGCATCATCGCAAGCCCGGTGTTGGATGCCTGGCGCGCATGCTCGGCGGCATGCGCTGCGCCTTCGGTGTTTTGCGCGACGTCCGCGACGCTGGCGGTCATTTCGTTGATGGCCGTTGCGACTTGCTCGGTTTCCTGTTGCTGAACATTCATCGAGTGCTTGGCGCGATCGATCGACAAACCCATGCGCGTGGAGGCGTCGGACACCGAACGCGAACTGCGCTCGACCTGTGAAAGCGAATCGGCGAAGGCCTGAACCATCAGATTGAGGCTGGTACTCACGTCGGCCATCTCGTCTCTGCCCTGCACCGTGAGGCGCGTCGTCAGGTCGCCCTGAGCGATCAGCCGCGCGGCGTTGAGCACTGCGTTGATGGTGCTGCGCATGGCGCTGTAGATACCGCTGAACGCATACGCCAGCAGCAAGCCCATAAAGGCAAACATGCCCAGGATCAGCGACCGCTCAGAGGTTTTCTCATGGCTGCGTTGGTCCAGCGTGTCCATCAGAGCAGCTTGCAAAAGGTCCTGCGCCTTGTACAGCTCGGCAACCACGGCGTTGCCCTTGGGCAGCAAGTTCTGTACGCCGCTCAGGGTGTCGCTCGTTGAGCCCACCATGGCCTCAAGGTCGCTGCGGAAACTGTCGAGGTCGCGTAACGCATTAGTCACCGGTGCCTGGATTTTATCGGCGAGTACAGGCTCTTTACGACGAAGCAGGTTAAGACTCTGTTGCAGTTGCAGGCGGATCAGTTGCTCTTGCTTGAGCAACGACTGGATAACCAAGCGGTTGCCATCGCCCAACGGTTGCCCGTCACGCAGGCCGCTGGTCATGCCGCGCAGTTGCCCGACAATGTTGATCTGGCGCGGCAACCTCAAGGTACTTTGATCGATCATGAACAGCGATGCGAAATCCTCATCCAGCACCATCCCGGACGTGGCAGAGACGAAATAGACGAAATTCAATGTTTCCGTCAGTTGATCATTCCATTCGTCGAACATCTTCGCCTGGTTGGCATTGCCTTTGGCCTGCTCAATCAGTTTTTGTGCACCTGCCCGTAAACGCTGCACGCGATCACCGGTTTCCAGTTGCACATTAAATTGCCTGTCAATGGTCGCCAGTTTGGAAAAAGCCTCATCAAGCTTTGCCTGGTTGGCAGACAGGTCGGCTTGAGCGGTCTGGTCACCACTCAGCAACCGGTTAGTCAGCGCCCGCTGCAGCATGGACAAGCGCAGTACCGGCGTCACCTCCATCAGGTAGCGCTGGCCAAGCTGCTCCGAACTGATATTTTCAAGGCTGTCGTTGAGTTGATGGATGATGCGCCAGCCCAGCAACACCAGCGGGATCAGGACGATGATAGCCAGTAGGCCGAACTTGGTGGGGAAGCGTAGGCGGTTAGCCAGGTTTACGGCAGGAGTAAGGATGTTCATGGTTCTCACAGGCCCGGAATGGGACGGTTTGTTTGTGTTTTTGGGGTGAGAACGGTCCATTTTCTCGAGGTTGCCTGGCTCTTTTCGGCTTTCTCGGCTTTTCAACGTTTGAACGAAATTAAACATTTCATTTAGCGTGTCGGCGTTGATGCTAAATACTTTATAAAAAGTTGTACAAATTTATATTTTTGTATAAGAAAGGATCTTTTCGAGAGCGGTGATGTCGCAATGGCATCACGCGTGGAGGCGGTGTGCAGGGGCCTTGGGGATGGGATGCTCTGCAGATCTCAAGCTATCGCACATTCGTCCGATAATCTGAGGGTACGGTCACTGCCAGCGTTGACAGCCCGACCTTTGGGAATGGAACGCCTGGTGGGACTACCCCCCGAGCACGTAAAGGATTGCGAATGCGTACCCTGTTTAAAATTTGGCTGTCTGTGTTGCTATTCGGCCTGTTTTTTTACCTTCCCCTGTATGTTATTTCGAACAATGCAATCAGCGCTGTCGAAGAACTTACGCCTAAAGATCTGATCCCGCTAACTGGCACTACCGCGCAAGACCCAGAGCGCAAAGAGCGGCTGTTGGCAAGCATGGGGATAGATACAAGCAGAGAACTTGAGGACGCGCTTGAGGACAATAAGTTGCTGTCCAACGTGGACATCCGCTACGTCGAGTCTGAGCAAGCCCACAAAATTTTTGCGGCAACAGGCATGAAGGTAGTTGAAGCCCGTGCAGAACTCGCGGGTGGAAAACACATCGCCCTGTTGTTTTCTGTAGCACCCAAACATTTTTTACGCAGTTGGGCCACCGTCACAGGGTTACTCGGTGTTCAGGTATCGGATGGGCAACACACGATCAACCTGGTCGACGGCCCTGCTGACGAAACCTATATTTGGATGCTGTTCGAAAAATCGGGCAAAGGCGGGGCTGAGTCCATACAGCGTCTGACCAACCGTTTTGACTTGGCTGTGGCCGGTATTAACGAGCGTGAGCGCGCAAAAAATGCCGCTGCCACAACGCCAACACAGACACTTGAAAGCCACACCGTCGCGGGCAACCCAAGCGCAGACAAAATCGTGATCTTTCAATATGAGGGTCAACCTGCCTATTGCGCTGATGAGGGGCAGGACGGTCCCAACTGTCACGGTGACGCATCCGCATTCATCGGCCAAGGCACTTATAAAGACTATATGGATGAAGGCAGCGCGCTGTGCATTGCGGGCGAAGCCGGTTGCGTACTCCCTGACTACTTTCCTGCCGACGTGCGGGGCTAAACGGAGCTGGCCGTTATGAGCCCAGCACATTGAATGTGACAGGGATATTCATTCTCGGGTTGCCAGACAGGAGATCGTCTAAATGTTAGTTCACCGCGCGACTGCGCTGTTATTGCTGTTACTTGCCAGCCATTCGATGGCCGCCAGTTTTGACTGCACTAAAGCTGGCAATTTTGCCGAAAAAGAAATTTGCCGTGATGGCTACCTGTCAGGCGTCGATAACATCCTTGCGGGGCGCTACAAGGCAGCCCTGAGCGCCACCGATCAGCCAGATGAGCTTCGCCAATCCCAGCGTGACTGGCTTGTTATTCGCGACCAATGCACCACACAGAAATGCCTGGATCAAACATTGGGTGCGCGTATCAAAGCACTTGAAAACATTAAAAGCGCCGAAACAGGCAAGAAACTGGAGGCTGAGCGGCAACAGCAAATGGCCAAATCTTACGCTGAAGAAGCTGAAAGAACGCGCCGCGAAAACCAAGCTTACATAGCCCAAGAGCAGGCTTCTCAACAACGCCGACAGGCCGCGCAACAGCAGGCTGCTAATGCTCAGCCGACACCCCGTCAGACAGCCCCGCAGCCGCCAGCAAGTCAGGCGCCACAGAAAGAATCGCTATGGCAGCAGGCAGGCAACGTCGCATGGAAATGCGCGTTGCTGGCAGCAATCCTGGCGTCCTGCTGGGCGGTGTTACGCCATCATCGGGAAGAGGCAACTATCTATAATGACTACACCGACGCCGCAATTACCAATGGGTTGCCAATCACCGGCTTGCTCATTGGCCTTGTTTGCGGCTGGTTGGGAATGCCCAAAGAAGTGTACCAAGTGTCAGTGGCCACCGGCGTGCTGCTGGCAGTCGTGTATGCCGTGTATGCCTCGGTGAAAACCAACCAAGGCGGCGTCAATATCGTACTGACCGTGATTGCCAAGCTGACCTTGGTGTCGGTGTTCTACATCGTCATGGGGCTGTTAATCCTTTCGTTGTTGGGCACCGCCCGCAGAAAAGGTGAGTCGCTGACGCAGGCAGAGGCGCGACAACGCAGAGAAGCCAGGCAAAGCAGAGCCCACATAGTCGCAGCGTCATCGGGCTACAGCCTTTTAACGGCATGGCTGTGCCGTAGAGGTGAGTTCACGCCATTGTCTGAATGCCTGGAGTTTGGCCCGGTGCCGCAGGCTGTTTGAGGGGGTATGCAGAGTGCGTGGCGCGGAGGACGAGCGCTGCCGCTGGTTCATTCTGCGCAGCGATGGCTAGGGCGTGGGGGAGCGGTTGCTTCGAGAGATGGATAGCCGGAAACAAGAAAGCCCGCATAGGGCGGGCTTATTGGGGTGTTTCGTAGACTGTCTGAGACAGCCCGAAACCACTAACTATATGGCCCGGCGTCGTTTGAACTGGGCGGTTAGGCTGCCGTATTTACTGGGTCTCGTACGTTGTGTGTCGGTTAGGCATACACGTGGGCATACATGGCCCTTTCTGCTGCGACTGGATTTACGCCTTTGGTGGGAGCTTTTCCATCTCAGGAGGACGTTGTTTCAGCTCCGTCTCACGGATTACGCGGCCAGTCGTACCATCAAGCTTAAATAGGATCCTGCCCACGAGTAGAAACGTACTTTTGCTGTCCGCCAGGATCAAATGGCCTACCAGGCGTTCGCCCTTGTCGGTTACCACGGTATCCACAGCTTCGAGGTCCCCGGCAGTTTGTAACTGGGTATACCTTTTAAAATCTGCAAGCCCCGCCCCCCTACCTTGTTGAACTCCTGCGCCAGGAGCGAAGAACGCCATAAACATGGCAATCCCTATCCATGCTGCAAGTCCAATCACTACGTTGGCCTTGGGCCTCCTCGTTATAACCGCAACAAAGAGCGCAGCAATTGCCACAAATGCGAATGCCAGGAGGCTGGGTCCTACGATGGGCCATTGTTCCGCAGCGTCCAATGCACCAGAGAACAGACTGGTGTACCCATGCAGAAGCAGTGTGGATGTGCCCAGTGATAGCTCGTTCTGGTCGATACCGAACTGCTGAAATCTGCCGGATAGGAGCGAGTACCCGTAGATCACCAGCGCGGCTTGCGATGCTAGCGCTCCAAATGTAATCAGTTTGAAGGCCAGGTCTGTATTGGTTTTCGCCTCCTTGGCAACTGGGTCATTTAACTTCTCGTGATGTGCAGGGGCTGAGGAAGCAGTGACCTGGATAGGTGTAAGCAGCTCTACCCTCAGCGGTTTGTCTCTGCGCCAGAACATTGTGTTTCCTACTCCAGTGGGTGACCGGAGAAAATACCCCCGAATCTGGTGGGAGGGTAGGTCTGATATGTCGCCGGGGACCCTGGAGCATTCTTGAAGGTACGGGGCATGAAACCCGCGGGATCGTGGTAGCGGCAGCCGCACCAGCTTACTGAAATTTCAACGTTGAAATTGAAAGGATCTTGAAAAGAAAAGGGCATCCTTACCGGATCTGTAACGGTCATGGGTTTCGTTCAGGATAGTGAACGATTGGCCCGGTCAACTCGGTCAACCAGTCAACTAACTTTGGAGCCCAGCCACTAACGAGATCCGGCGGGTTCTATGCCCCGCGTTTATCCGAAATGCCCAGGGTCCCCAGCGGTTTTCCGATTCATAGGGCAAATGCACTGATGAACAGCAGTTCACCTGGTTCACCTGTTCACTAAGCTGGGCATCTTTCCGCTGATACGATCACGCGGGTTTCCTACCCCGTGACAAACCAACATGCGCAGGGACCCCGCTGTCTAATCAAAGCCAAGAACATGATCGATCTCCTTTCGCTGGAGGAGCAATACTGATGGGGCTAGGGGGGTACCCTAATAAAACCGTGTTACGGGTGTTACGGGTGTTACGATATTTTTTAAGTATATGTTTTTAAATGATTTATTTTGCGTTACACAGCTGTGTTTCGTTTGCCGATAGACGTGTTACAGGGCAAATAGGTGTTACATCAAGAACTGCTCTGCGAGGAGCGGCTTATGATGATCGGACTACAGTCTTTAGCTTAGAAGGGCTGCTACCGGCCAAAAGCGGACTTTGATGGCGTGTTCGCTCAAGATAGCCTACGCAAGCTGGTACTGGCAGAATGCATCCACGTTTTGACAAGGACAGGTCCTATGCAAGTTACCAAGCAGTCGTCCCCCAGCTGGCACGCTTCACCCAGGTGCGAAACAATCCGCTTCGTCTGTCGTCACCGATAGTCCTGGCGATCGGGCCGTTTTCGCCGCGGAAGGCATCTGAATATGTAGCCAAGAGCTAGAAAACATTACAAACAGCAGGCTCTTGCATCACTACACGACACCAAGCCAGCATCACCCGCTAACTGGAGGGAATCATCGATGAACAACCTAATTCCAAAACCACAAATGCAGCTAGTTGATCCACAAGCACAGATGATCGTTGAGGTCCTGCAAAGCATTGGGCTCCCACATGACAATATTATTGCGTCCGCTGAAGACAGAGCCATTATTGGGCATAGCTTGCTGGCACTTATCGAGTCACTTCCTCCCGAAGCGAAGCAAGGAGCTAGATATCTCTCAAAATTTGTGGTGGGCGCAGGATTCGGTCTTTTCGATTACTCCCTCAATGCGATCTGGAATGAAGTAGTCCTAGACCTTCACAAAAAAGTCGTAGCTTACGGTCTTGATATATTCTACGACGCAGCTATTGGCGGGAAAAACAGAGAGTTTTATCAAACAGAGGAGGATCTTCGCTCCGTAAAAGATTCAACCCTACTTGATACCTGTCGTAAGCTTGAACTAATCAGCGAGACCACATCAAAAAAATTAAAGCATATGCTCGATATGCGAAATGACATAGGTATCTCGCACCCCACTAATTACACCATCAATGCTTACGAACTATTAGGCTGGCTAACAAACTGCATCAAAGACGTCCTGAAAGACCGACCTACAGAGTCTGCACTACAGGTTCAGGCATTTATTCAAAATTTACGCAGCTATACGCAACCATTAGACGCCGCCAATCTTGCAGGAATAACTGGAAAAATCAACGAGCTCGCTTCTCACCACTGCGGGAACGTACTGAGAACAATGTTTGGGATATACGTCGCTCAGGATACGGATCCACAGGTCCGAAAAAACATTTCACTTTTATCTGTATCTGTTTGGCAAGCGAGCAATGACGATTTCAAATACCGCTTAGGCTTAACATTAGAAGGATATAATACAAATCTTCACAAGGATAAATATGATCTCGGTGCTCAGTTTTTCCAAGTCGTCGACGGTAATGCCTTCCGCTCCAACGCAGAGCGGGCAATAATAGTTGATGGTTTGGTCGATACATTGCTAGAAAAACATCATGCTTGGGATAACTATCATCATGAAGCACCCGTAGCTGCCGAAATCATGTCGTATATCCACAACCAGCAAGATATCCTGCAAAACTTTGGCCCTAAACTCATAAAAACTTTTCTCATGTGCCGTATCGGAAATGGGCGAGCCTATTACAACGGAGTTTCACCAAGAGGTGCAGGGTATTACGACCAGCTTCTTGTTTTATTAGGCGACACGTGGGCTCCATCAGCACTGGTCGCTTTAACCTCCTACGAAATACAGCTTCGGCTAAGCCAAGAAGTTTGCAGAAAACAAGCATGCATCGCGCTAGAAAAGCTAAAATCAGGTGTAGTCAATCAGCGATTACTTGAATGCATCGACTTCCTCATCGCCAATCTGCCTGGTAATGGCAAAGCTCCACTTGATAGCCGGTTCAAGCAGCTGAGTGCGGGATACCTAACTTGGTCATAATGCTGTGTCATAAAAACAGCGCACTCACCTCGATAAAGCAATTTCAAGCGTCTCAACACATCGATTGTGCTTTCGAATCACCGGGAAAAACCTCTCAATCCATTGAAAACTGGTGCGAGAGGATTTTTTCCACCAGCACATGCGGGCTCCGATTTGGCATGGGTTGGTCTTGCCATAACTGCTTAACGACCGAATCTGTTCTACCTCTCTGATGACCGAACATCGCAACACTGCGTCTGAAGTGATCATAAGTTCATCGCCCGTTTTTGGCCGTGATCTGTCACTGTGCTAGGTGACTTTCTCGCCGTGAACATGGGGGGCTTGGACAAGATGACGGCCATTTACTACTGTCACCTCTTGAAAAGGTGATCTCTGCCAACGAACGCGTTCAAGGAGGGGCTAATGAAGTCAGCCATTGCGGCAGCTACGATCCTGCTTGCTGCCAGCGTGCAAGCACAAGACTGGGGAAGATTCTCGGAACCACTGAACGTGGAGCTTTTGAACGAGAAAAACCATGCCAGGCTCTTGATAGACTTCACATACAAGGGGCCGGGGCCGGAGGAACTTTTCTGGTTGGCGCCTAAGGACACTATCACTGACGGAGCTTCGATCCCTCGCGTTGCTTGGAGTGTAATAGGGGCGCCGTTCGAAGGTCAGTATCGAAAAGCCGCCATCATTCATGATGTCGCATGTGTGGAACGAACCAGGGATTGGCGAGCCACACATCGGGCGTTCTATACCGCCATGCGGGCTGCTGGGGTGGGTGAAACTCAGGCAAAGATCATGTACGCAGCGGTGTACCATTTCGGCCCTAGATGGGCAGAGCCGAAAAGCATAATGCTACCTCGCACTGAGGCGGCGTTGATTGCGCCGAAGCTGGAAAAGCTGAAAGCAGAACTTCCTGTTGGTATGGAGGCTGTTCTCGCAAGCGACGGCAGGCTCGTTTCGAGGACAATTTCAACAGGTTTGCTGAAGCGCGAGAAGGTGGAAGAAGTTGTAGGTGCGGTCTTCGAGGTACGTGTGGTCCAACCCTCATCATCAGAGGCTGAGTTCCAGCGGATGAAGGCTACGATTGAACAGAAGAACCTGAGTCTCGCAGAGATCGAAGATATCCAAGTCGCCGAACTGAGCGAAATCAGATAGCGTGGACCTGTGACGCTATGCATCGACGTTGTCCATTTATAGTTAGGCGCTAAATATGATCGAGTCCTATTACTGGCGCGCAGAGCTTAGAAATGATCTCATTTGGCTCCGTAAGAAACGTAAGTACAAACGCTGGTCTGAAAAACAGCATGTTCTCTATGAGAGACAACTGATGATAGTTGCTTTCCAGGTTCGCTCGCTCCTGGAACGACCAAAAGTAAATGATCAAGCCCGCGGAACTTGCCTCCCAGTACTACGTTACAAAAAGATCGGAAATCGACCGTTTACTATCACGGGTGCGGGCTGGCCTGAAGAACGATTCGAAATGGAGCATCCGGAGCCTCATACCCTCTCTGCACTTGAGGTGTGCAACCAGCTAATTCATTACTACTGGATGCAAACAATTACTGAAGGTACATCCTTTGCGTCGATGCTAGTTTTCTCAGACTATCAGCGGCATAAATGGGCATATGAGATTAGAATCGACGCTCTTTTGAATTTCTTTGGTGTATTCTGTGAAGATTCATCTGCGATAACTAGCGCCTCATTTAAGTGGTGCGACAAAAAGCAGGATTACTTACTGGTGGAAGCAAGCGGTCCTGGGTAACAATAGCCTAACAAATAGTTTAAGCCGTTCGCTTCACTTAACGGGGCAGCCTGGAGCCCGTTCCTAAACGATCTCGTCTTGGCAGGCGATAGTTATTTGCTTTGCGCTCGTTTTTGCCTCTGTTGACCGGCCGCTTCTGGCCGATTCTGTTGAAAAAGCCGGACGCGGTTCTCAGGGCAGAAAAGTAAGCGCGTGAGATTGAAATCTTAAATGGTCGCACAAGTATTCGGACAAAGATTTCAACGTAGCCGCGACGAAAAACAGGCTCCTACAAACGCTCAGATTCCGGGCAATCCGGGAGAACCG
>NZ_VUAZ01000042.1 GCF_009296165.1 Pseudomonas kitaguniensis | reverse complement strand
GCGTGACGACCACCCCTAATCCGCAAAGTTACTACCTCTCCATGATCAACCAATTGTCCGGAGGTGAATGCGCGGGGTTCTCACACGCCCTCTCGCTGGGCGGTAGTCGAGGGTAAACATCATGTGTTTCTGGGGGAGGGTAAAAGCGACCAGCCGTTGCTGGTCAGCGGCCACTTCCTGGCCCTGACCCAACACAGCAAAGCCCGCTGGAACGACCTCTGGTTGCTCACCGAAGTACTCCACGAAGGCAAGCAGCCGCACGTGCTGGAAGAGTCGGTGACCAGCGACACCACCGCGCTCAAGGACGACTTCCATCAGGGCTATCGCAACCGCTTCCTGGCAACCCCGTGGGACGTGCCGAACCGGCCCCCGTTGAAACACCCCAAACCGCGCATCCTCGGCAGCCAAAGTGCCGTGGTCACCGGGCCCAAAGGCGAAGAAATACACTGCGATCAATACGGTCGCGTCAAAGTCCAGTTTCACTGGGACCGCGAGGGCCAGGCCGACGACAAAACCAGCTGCTGGCTGCGCGTTTCTTCCGCCTGGGCTGGCGCGCATTACGGCGGCATCGCCATCCCGCGTATCGGCATGGAAGTGCTGGTGACGTTTCTTGAAGGCGACCCCGACCAGCCACTGATCAGCGGCTGCCTGTACCACAAGGAAAACGTCGTCCCCTACGACCTGCCCGCCAACAAGACGCGCAGCACCTTCAAGACCCTGAGTTCGCCCGGCGGCAGCGGTTTTAACGAGCTGCGCATCGAAGATAAAAAAGGCCAGGAACAAATCTTCCTGCACGCCCAGCGCGACTGGGATGAAAACATCGAACACGACCAAAAAATCAGGGTCGGCAACGAACGCCACGACACCGTTGAAGCCAATACCTACAGCGAATTCAAGACCGAGGAACACCACACCGTCTACGCCGACCGCAAAGTTGAAGCGCGCGCGGACGACCACCTGACGGTTGCGGTGAACCAGCACGTCAAAATCGGCACCGGGCAGTTCGTTGAGGCCGGCCAGGAAATTCACCTGAGCAGCGGCTTGAAGGTGGTGCTGGAAGCCGGCAGTGAGCTGACGCTCAAGGCCGGCGGCAGTTTTATCAAGATTGATGGCAGCGGCGTGGTGTTCAGCGGGCCGGTGGTGAATGTGAATACCGGTGGCAGCCCTGGCAGCGGCACGCCGGCGGCGCCGTTGTTGCCGGGGCCGTTGAAACAGGCGGATGCGGATGTGCCGGGTCAACTGTTGGTGCCGGCGCAGCGGCAAGCGTTGATGCGTGCAACGCCGCGCTGTGAGATCTGCGAGCAGGCGGCGAAGGAACAAACCGAGAAGGACCGTGCGAAGTGACTAACCCTTCACCCGCCAACTTTGTGCTAATCGACGGTGTGTTGCGGCCCGACGCGATTAAACATTTGTACCAGCGCGGCGAACCACTTGAGATCGTGCCGCTGTACATCGGCACGCGCTGGCAAGAACTGCACGATGTAGGCCCCATTCTGGTATCGCTGCAAGGCTCATCCTCGCTCATCAATGACATTTGCCAAAGTGCCTTTCAGCAAGCCGACGCCAGCCTGCTTTACAGCCGCGCGCCTATGCCCAGTGTTGCAGCGCACCTACGGCGTTTTATCGCGCCACCGGATGTGCTGGGGGGTAATGGGTTACTGCGGTTTGCCGACCCGTTGGTGACGCGTTACTGGTTGGGCAGTCATCAGGGCGAGCACCTGGATGCCGTCTTGGGACCGATTGAGGCGTGGCATATTCCCCAAATATCGCATTCATGGGAGCTTGCGCAGCCCTGTGAATGGCGAAGTGTATTGCGTGGTGCAACACCTCCTGAATGGGTGAATACCTACGCCCAGTTGGGAGAGGCTCAGCTGGCTGCACTCGACCAGGCTGCGCGCTGGCGATTTATGGAGCGCCTGAATCAAAGTTTCGAACAGAGCCACCCAGAACGGATAGCCAAGTTGGACCCGGTCAGCCGCACGCAGTGGTTCGATCAACGGCTGGATGAGGCCGACACCTGGGGCCTGTCCAGCGAGCGCAGCCTGGCCATCTGGGTTGAGTACAGCTTGCGCTGGGGCACCGGGTTTACGGTTCGCCCCAATTCGCCCTATCAGCAATGGCTTGCCAGCACCGCCGTAGCACTCAAGCTGGCTCCAGAGTTACGTATCCAGCAGATGGATAACGACTGCCTGGCCATCGAAATCGACGAGGAAGTGTGATGACGCAGCCCGCCACAGCCGCTCAACTGAAACAGGCCAACCGTAACCAGGCGTTCCAGAACACCTCGATGGCCAAGGGGCAGTGCCCGTTGATGCAAGGGGAAGTGGCGATTTTCCCGGTTCGATACGCCTTGGACGAATCACCGAAAAAAGGCAGTGCTCAGGGACCTAACCCGCTGCCGTCCAACTGGTCGGGCGGTACGCTGCCACCCTTGAAGAGCCGCAGCTACACCTTGCGCCAACTGCGCGATGGCTGGATTTATGTGTGGAACAGCACCGAAAAAACCTTCCATGAATATCAGGTCAAGGGCGAAATGCTCACGCGCCACACATGGACCGACGGCCAGCTGAATAAAGACATCCGCATCAATCCGGGCACCACACAACCCTATCTGACATACCCCCGCAACAGCCAACTGCGCATCGCTTACTCTCCTGTGCAATGGACCTGGCGCATGTGCGAGTTGATGCGCAGCCGCGCCACCGAGCAAACACAATGGATGCGCAAGGTCGATCTGCCGACGTACTGTACGCAGGCAAAAGTCAGCCACGGGGCAGCCATCACCGAGCTGGGCAAAAGCGTGGCGGACATTCTGGTTGCCGGCGAAAAAGCCCCGACCTTCACCAGCACTCTTCTGCCGACCCAAGCAACCGAGGCTGACGCACCGTTCAAGCCGGCCTTCGAGGAGGCACTGGTGCGCGGCAGAGTTCCGGCGCAGGACACGGCGCTCTTCGTTGCGCTGGATGACCCTCTGGCGCTGGTCGACGACCTGAACATGAACCTGATCGGGCGGCTGATGGAGCAGAGCCAGTTCGAAGCGCTGCACCAACACAAACTGCAAAGCGCATTTGCCGTGCAGAATTTATGTGG
Organism: Pseudomonas kitaguniensis; assembly: GCF_009296165.1. Classification (GTDB taxonomy): domain Bacteria; phylum Pseudomonadota; class Gammaproteobacteria; order Pseudomonadales; family Pseudomonadaceae; genus Aquipseudomonas; species Aquipseudomonas kitaguniensis. Next base: position 87,030 of record NZ_VUAZ01000042.1, on the reverse strand, counting down.
GCTGAATACCGACGCGCTGATTCCGTCATCAATCAAAGACCCGATTCAGCGGCAAGCCTATACCGACGATCTGTACGCGCTGCTCAGCACCAATGATCAAGTGGAACGCGGCAAGGACCTGGTGTCTGGCATTGAAGCACCCTTGGTAGAGATGGGCGCCGCCTCGATAATCAGCGCGTCGCAAACACTGTTCACCTCCAAATGGGGCAAACTGCCGGAACACACTGCCTGGCAAAGCGCTGTCGAGGAATGGAACGCCAAGCGCCTCTGGCGTGAGGATGTGCGGTTTGATGAGGTGCAACAGTACCTCAGCCAAACCACGCGTGAAGCCTTGCAGTTGCAGCAACATATTCAGCGTAGCGAAGCAGACTTGCTGACCTGGCTCGACCAACTGAGCCCGTCTGCCGAGGCCGTTTACCACGACACCTGCAACGAAGAGCAAGCGACTCAGTTGCTCGAAACCGCCCACGCCCTTTACACCGCATTGGGCAACGCGCAGGCCGGGCAAACGTGGTTGTGCGAGCAGGCGAAAAAACCGACCAAACTGTTCGGCCTTGCGCTGTTCAACTTCAACCCGCACGTTGCCAACTTGATCAAGCAGGTGACGCACAACTTCAGCACCACCGGCAACCTCGACGACCAGGGCCGCGAAGGCGATGGCGGTTCTGCCGCGCTGTCGCCCACGTCCGCAGGCGATGCCACCAGCCTCGCTACCCGCACGGGGGAAATCAAAGCGGTATTCGACCTGGAACTCGTCAAGAACAGCAAGCTTTACAAAGCTATGAGCGACGCGGCAAAAGCCGCCATGACCACCCTGATCAAAGTCGCCAACAACCAGGCCAAAGACGCTTGGCACGGGCTGAGCGGCCTGCTTTTACCGGCGATGAAGCAACAACTGGGCTTACTGCTCGCCGTGCCCCAAGTATTAATTTCTACCGAAATTTCCAGCGCGACCCAACTGGTGTTCAACCCGACCTACCAGCGCGACTTCCAGGCTTGGGCGCTGAAGGTTGCAACCCTGCAGAAAAAGATAGACGGCGACAAACGCATCGTCCACCGCCCCGGCACGCCGCATGATCAACGCTCCGCGCGCATTTCATTACAAGCCCACGAAGCCCAACTTAAAAACCTGATGCTGGAACGCCCCAATCAAATCGTCGCCAAGGCATCCGGCAGCACGCGCCTGAATGCAGGGCTGCCGACGATAAATCAATGGCTCGCCGACCTCGGACAATCAGAAGTCATCGCGCAATTGAAACTGACGGGAACCCATGCTTACCTGGACCGCACTCGGGCCTGGATGAACCAGAACCTGGGCAACGCCCTACCCGTTTTGCTGGTAGGCCTGAATGTGTGGAACGTGTTTAATAGTGCGAATAAGGCATACAACGATGGTCAGTTCTTAGCGGATGAGTGGCGTACGGTGGGTGCGAATGCTGGGTATGCGGCGAATGCGATAGCGGCGTTGTGGGTGGGGCCGGCTTGGAGTCGGGCGGGGGAGATGTCTGCAAATCTGGGTGCTGAAACCCGGAAAGTGGCCAAGGCTGGTTACTCTGAATGGTTAGCAGAGGCTAAGGCGGCGTCCCGAGGAAGTGCACAAGCCACTGTTGCCAATGAAATGGCAGCCGCTTCGAGAGGTCTGATTTTACGAACGGTGACGTGGGCCGCTTTGGGGGCCATTGCAGCGGGACTGGAGGCTTGGCAGATTTCCAACGACATTGATCAAGCAACCAGTGGAGAAGAGCGCGACCTGCTTAGCGCTAAAAGATTTGTAGTATTGGGAATGTCCATAATTGCCGGAATACAAACCATAGGCGCCGGGTTGGGCTATTGGTTTAGCTTTTCCTGGGTGATGTCCACACCGGTAACGATCATTTTAGCGATCTTGGGAATCGCTTATTTGATGCTCACTATGGCCGCCAACCGTTACAAGCGCGAAGGGCTGCGCCTGTGGCTGTTCCGGTGTAGTTGGGGACGTGGGACGGAATCAAAGTGGCTGGGGGAAGAGGGGCATCCCAAACAAATGCAAGCCTTATTGGAGACCTTGCAACGGCCCAGCGTATTGGGACGAGCGTTATATTACGGCGGTGGCAGTACTCCGAGAACGTGGCTGGGCTTCTGGGTCCAGATCCAAGTCCCTGTTGCGTTGGTGGGTAAAGACATCGCTTTGCAACCCGCGATGGTCGAGAAAAAATATTTGTTTTCCGATAATAAATTGCAAAGTACAGCAATAGGCTTTTATGAGCAGTTACTCCACGGTAACTGGATAGATCCCAAGCAATTTGGACGACTACCCGACGGCCCGGGCGGCAAACCTGGCCCGACGGACTTTATTTATAAGAATACAGAACAGCACCGTGTTTGGCAGGCCTGGATTGGCACATCAACAGCCAGCCCAATTTTTGAAATTGAGGTTAGATATCCGGCAGGCGTGCTTCAGCGCAATGACGGGCGTGGTTATTTATTTCGGCTAGCGCTAGAGTGGGCCACGAGTGAGGCTGATCGAGCGAATAATGCCTTCAGCGGTGAATTGACGGAAAAAGACGATATCGTATTGAGGATGAGTGGCACACAGCTATTGAAACTGCCCGTTTCTTCTTGAATTAATCAATGAGTCTTACGATGCTAAACTTCAAAAAAACGCTTGATCTTCCTCCCCGCCTGCATTGGCAGTACGCTAATGAGCCAGAACTGCTAGCCTGGACGATCCGCGCGCGCAACTACAATACCTTTGTGGCTAACGCAATGTTTTGGTTCTGTTTTATCGCTATAGCAGGTGGCTCAATTTTACTATATCGAAGTACGGACCAAAACTCTGTATTCGACCGCGTAGCGACGATATTATTTTTTTTAGTTGTCAATACAGCTTTAATATCGATAACCCATCAGCGAATGAATTTCGCTTATCGCTTTACAAAATCTGGAGTCGAGTACTGCAAGTGGAAAGATTTCCCTAAATGGGCACTGACTTTTTTAAAATGGTTTTCCGGTATTACCGCACTCATCTTCATTTACTTGGCAACTATTGATCCGGCATTTTTGATAGGTGCACTCGTAGGTCCTGGTGGAATGGGGTTAATGTATTTGTCAATGGCACACTCCAAGTCTTACCGTGACATGCATACCGAATACCACCACTATGCGTTCAAGTGGGAAGAGCTCACTCAGCTCGCTATTGCTACTAATAGAGAAGTGGTCGATCTAAAGTATAGCGTAACGCTAGAGGGAAATGATTATAAAACTAACTGGAGTCTCAATGTTTTTTGCAAACGCAAACAAAAAGAAAGTGTAGCAAATTTTATTAAGCCTCATCTATATCCAGGTGTGCCATTTATAAAGGCCAAAGTTAATGTTCCCATGAGCACGGACTAGTGGCAGCGCTTCAGCTCTTGAAGACATTGGTAAAGGTTTAATTCAATAGTTGACGAATATTAAGTTATTTTTTTGAGATTTTTAGGAAGTATCCATTAGGGTTAAATTTTTTTTGGTTGTCCTGGGGGCGCACACTGATGATTATCAATCTCTACGATGCTACTTGACTAACTATATGGCGGCCCCGGTGGTAAATTTGGTCCTGCAGATTTTTTTAGTATGATATACAACAACACCGTGTGTTGCAGGCATGGATTGGCACATCGACAGCCGGCCCAATTTTGAGCTGGAGGTTAGATATTCGGCAGGCGTGCTTCAACGTAATGACGGGTGTGGTTATCTATTTCGATTGGCGCTTGAGTGGGTCTCAAGCGAGGCCGATCGAGTTAATAATGCTTTCAACGGCGAACTGACGAAAAAAGACGATATAGTACTCAGGCTGAATGGCACGCAGCTATTGAAAATGCCGGTTTCTTCTTGAATTAATCAATGAGTCTTACAATGTTCAACTTCAGCAAGTCGATTGATCTTCCTTCTCAGCTCCAATGGAAGTATGAAAACGACCCAGAAATGTTAGGTTGGATAATTCGTGCGCGAAATTATAATACATTTGTCGCTAATTTAATGTTTTTGTTTTTGGCTTTTTTCATATTTGGGTGCTCACTAATTATGTACTCAGTGTATGAAGGAATGAGCCAGCCTTGGCGAACGTTGTCCTGCGTATTTTTCTTTTCTCTCATGATGTTAGTTCTTATGAGTGTCACGCATCAGCGAATGAATTTTGCTTATCGCTTTACCATATCTGGAGTAGAGTGCTGCGAGTGGAAAGACTTTCCAAAATGGGCATTAACATTTTTAAAATGGTTTACCGGGGTCGCCGCAATTATTTTCATCTATTTAGCAACCATTGATCCAACATTTTTGATTGGTGCTCTGATCGGTCCTGGCGGTATGGGCTTTATGTACTTGTCAATGGCGCACTCAAAAAATTATCAAAAGATGCACACTCAGTACCATCACCTGATGTACGAATGGAAAGATTTTACACAGCTAGCAATTGCAACTAATAGAGAGGTAGTGGACTTAAAGTTTAGCCACTTTGATCCGCGCCTCGGACGAACGGTGAATTGGAGTCTCAATATCTTCTGTAGACGTAAGCAAAAAGAAAGTATAGCTAATTTTATTAAGCCTTACTTATCTCCGGTCGTGCCTTTTATAAAAGCCAAGGTTAATGTTTTCATGAGTACCGACTAGTGAAGGCGCCCCTTCCTTGAGCATTATTAATAAAAATCAAAGCCAACAGAGGGATAACAAAATGGGTAGTCACAAAGAGCATGACGACTAGAGAAAAAATATGACTGAAAAAATCGATAGCAAATGCATCCCTCTCGAAGAAATATCTTTATTGGGCTGGGAGTTGACGACAATTGCTGCACCAAGGCGCGAGATAATCAAATCGCAAATTTATCTGCTTCTTTGCGCGACCATTGCTTGCGCGTATATGACATGGATAATGTGGGCCCGTTTGCCGAGTGCAATTTACGAACTCATTACGCTTTATTGTGTTGGGTACGGACTAGTCATTTACTTGAGTGTATTTGCCCTTCGACAAAAAACACACTATCACTACAGAATAACTTCAAGGTCAGGTGAGATAAAATATCGGTTGCACTTCTCGGATTCATCTAGGTACTTTTTTAAAGTCATCGCCGTCTCTGTTATTTTATTATTTATAGCCGTTGCATTTTTCACGAAATCCTTTCTTTTTCTCATCGGACCTGTGGCAATTGCTCTCGGGTCTGCAAAAATAATCCTGAACTGGAAGATCGAAGAAAAATTTTTAAAGGGTAGCCCATGGGAGGAGTATAATTTTGTTACTATAGATAATGAACGCCTGATGGTCATAGCGCATCGTACAAATCAAACCGTAGGGTTTGAAGCTCGATTTTCAAATATAGAGTTACTCAATCGATATCTATCCATAATTGAGCCACTCCTGTCGACCTCTGTTATATACACAAAGAAAAGCTGGCCTTATTAGCCTGCCCCCAAAATACATATTTACATATTTATTACGGTTCATAAGACGCTTGCGCGATGGTATGCTGTTTACCGACCTTGGCCTACAACGTTTAACCTTAAAACTCAAGGACGGCTTGTGCAGTAAGGAGCGGCAAGTAAAATCCTCAAGTCTTGACACGGCTACGATGTTACTCATAGCGTAATAAGGTAATCCAAAACCATGGCAAGCACAGAAATGAGCAGAGCAGAAACTCTTGATGGCCAGCCGCTATGCACCAGTGCTTATAGCGCTGAGGATGTACTCATGAGTTGGAATGCAAAAGCTGTAAGTGCCCCGCCAAGAGAAAATATGAGAGTTCAGTTTTTGCTGATTGCTGGCGCAACCGCAATGAATTTAATTTTAACAATTATAGCTTGGAAAAACCTTCCAGGTTACATGCCGGGTTTATTTGCGGCATACTTTTTTTCATACGCCTTAACTTTTGTCTTTATATTGATATCGCGCCAAAAAACCGTATTCAGCTACACAATGACTAAGTATTCGGTGGAAGTTGAATATTTTTTATATTACCCAAAGGCTTCAGCGCCTTTTTTTAAGGCTTTAGCGATTTTTACAATGCTTCTATTTGTCGGTGCCGCGATCTATACACAATCACCAGCGTTTTTGGTTGGGCCTGCCGCGTTAGCGCTTGGATCGGCAAAGCTTCTCCTCGGCTGGAAAAATGAAAGCAAGTATATCAAAAGCTCTCCATGGCTTGAGTACAATTCGGTAACTATAGGCACTAAGCGATTGATGGTTGTTACACATCGCACGAACCCGACGGTAGGATTTGAAGCCCGCTTTCCTAATAAAAAACTTCTTGATCACTACATTTCTGCAATCAAACACCTTCTTCCAGCAAGCGCAAAATATGAAGAAAAAAGTTGGAATTGGTAGGCCATGTCTTGCAGTAGCTAGAGATCCAATTACAGTACCCCGTACGGTTCGGCGATGAATAGACGATGTTCCTGAACCTCGCGGCGTGGCCTGCCAGCAAGACTATTGCAGGTTGGCGAACGACCCCGTGATCAGCGTTTCGACCTGCGCTTGGCAAGCCATACGAGCCGCACAGCGTGTCGCGCGTATTATTTTGAAAAAAGTCAGCACATCATCCTTAAGGCCGAAAGCCATGGGGGCTCCTTGCGTGACTTTAAAACGACGGTTAACCCGGCCGCCTTGTCAACTGCGCAACGCACAAGCCAACCACCAACAGCATCTGCGCAGTCAATTGGCGCAAACCCCACATCCGGTCTAGCGTTTCCTCTACCACACCCATTCACCGACGGAACAGGAGACCAGCGTGCGTACAACTCAACGCATCATCCACTTGATGCTTCTGGGAGCCTTGGGACTCTCCACCGCCTGGGCGCCCTCCGGGGCATTGGCAGCCGCAGGAGCGCCTGCCTGGAAAGACACCGGCCCGGTCACCAAGCGAAAGCAGAACGAGGTGAATTCCGGTGGCTGGCAACCGCAAATTCAGCCTGCGCCCAAGGAGGATGCAGAAAACCCCTACAACGAGGGCGAAGACAGTGAAACGTATGACGACGGTGACACGTGAGGTCTGGCGCAATTCGGGCATTGGGGCTAGCGTTTAACCTGGCGACGGTAAACCGCTGTCGCGCGGGATTCATCTACTGACTGGGCGGAATCGACCATGAGTATTTTTCAACGGGTAGTGTTGTTGATGAAGGTGTTGGTGCTGTTGTCGTTGGGGATGTCGACGGCTTGGGCGCATAACCCGCCGCAGAGTAGCCAAGCGGGGTTCTCGGCGGGGCAGGCGGTGCAGGGCAAAGGCCTGCAACTGGCGAAGTCGGAATCCGAGGCCGGCGACCAGGACCAGGGTGGCAGCAAGGACGACGACGATCAGCAGGCGCCGGATGACGATGCGGATCAAGGCGACAGCGATACGTAAGACCAATTGAAAACCGCCCTTCGCGCCAGGCTGTCATGTGTCCTGGCGGGAAGGGCGGGATAACGCGAATCTGCTGATGGCTATCAATCAGCTGATAGCGTCAAAGTAGTCGTAGCTCAGGATGTGTTCTGTCGAAAGCCCTGGCTCTGGGGTATAGCGGGTGCCTTTTGCTGCCGTAAATTTAATACCTGCGCTGCCGAGAGAGATGTCGCGCTCGCCGGCTGTTTCAGCATGGGTCGTGTAAACCGTGTTGCGCATCGTCACATACCCTTTCAAGTCGTTTTTCATTGCGCTGAGCGATTCATTTATTTGGGTAGGCGTGAGGTTGAGTTTCTTTTCCAGACGCACACCCCAGCGAGTCAGGCAAACTTCCGCAAAGTGGCGAACAATCTGGCCGGGTTGTGCATACACCTTCGATCCTTGATTGCCATTGGGGGCAGCGTTACCCACTAATGTTGCATGGCGCCCGGGCATTGGGTAAATGTGCATGTTGGTTGCGTTGTCACAGTCGGGCACCACGCATGCAAACCCCATGGAACGCTCATCCCTGGCGTAGAACGCCACGTACTCTTTCACGTTACTTCCGAGTTTTACCCGGCTCTGCTGGAAGTTCAAAGCCCCCGGAACAGGGTCGACCGCAAAGATATTAACCGGCACATTTTTTAATGCGTTGTCGTTGAGCATCGCATTGGCCAGCATATGGCAACTGATCCCTCCGCGGCTCCAACCCACCAGGTTGACGTGGGTGGGAATGATGCCGTCTTTTCGAAAGGTCTTGATGATTTGCTCTTGCAACTGCTGCTGCGTGACTTTGCGCGCGCCGTAATCATACGTGCGCCAGTACCAACTGCCGGTCACCTTGACGTCCTCAATCGGGATGCCGGCTTTTTGCAGTTGGTTGTAGTTTTCTTCGGTTAGTTTTTCCCGTTGCCAGGTGAAGCTTCCTTTCAGGATATTCATGGCGTGGGTCACGTTTTCCTCCCAGCCGTAACCCAGGGCTGCTCCCTTTACTTGGAGGTAGTTACCTGGCGCTGTGAACAGCTCATCGGCTTGTAAATTGCCGCTGCCGGGTCCGTCGATAACAATCCATTCGGCGAACTCTTTACTGAGGCTTTGCGTATTTTGCGCGAGTGTTGAGATCAGTTCGCCGTTCCAGTAGCTGGCGTTGCTGTCATCAAATTTAGTTGAACCGGTGCCGCAGAAAAAAACCGTGAAGGTGGTCATGAGCGCCTACCCATCCGTTGGATAAAAGTCGTGGGCTCATCAAAAGGCAGATAGGGTTTTACGGCTACTGTGAGAACTGACAGGTTGTTAGATTGCTTTCGAATAGTTAACGGTGTTTATCACTGGTAAAGCGTGATGAACCAAAAAAAGCCCCTCCCGCCAGGCTGATGCGCAACCTGACGGGAAGGGCTGTAGAGCACGTGTCATGCACCGGTTTTGCCCCGGCGCATTTTTGTTACGGGTCAGGCCACAAACTGCTCCGCGTAGTGGCACGCCACTTGGCGGTTATCCAAGGCGCGCAACTGCGGCTCTTCGCTGCTGCAACGCGCGGTCGCGTACGGGCAGCGTTTGTGGAACGCGCAGCCAGACGGCGGGTTCAGCGGGTTGGGCAGTTCGCCGACGATCTTGATCTTCGGCTTGTTCGGGTCCGGGTGAATGGTCGGGGTGGCCGACAGCAACGCCTGGGTGTATGGGTGCAGCGGGCGCGCGTAGATGTCTTCCTTGGGGCCGACTTCCACCGGGCGGCCGAGGTACATCACCATCACGTCATCGGCGACGTGTTGTACCACCGCCAGGTTGTGTGAGATGAACACGTAGGCGGTGTTGAATTCCTGCTGCAGATCCATGAACAGGTTCAGCACCTGCGCCTGGATCGACACGTCGAGGGCCGAGGTCGGTTCATCCGCCACCAGCACTTTAGGTTGCAGCATCATCGCGCGGGCGAGGGCGATCCGCTGGCGCTGGCCACCGGAGAACATGTGCGGGTAGCGCTGATAGTGCTCGGGGCGCAGGCCCACTTGCTTCATCATCGCCTGGACTTTCTCGCGGCGTTCGGCGGCGGACAGGTTGGTGTTGATCAACAGCGGCTCGCCGAGTTGGTCACCGACTTTCTGGCGTGGGTTCAACGAGGCGTACGGGCTCTGGAACACCATCTGCACGTCTTTGCGCAGTTGCTTGCGCTGGGCCTTGTCGGCGCCGGCAACTTCCTGGCCGGCGATTTTCAAGGAGCCCGAAGACGGCTCCTCAATCAACGTAAGCGCGCGCGCCAAGGTGGACTTGCCGCAACCCGACTCGCCCACCACGGCGAGGGTCTTGCCGGCTTTCAGTTCAAACGACACACCGTTAAGCGCGCGTACCAGGGCATGGCCTTTGAACAGGCCACGGGACACTTCGTAGTGACGGGTAAGGTCGCGGGCGGTAAGAACGACGGCCATTACGCCACCTCCTGGTTCAAGGGGTAGAAGCAGCGCGCAAGGCTGTGGCTTTTCGGATCAAGGCCGGGGCGCTGCGCACGGCAGGATTCCTGCACATACGGGCAGCGCGGCGACAGCAGGCAACCCTGCGGGCGGTCATAACGACCGGGCACGATGCCCGGCAGCGTGGCCAGGCGCGTGGCGCCGAGGCTGTGCTCAGGAATCGCCTTGAGCAGCGCTTCGCTGTACGGGTGCGCCGGGATGTCGAACAACTGCGGCACCTGGCCGACTTCGACGGCTTGGCCGGCGTACATCACGCACACGCGCTGGGCGGTTTCAGCCACGACTGCGAGGTCGTGGGTGATCAGCACCAGGCCCATGTTTTGCTCTTTCTGCAGGGCCAACAGCAGTTCCATGATCTGCGCCTGAATGGTCACGTCCAACGCAGTGGTCGGCTCATCCGCGATCAGCAGTTTCGGCTCGCCGGCAATCGCCATGGCGATTGCCACACGCTGGCTCATACCGCCGGACAATTGGTGCGGGTAGGCATCCATACGGCTGGCAGCGCCGGGGATTTCGACTTTTTCCAACAGTTCGATAGCACGTTTGCGCGCTTGCTTGCCGGACATTTTCAGGTGCAGGCGCAGCACTTCTTCAATCTGAAAGCCCACGGTGTAGCTGGGGTTCAGCGCGGTCATGGGGTCCTGGAACACCATCGCCAGGTCTTTGCCGACGATTTGGCGGCGCTGGCGGTTGCTCAGCTTGAGCATGTCCTTGCCGTCAAAGTTCAGCGCGTCGGCGGTGACGATGCCAGGGTGCTCGATCAGGCCCATCAGCGCCATCATGGTCACGGATTTACCCGAGCCAGACTCGCCAACAATCGCCAGTACTTCGCCTTTGTCGACGCTGATGTCGAGGCCATCGACCACCGGCACGGCGGTTTTGTCGCCGAAGCGCACATTGAGATTCTTGATTTCTAACAGTGACATGGGAATCTCCTCAGGCGGCGTTCTTGAGTTTCGGGTCCAGCGCATCGCGCAGGCCGTCACCCATCAAGTTGATTGCCAGCACGCTGAGCAAAATGGTCAAACCCGGCAAACTCACTACCCACCAGGCGCGTTCGATGTAGTCACGGGCCGACGCCAGCATGGTGCCCCACTCAGGGGTTGGCGGTTGTACGCCAAGGCCCAGGAAGCCCAGAGCCGCGGCATCGAGAATCGCCGAAGAGAAGCTCAAGGTGGCCTGAACGATCAGCGGCGCCATGCAGTTGGGCAGCACGGTGACGAACATCAGGCGTGGCAGGCCAGCGCCGGCGAGGCGGGCGGCCGTCACGTAGTCGCGGTTCAGTTCGCCCATTACCGCAGCACGGGTCAGACGCACATAGGACGGCAGGGAGACGATCGCGATAGCGATCACGGTGTTGATCAGGCCAGGGCCGAGGATCGCGACAATCGCAACCGCCAGCAGCAGCGACGGCAGGGCCAGCATGATGTCCATCAAACGCATGATGGTTGGGCCAAGCATGCGTGGGAAGAAGCCAGCGAACAGGCCTAGCAGGATGCCCGGAATCAGCGACATGACGACCGACGACAAGCCGATCAGCAACGACAGGCGCGAGCCCTGGATCAGGCGCGAGAGCAAGTCACGGCCGAGTTCATCGGTGCCGAGCAGAAACTGCATCTGCCCGCCTTCCAGCCACGACGGCGGGGTGAGCAGGAAGTCGCGGTATTGCTCGCTCGGGTTGTGCGGTGCAACCCAAGGGGCGAACAGTGCGCAAAACACGATGATGATCATGAATAACAGGCCGGCAACCGCGCCTTTGTTTTTCGAAAAGGCTTGCCAGAATTCTTTGTAAGGGGACGGGTACAGCAGGCTTTGATCGACTGCTACCGCTTGCGTAGGTGTGGTCATGGTTATGATCTCAGCGCTGGTGACGGATGCGTGGGTTGGCGAAGCCGTAGAGCACATCCACGACGAAGTTCACCAGGATCACCAGGCAGGCGATCAGCAGGATGCCGTTTTGCACCACCGGGTAGTCCCGCGCGCCAATCGCTTCGATCAGCCATTTGCCGATGCCGGGCCACGAGAAGATGGTTTCGGTCAGGACCGCACCGGCCAGCAGCGTGCCGACTTGCAGGCCGACCACGGTGAGTACCGGGATCAGCGCGTTACGCAGGCCGTGCACGAACACCACGCGCGCCGGCGACAGGCCTTTGGCCTTGGCGGTACGGATGTAGTCTTCACGCAGTACTTCGAGCATCGACGAACGGGTCATCCGCGCGATCACCGCCAGCGGGATGGTGCCGAGCACGATGGCGGGCAAAATCAGGTGGTGCAAGGCATCAAAAAACGCGTCCGGCTCGTCAGCCAGCAGCGTGTCGATCAGCATGAAGCCAGTGCGCGGCTCGATGTCGTAGAGCAGGTCGATACGCCCGGAAACCGGGGTCCAGCCCAGGCTTACCGAGAAGAACATGATCAGGATCAGGCCCCACCAGAAGATTGGCATCGAATATCCCGCGAGGGAGATGCCCATCACCCCGTGGTCGAACAGGGATCCTCGTTTCAAGGCCGCGATCACCCCGGCCAACAGGCCCAGGATACCGGCGAACAACAGGGCGGCCATGGACAGTTCCAGGGTCGCCGGGAAGAGGGCGGTAAATTCGGTCCATACGCTGGTGCGGGTGCGCAGGGACTCACCGAGGTCGCCTTGGGCGAGCTTGCCTACATAGTCGAAGTATTGCGCATACAACGGCTTGTTAAGGCCAAGGCGTTCCATTGCCTGTGCGTGCATCTCGGGGTCGACGCGGCGTTCGCCCATCATCACTTCTACGGGGTCGCCAGGAATCATGCGAATTAACGCAAACGTCAGCAACGTGATGCCGAAAAACGTGGGGATCAATAACCCCAATCGGCGGGCAATAAAACTAAACATCGTGTTGTGTACCTCAATCAGCCGGTTAGGCAGGTTCGGCACCGTCAATGTCGACGGTGCCGAGCGTCTCTTATTACTTCACCTGGGTGGTGGCGAAGTTATTTGTAGTCAGAGGGCTTTGGGTAAAACCCTCGACGTTTTTGCGCATGGCGGTGAACATTTTCGGGTAAGCCATGGGAATCCATGGTTGGTCCTTGCCGAACACGTCGAGTGCTTGTTCATAGAGTGCAGCGCGCTGAGCGGGTTCAGCATTTGCGCGCGCTTTGTCGATCAGGTCCTGAAACTCTTTGTTACACCAGCGCGCGTAGTTTTCGCCGTTTTTCGCTGCATCGCAACTCAGGTTCGGCGTGAGGAAGTTATCCGGGTCCCCGTTATCCCCCGCCCAACCAGCGGAAACCATGTCGTGCTCGCCGTTTTTAGCACGCTTGAGCATCTCGCCCCATTCCATGACTTTGATATTCACCTTCAAGCCAATCTGCGCCAGATCCGCCTGCATGCGCTGGGCGCCGAGCATCGGGTTAGGGTTGGTTGGGCCGCCGCCGTTACGCGTGAACAGGGTGAACTCGGTGCCTTCCGGTACGCCGGCTTCCTTGAGCAAGGCGCGCGCCTTGTCGAGGTCACGTGGCGGGTTTTTCAGTTTGTCGTTGAAGCCCAGCAGCGTTGGCGGGTAAGGGCCGGTGGCGTCGACCGCGTTGCCTTTGCCGTACAGCGAAGTGTTATAGCCGGACTTGTCGAACGCGATGTTGATCGCGTGGCGCACCCGCGCGTCGCTCATGTACTTGTGCGTGGTGTTCAAGGCGGTATAGGCGGTAGTCATTGCCGCCAGTTCTGCGACCTTCAGGTTCGGGTCGGCTTTTACGCTCGGCACGTCATCGGGTTTTGGGTACAGCGCGATCTGGCACTCGTTGGCCTTGAGCTTTTGCAGGCGCACGTTGTTGTCGGTGGTGATGGCCAAAATCAGCGGATCAGCCGGCGGCTTGCCACGGAAGTAGTCCGGGTTGGCCTTGAAACGCACTTGGGCGTCTTTGGCGTAACGCGTAAAGATGAACGGCCCGGTGCCGATTGGCTTGGCGTTGAGGTCGTCGGTTTTGCCGGACTTGAGCAACTGGTCGGCGTATTCGGCGGAGTGGATCGAGGAAAACGCCATGGCCAGGTCGGACAAAAACGGTGCTTCAGGACGGCTCAGGGTGAAGACCACGGTGTGATCGTCGGTCTTGGTCACGCTTTTGAGCAGCTCCTTGAAGCCCATACTTTCAAAGTACGGGTAGCCCACGTTGGACTTGTTGTGCCAAGGGTGGTTTGGGTCCAGTTGGCGCTGGAAACTCCAAAGCACGTCATCAGCGTTCATGTTGCGCGTGGGTTTGAAGTAGTCGGTGGTGTGGAACTTGATGTCGTCTCGCAGGTGGAACGTATACGTCAGCCCATCAGCGCTGATTTCCGGCAGGTCTTTGGCCAGCGCAGGCACCACTTCGGTGGTCCCGGGCTTGAAGTCGACCAAGCGGTTAAACATGGTTTCCGCAGCGGCGTCAGCGGTCACGGCCGTGGTGTACAGGACCGGGTCGAAACCCTCCGGGCTGGCTTCGGTGCAGACCACCAAGGGTTTGGCCGAAACGCCGATCGCCACGCTCAACAGCGCAGCGGCAATGGCAGCTTGTAACGGGAGCATTTTCATTCAGAGCCCTCTGCAATCGATGGGACCAGACAAACGTGAACGGCGGGCTCGTCCTGAGCCCGCCGTTTACCTGGTGCTAATTAAAGAATGTTGAACGGGATGGTGGTAACCAGACGGAACTCACGCAGGTTGCCGTCAGACTGGTTTTCGCTGGCGCGGTGCGTTACGTACGTTGCACGAACGGTGGTCGCTTTCAGCGGGCCGCTCTGGATCGCGTACGACGAACCTACGCCGTATTCCTGGTGCTTCTCGCCGTCCTGGGACTGGATACCGTCGTACCCTTTACCGACCACGCCGCCGTTGCCGGTGTAGTGAGTGCCGTCGATACCCCAGCCACGTGCCGAGTAGATGTTGAACTTCAGGCCTGGCACGCCGTATTCGGCCATGTTGATGCCGTAGGCAACCTGGAACGACTTCTCGTTCGGACCGTTGAAGTCAGACGTCAGGGAGTTGGCCAGGTAGATACCGTTGGTTTCGTGCAGGTAGTCGAAGTACTCGTTACCGTTCACTGCCTGGTACGAGAAGGTCAGGCTGTGAGCCTGGTGGGTCAGGCCGAACGACAGCGAGTAGGTGTCGTTGTCGATCTTGCCCATCAACTTTTTGCCTTCGTCGACGGTTTTGTAGTAGTTCAGGCCGGTGGTCAGGCTCAGCACTTGGCTATCGCCCAATTCATGGGTAGCGCCGAAGTAGTACTGGTTCCAGAAGTCTTTGACTTGAGCGCCGAAGAAGCTGGTTTTCAGGCTTTTGAATGGCTGCCAGTTCACACCGCCGGTGTACACGTGGTCGGTTTCCACGCCGTTGCTGCTGTATTCACTGCGGAATTTAGACAGGCTTTGCTCGGTACGCGGCGATACGCGATCAAAGTAAGCGCCCTGGAACGACAGGTTGCTGAACTCTTCGCTGTTGAGCGCAAAACCTTCAAAGCTCGACGGCAGGGCACGGTTACCGATGGTGTCGATGATGCCGCTGCTGAAGTTCTGGCGACCGGCGGTCAAGGTGGTGTTCGACACACGGAACTTGACGTTGGCCAGGCCCAGTTTGCTCCACTGGCCTACGGCATCGCCGTCGGAGTCAGCCAGGGTACGGTTGGAACCGCCCTTGATGTCACGCTTGCTCTGGTCCAGCGCCACTACGTTGTAAGCCGCAACTTCGGTTGCCACGCCCACGGTGCCTTGGGTGAAGCCCGAGGAGTAGTTAAGGATGGTGCCCTGCAGCCAGTTAGTACGGTAGGCGTCAGTACGTGCTTCACCGTGTTTCTGGTAAGTGAACTTGCCGCCGCGGAATCGCTGTTCGTTGGAGAACCAGTTACGCGTCGTACCGCCCAGGCTTTGACCGTCGATAAAGCCTTTGGCCTCGCTTTGGGCGCTGCTGGCGGCCAAGGTGGTGGGTACGAAGTCCTGGCTCTGCGTTTCAGCGTAGGCAGTTGCCGTGATGGAGCTGATGGCCAGGGCCAGAAGCGCTTTGCTGCTCAGTTTCATGGGTGAAGCTCCTTTGGTTCTCTTTTTAATGCCGGTCTTATTAGGTGAACCGGCTATTGGGTGTGTAACTCGCTCAAGCCTTTGCAAACGTTTGCCGTGGGAAATTTCCCAACAAATGGCTGCACGTTTGCAGGAGAGCTAACGTCGCTCTCCACAATCCGGTTAATTTCTTAGGGTGTGATGCTGACGCCCGAGAACACATTGCGGCCGAAAGGGCTGACTTTAAAACCCTCTACTTTGGCGCTTAACGGCTGGTTAACCGTCGAGTGCGCGATAGGTGTAATCGGCACCTGTGCCTTAAGCAATTGTTGCGCCTGTTTGTACAAAACTGTTCTTTGTTCGCGATCGGTAACCACTTTGGCTTGCTTGACCAGCTTGTCGTACGCCGGGTCACACCACATTGAGTAGTTGTTCCCGCCGATGGCGTCGCAGCTGTAAAGCGTGCCCAGCCAGTTGTCCGGGTCACCGTTGTCGCCGGTCCAGCCAATCAGGCTCACATCGTGCTCACCGTTCTTGGTGCGCTTGATGTATTCGCCCCATTCGTAGCTGACGATCTTGACCTTGAGGCCGATTTTGGCCCAATCGCTTTGCAGCATCTCGGCCATCAGCTTGGCGTTGGGGTTATACGGCCGTTGCACCGGCATCGCCCACAGGGTGATCTCGGTGCCTTCTTTTACACCGGCAGCCTTGAGCAGTGCCTTGGCTTTTTCCGGGTTGTAGGCGGCGTCTTTGATGGTGTCATCGTAGGACCACTGCGTCGGAGGCATGGCATTCACCGCCAGTTGCCCCGCGCCTTGGTAAACAGCGTTGAGAATGCTCTGCTTGTTCACCGCCATGTCCAGCGCCTGGCGCACTTCGAGCTGGTCGAAGGGTTTGTGGCGCACGTTGTAGGCGATGTAGCCGAGGTTGAACCCAGGCTTGGTCAGCAGTTGCAGGTGCGGATCGGCCTTGAGCGCGTCGACGTCGGCCGGGCGTGGGTGCAAGGTGATCTGGCACTCGCCGGCTTTGAGCTTTTGTACGCGCACCGACGCGTCCGTGTTGATCGCAAAAATCAGCTGGTCGAGCTTCACGCGGCTCGGGTCCCAGTACTGTTTGTTGCCCACGTAACGGATCTGCGAGTCTTTCTGGTAGCGCTGGAACACGAACGGCCCAGTGCCGATCGGCTTCTGGTTGATGTCGCTGGCTTTGCCTGCTTTCAACAATTGCTCGGCGTATTCGGCCGACAGAATCGAGGCAAAGCTCATGGCGATATTTTGCACAAACGCCGCGTCAACCGTGTTCAGGGTCATCACCACGGTGTACGGGTCGGTTTTCTCGACCTTGGCGATGTTCTTGTTCAGGCTCATCCCGTTGAAATACGGAAACTCAGTGGGGTAGGCCTTGCGAAACGGGTGCTCCGGGTCAAGCATGCGGTTGAAGGTAAACAGCACGTCGTCGGCGTTGAAGTCGCGTGTGGGCTTGAACTCCTTGTTGCTGTGAAACTTCACCCCTTCGCGCAGATGGAAGGTGTAAGTCAGGCCGTCTGGCGAAATATCCCACTTGGTTGCCAGCCCAGGTACCACATTGGTCGCGCCTTTTTCGAACTCAACCAAGCGGTTGTACAACGGCTCGGCCGCGTCGTTATCGGTGGCGGTGGTGTACTGCGCAGTGTCAAAACCTGCCGGGCTGCCTTCGGAGCAGAACACCAGGCTCTGCTTGTCGGCGGCTTGGCCCATCGTGGCCGCAGCCAAAAGGCTGGTGCCAAAAATTGCGGATAGAACGGTGGTATGGCGCATGACGATCCCGATCCTTGTTTGTAGTTGTCACCAGCGAACAATCACCCTGTCATTCGCACAGGGTGACATCACTGATCCCACACACAGCAAGTGCCTTTCTCAGAATGAAGCCTCTGCTGTCCTACGACGTTATGGGTCGCGGAGCGTGCAGTAAATGCGTCAAAACTGACTGACCTTGTAGGTAATGGAGCCGCAAGCCGCAGTTCATTACTGTAGGAAAAGTAACGAATGAGGCTGTGGCCTTTTTCCTGGGGTCTGGGCGGATGCAATAACGGCGACGTATATGAACCGTCGCGTCAATGTTCCTTATTTGCCGCTTACGCTAACGCCATAGAAGGAGTTCAAGCCAAATGGGCTGATCTTGAAGTCCTGCACGGTATTGCGCATGGGTTGATACACCGTCGAGTGCGCGATAGGTGTCATCGGGACTGCATCTTTGAGGATATGTTGCGCCTGCTTGTACAGCTCGGTGCGTTTGGCGACATCCGACGTGGCCTTGGCTTCTTTCACGATGCCGTCGAATTTTTTGTCACACCATTTGGAGAAGTTGTTACCGGCCAGCGAGTCGCAGCCGAACAGCACGTTCAGCCAGTTGTCCGGGTCACCATTGTCGCCGCTCCAGCCAATGATCATGGCCTGGTTCTCACCACCTTTGGAGCGCTTGATGTACTCGCCCCACTCGTAGCTGGTGATTCTTACGTTCAGACCGATCTTCTTCCAGTCGTTTTGCAGCATTTCAGCCATCAGCTTGGCGTTCGGGTTGTACGGACGCTGAACCGGCATGGCCCACAAAACAATCTCGGTGCCTTCTTTGATGCCCGCTTCCTTGAGCAGCGCTTTGGCCTTCTCGGGGTCAAACTTGGCGTCTTTGATGGTGGTGTCATACGACCACTGGGTCGGCGGCATGGCATTGACTGCCAGTTGGCCTGCGCCCTGATACACGGAGTCGATGATCTGCTGCTTGTTTACCGACATGTCGAGTGCCTGACGCACGCGCAGGTCAGCCAGCGGGTTAGGCTGGTCGCTGCCCTTGACCTTGTCCATGACGTTGTACGCGATGTAGCCCAGGTTGAAACCAGCCTGATGCGGCAGTTTCAGGTCCTTGTCTTCGCCCAGCGCCTTAAGGTCGGCCGGACGCGGGAACAGGGTGACCTGGCATTCGTTTTTCTTGAGCTTCTGGATACGCACCGACGGGTCAGTGGTGATGGCGAAGATCAGGTTATCGATCTTCACGTCTTCAGGTTTCCAGTAATCCTTGTTGCCGGTGTAACGAATGTTCGAGTCTTTCTGGTAGCTCTTGAATACGAACGGGCCGGTACCGACTGGCTTCTGGTTGATATCGGCGGCTTTGCCTTCCTTCAACAGTTGGCCTGCGTATTCGGCGGACTGGATCGACGCGAAGCTCATGGCCAGGTTCTGGATGAAAGCCGCGTCCACGGTGCCAAGGGTGAACTTGACGGTGTGGTCATCGACTTTCTCGATGTTCTTGATGTTGGTGTCCATCCCCATGTCCGTGAAGTACGGGAACTCGGTGGGGTAGGCTTTGCGGAACGGATCGTCCTTGTTGATCATGCGGTTGAACGTGAACAGCACGTCATCTGCATTGAAGGTACGGGTCGGTTTGAAGTACGCGGTGGTGTGGAACTTCACGCCGTCGCGCAGGTGGAAGGTGTACGTCAGGCCGTCCGGCGACACGTCCCAGTTGGTCGCCAGCCCAGGAATCACAGCAGTGCCGCCGCGTTCGAACTGGGTCAGACGGTTGAACATGGTTTCGGCCGAAGCATCGAAGTCTGTTCCGGTGGTGTACTGGCCTGGGTCAAAACCGGCCGGGCTCCCTTCGGAGCAGAACACCAGGTTAGTCGCCGCGTGGGCGAATGGAGCGGCTGCCATAAGGCCAGCGCTCACTAAAAGCGGAAGGACTGCGTGTTTGAGCATGTTGGCCTCATGATTTGTTGTCATTTTTGATGGTGAGGGCGACCTCGTGAGTCGGCCTGCGGATACTTATGCAGGGGCCATACCCATTGCAAGATGCTGAACCGTTGCGAGGCTGAAAGTGTGGTACGAACGTACAGGAATGTCGCATTTATGAAAGTTTGTACATAAATGCATATATATATAGGTTTTTTTCGGTGCGTCAGGTGCACCGAAAAGGCCCAACCGAGGTCGTTTTCGCACTCGGTTGGGGCGTAGCTGTTACTTATCCAGACTGACACCGTAAAACGGCGTCAGTCCAAAGGGACTGATTTTGAAGTCGTGTACTTCCTTTCGAAGTGGCTGGAACACTGTGGAGTTCGCAATAGGCGTTATAGGTACCTGTTCCTTAAGAATTTTTTGCGCCTGTTGATACCACTTGATGCGCTGGTCGCGGTCGCTGCTGACTTTCGCTTGCTGTACCAGTTTGTCGTATTCAGGGTTACACCACTTGGCGTAGTTGCTGCCCTTGATTGCGGCACAACTGTAGAGCACGCCGAGCCAGTTATCCGGGTCACCGTTGTCGCCGGTCCAGCCATAAATCATCGCGTCGTGCTCGCCGTTTTTGGCGCGCTTGATGTACTCACCCCACTCATAGCTGACGATGTTGGCTTTGATGCCGACTTTCGCCCAATCCTGCTGAATCATTTGTGCCGACATGCGTGCATTCGGGTTGGACGCGCGCTGTACGGTCATCGCCCACAGGTTGATCGTGGTGCCGGGTGCAACGCCTGCTTCTTTCAGTAGCGCCCGCGCCTTGGTGGGGTCATAGGGTGCGTCTTTTATCGTCGGGTCATAAGACCACTGCGCGGGTGGTAGCGCGTTCTGCGCCAATTGCCCGGCGCTCTGGTAGACCGCCTTGATGATTGCCGGCTTGTCGATGGCCATGTCCAGCGCCTGGCGCACCTTGAGCTGGTCGAGTGGCGGATGGGTCACGTTGTACGCCAGAAAGCCCAGGTTGAACCCGGCTTGTTGCAGCACGCGCAGGTTCGGGTCTTGCTTCATTACGTCGATGTCGGCGGGGCGTGGGTAACCGCTGACCTGGCATTCGCCGGCCTTGAGTTTCTGCAAGCGCGAGGCGGCGTCCGGGGTGATCGCGAACACCAGGTTGTCGAGCTTCACATCGTCGGGTTTCCAATACTGTTTATTGGCGACGTAGCGAATCTGCGAGTCCTTCTGATAACGCTTGAACACAAATGGCCCGGTGCCCACGGGTTTTTGATTGATGTCCGAGGCGGCGCCTTCTTTTAAGAGTTTGGCGGCGTATTCGGCGGATTGCACAGAGGCAAAACTCATCGCCAAATTTTGCACAAACGAGGCATCGACGTTGTTCAGGTTGAAACGTACGGTGTGCTCGTCAAGTTTTTCGACGCTTTTGATCGTGGTGTTCAAACCCATGTCGGTGAAGTACGGCGACTCGGACGGGTAGGCCTTGCGAAACGGGCTGTTGGCATCCAGCAGGCGATTGAAAGTGAACAGCACGTCATCCGTGTTGAAGTCGCGGGTAGGGGTGAAGTAGTCGGTGGTGTGGAACTTGACGCCATCACGCAAATGGAAGGTGTAGGTCAGGCCGTCGTTGGATACATCCCAGCGTGTGGCCAGGCCAGGTTCGACTTCGGTGCCGCCTCGCTTGAACTGGGTCAGGCGGTTAAACACGGTTTCGGCCGAAGCATCGAAGTCAGTGCCGCTGGTGTACTGGCTGGGGTCGAAGCCGGCGGGGCTGGCTTCGGAGCAGTAGACCAGGGTGCTGGCGGCGTGGGCCATTGGCATGAGTGCCATCAAGCCTGCTGCGAGGAGGAGCGGTTTTAACGCGATTCTTTCCATGGAGACCCCTGAAATGGCAGGCCTATAAATGGCCTGAACAAAAACGACGGTCACCGAGGTTACCGCCGTTTAGGTGTGTCAGGTAGTCACGCGTTTATGCCAGGTTAGTAATAGTCGTAATGCTCAGGTTGAAAGGCGCGTTTTTCTCGATGATGTACGGGTTTGATTGTCCGTCGATATGATTGCTTTCAACAATGTGGAAGGTTCTGTGCGCACGGACCTCTATGTCGGGAATAACCTCGGCATCTTTATCCAGGTCGAGCAATATCATCACCGCCTCGTATTCGACCTGAGCTTCCTGGATCAGGGGGTCGTAGGTGATCACATAATGTGTGCCTGTGCCTCTGAAGCCAACATGATCTTGTAGTTGGTTAATTTTCAACTCAACCGAGGTCGGGGCGACACTGCCCTGATGCGCGACTTCGGAGATGCGTGAACGCAGGTTGGTGTCGGGTACAGCGTCTTCGAACTGCGAAAGGCGCTTGCGCAACGTTTCACCCTCAGCGGTGCCGGTGCCATCCAACTCCACAGTGGTATAACCATCCGGTTGCTTGATGCGGACGGTGTACTGGTCACGGTTCAAATCTTTTATAAAGTTGGGCGAATAGCTCGTGGCGCTGTGCTCGTTGGGTTGCGCCGTTTCGCTTGGGTAAACCTCGAAGTTATTTTCTTCGACGGTCGAGGACACCGTGAGCTTTCTTTTTAAGACGCCCGCCTCTTCAACGTTACTCACCGATTGTTCATAGGCCGTAGCGCTGTTGTATTTAAACACGGCATCAAACTTATCGGCGCCACTGGTTCTGGGATCGCCTAAAATTTCGAACGCGTCTGAAAATTTGGCGTCCGTCTTCAAATCGTTACTTGGGGTGGGCGATGGCGTGCGCTCCCATGGCCACTTACCCCCATTGTTACTCGCTGCTTGCCACTGCCCATCATTCGTCGCGTGAGCCGTAAGCACAGGTTTGCGCGTTTTGGGGTCAATAATTTGAACGTACTGGTCACTGAGTTTGAAATCACTTCTGATTTCATACACCCTGTTGGAGCCCGTGTCGTCGGTATAGCGGATAAACCAGTGGTCCCCGGCATTGGCAGCATCCTTGATCTGGTAAATGCCTTGGGTGTTGGGCGTGGCATGTTCAATCAGTTGCTCGCCGTTCGGCACCGCGTACTCGCTGATATTTCTTGCCTGGCTGGGCTGCAGTCGGTTAACGGTAGGCGGCGTGTCGTTTAACGTCGTGCCTATATCACTCTCGTTCGACGCCTTGGGCGCTCGCACTAAATTAAAATCGCTGGTCTGTTCATTAAATTTCCAGCCGTATTGCTGGGGCGTGGCGGGCTTAACGGCGCCCGGCAACTCACCCAGCCCCGTCTCTATTACAGAGGGCGCAAGTTCGTGTGCCAGTTGCAAGCCTGATATGACCGCTGCCGCATTGCCGCCCACCCGATCGTCGGCCGTCATGCCATGAAGGGAGTCATGAATGCCAAAGACGACATTGCCCGTGTTGCCCACGATAGGGACGTAACCGAAAGTGTTGCTCCACAGGTCTTTGGCGCCCTTCCAATTTTGCTGTGAGGAACCAAATACCTCAGTTTGGTCTGCCCACACTGCGTTTTTGGTGTTGACCGCCTGATAACTGGCAGCAATGCCGGTGTTCAAGTTACCGAAGTTTAAATAATAATCGGGATCGCGTGATTGGCTATAGTTGAAGGTTTCCCACACCGGTACATCTTTATCGGAGACGGGGCCGGAGCGCCCGCGGTAGGTGGCAAGGTTACCGATAATAAGGTTGTCGAGCACATCCGCAGCCTTTGGCCAGTGTGTGTCTCTGCCGCCTTGCCGGTCGCTGGCATTGAAACTACGCACTATTGCACTGCGGTTGTTTTTAGCCCAGTTGGCAAAGTCCTTATCACCGTGTATTTCATTGACCGTGCCATTCTTTAAATCAATCATCAGGCCTTTATTGGGGCGGTGATCGTAATCGCCGTGGTAGTTGGTCTCGGGCACAAAGGCATACCCGGCCATTGGGTAGCCGAATATATTGGGAATGACCACATTGCCGAGTTTATCAAGTGTGCGGTTGATTGCTTCTCGACTGCCAGGTGTCAGTTTTTCAAAGCTGGCCTTGTCGTCACGCAGGCTTTGCAAGGTGCCCCGTACTACATACGCGTCGGCTTTACCCGAGCGCTTTGCCAATGCACCCGACACATCCCGCAGGGGCTCGGATACCTCATTTTCCCAATGGTCCTGGAGTTTGCTGCCCACCGACTCCAGGTCCTCAATCCGGCGTTTGTCTTTTTGCTCGATATGCATGGAGTGGAAATTAATCGGACCGTCTCGCGGTACTTTATCGTGCGCCAGCGCACCCGCGGCAATTTCCCATGCAAAGTAGCTACGTTTATCACTGTTGGTCAGCGTCGTCGGGCTCCCTACGCCGACATAGGTGTTGAGCGTGACCGTGATTTTCTCCTGCGGGTCGAACCCTGCAGCCAATACCCCACCGCTGAAGTAACCCGCAGGCTGCAGGAACTGAAGACTTTGCTGGAATTTGAGATTGCTTTCGCCTTCGCTACCGCTTTCTATGGTGGCAAGCTGCTGCACGATACGACCCGCGTATGCTTCGGTCAGTTGCAGTCGCTCTTTTTGCGTCAAGTTGGTGTTGGGCGGCGTGGCTGTGGTTGACCCATAAATGACGTTCTTGGCCGCATCGGACTCATGCGTGGGGCCAGGCGCTGAGGCGTCAATGGACCGCGTGTGACGTGCAAAAGAGGGTGTTGAGGTAGTTGAGCCCGATTGCTCGGCGATTGAAGGTGGCAGGGGTATTGCTAACGGTTGTAATAGGTAAGACGGACTTATATTCATGGTCAGCTCGTTCTACTCATGGGGATAATAAAGAGGGTCGGTCAGTGCAACGTAATAGCGACGGTCGCGACGGTTTTATAGCGCAGAGTGAATGGGTGATTTTTAGTTTGAGCCCCTCATGATCTCGCCATCACTTTATTAGTGTTCGCGCTGCTGTCATTTATATAAATGACAAGAGTAAGCTACTCTAGTGATCATGCGTTACTGACAGATGGGTGGCCGTGTTAATGCGACTGGTTCCACACCAGGCTGCAAAAAAATTCATAAGTGCTGCCCTACAATCTTCGAAAAAAAGCCTACGCTTAGTCGCGAACATCGGACATATCGCTCAATGTTCAGTCGTACACTTAGTTAAAATTTCATGTAGCGACATCCAGCACTTTTAATGCGCTGCGGCGCTTTTTTGTAGGTGCCGTGGTTATAAAAAGAGGACGTTGCAGAGTGCGTCGAAGGCGCTGGGGGATTAAAGGTGTCAGGCGGCGGTTCAGCCAAGTCCGTTTCAATAAACTGCGCACAAAAAAACGGCGCAAACCTTTAGGTCGCGCCGCTTTTGTGTCGCAAAAAACCTTATTGCAGCACTTCAATCACCCCGTCGGCGCTCATGCTCACCTGGCTGGTACCTGCCTCCACTTGCGGCGTCGGCGCCGAATCCATCATGGCGGCTTTCAGCATCATCCCGCCGCGGGCGAATGGTTGTGGGTAGCCGTTGGTGTTGAAGTTCAGATTGACGATCTTGTAACCCTTGCCGCCCAGCGCATCGGTCGCCAATTGCGCGCGCGCCTTGAATGCGCCAACCGCTTCCTTGAGCAAGGCATCTTCGCTGGCCTTGCGTGTGGTGTCGGCGATCGCGAAGTCCATGTTTTCCATTTTCAGGGTATTCAGCAGCTCGCCGGTGAGCTTGGAGAGTGCCGGGAAGTCCGCGCTTTCCAGGCGCAGTTCGGCGCGTTCACGCCAGCCGGTGATCTTCTGGTTCTTGTTGTCGTAGATCGGGTAGCTGTTGCGGCTGCCCTGGCGCAGGGTCACGCCTTTGACTTCGCGGGCCTCGCCAAGCGTCTTGTTCATCGTAGTGGTGATTTCGGCGGCGAGCTTGGCCGGGTCGCTGTTCTGCGACTCGGTGTACAGCGTGACGATCATCTTGTCGCGGGCAACTTCTTGGCTGACCTCGGCGCGCAGGGAAATCTGGTTGTAATTCAAGGCATCGGCGGCCATGGCCGGAAGGCTGGCCACGGCGCTTGCGCTGAGGGTCAGAACGGCTGCAGTGCGAGTGAAACGAGACATGGAAGCTCCTTGAGGAATGCGTAGTGGGTATGACTGTAGACGGGAGTGTCGGGTTCTTCGGGTTTACACATTCACTACAGGTTGTCGTGGCGCCGACGAACGGTAGTTTGCCGGCCTGCGTCAAAGGGCCACACACCCAATGCCCGAGGCGGCGCTTCGTTTATACTCCTGCCGATCCGCCTGCAGCGCTCACCGGGAGAGCTCATGCTCGCCGCCGTAAAACTGACTTCCGCCACACGCCAGAACCTTTGGCGCCTGACGTTCATTCGCACCCTGGTACTGGCCGCACAGGCCGGCTCCGTCGGGCTCGCGTATTGGTTCGACCTGCTGGCGCTGCCGTGGCTGCCACTTGGCGTGACCCTCGGTTTCTCCACGGTGCTGTGTGTGTTCACGGCTATTCGGCTGCGTACCACATGGCCTGTGACCGAACTGGAATACGCCCTGCAACTGGCCTGCGATCTGTTTATTCACAGTGTGTTGCTTTATTTCTCAGGGGGTTCCACCAACCCCTTTGTTTCTTATTATCTGGTGCCATTGACCATCGCTGCCGTGACCTTGCCGTGGCGCTATTCGGTGGTGCTGTCGGGCATCGCGCTGACCCTGTACACGCTGCTGCTGGCGCGTTTCTACCCGCTGCAAACGTTCCCCATCGCGCGCGAAAACCTGCAGATCTACGGGATGTGGCTGAGCTTTGCGCTGTCTGCTGCGGTCATCACCTTCTTCGCCGCGCGCATGGCCGAAGAGCTGCGCCGTCAGGAAGAGTTGCGCGCCATTCGCCGGGAAGAGGGCCTGCGTGACCAGCAACTGCTGGCTGTCGCCACCCAAGCTGCCGGCGCCGCGCATGAACTCGGCACACCGCTGGCGACCATGAGCGTACTGCTCAAGGAAATGACCCAGGACCATCATGACCCGGCTTTGCAAGATGACCTCAGCGTGTTGCAGGAGCAGGTCAAGCAGTGCAAGCAGACCTTGCAGCAGTTGGTGCGCGCCGCCGAAGCCAACCGCCGCCTGGCGGTTGAAATGCAGGACGTGACCCGCTGGCTCGACGAGGCTTTGAACCGCTGGCACCTGATGCGCCCCGAGGCCAGTTACCGTTTCCACCTGCTGGGCCAGGGCAGCGTGCCGCGCATGGCGCCGCCGCCGGACCTGACTCAAGCGCTGCTCAACCTGTTGAACAACGCCGCCGACGCCTGCCCCGAAGGCCTCGGCGTTCAGCTCGACTGGGACGCGGAAAACGTCACCATCAGCATTCGTGACCACGGTGCGGGCGTGCCGTTGGCCATTGCCGAGCAAATCGGCAAGCCATTTTTTACCACCAAGGGCAAAGGCTTCGGCCTCGGCCTGTTTTTGAGCAAGGCCAGCGTGACCCGCGCGGGCGGCTCAGTGAAGCTCTATAGTCACGAGGAAGGCGGCACGCTCACCGAGCTGCGCCTGCCGCGTGTCGCACGAGGAGATATCGATGAGTGACGAGATCCAAGTCGAAGGCGAAGAACTGCCGCACCTGTTGCTGGTAGATGACGACGCCACCTTTACCCGCGTCATGGCGCGCGCCATGAGCCGTCGCGGCTTTCGCGTGAGCACCGCAGGCTCGGCCGAAGAAGGCCTGACCATCGCCCAGGCCGATCTGCCGGACTACGCCGCGCTCGACCTGAAAATGGACGGCGACTCCGGCCTGGTGTTGCTACCCAAGTTGCTGGAACTCGACCCGGAAATGCGCGTGGTAATCCTCACCGGTTATTCCAGCATTGCCACCGCCGTCGAAGCCATCAAGCGCGGCGCCTGCAACTACCTGTGCAAACCTGCGGATGCCGACGACGTGCTGGCGGCCTTGCTGTCCGAACACGCCGACCTCGACACGCTGGTGCCGGAAAACCCGATGTCGGTGGACCGCTTGCAGTGGGAGCACATCCAGCGCGTGTTGACCGAACACGAGGGCAATATCTCTGCCACCGCGCGCGCCCTCGGCATGCACCGGCGTACCCTGCAACGCAAGCTGCAGAAGCGCCCGGTACGTCGCTGAACGCCGGTTGAACGAACTGCTTCAGGCTGCACGGAGCCGTGAACCGATCGCTTAAGATCGGTTCCAACGCCTGTCATTTCCCCTATCGAGCCTGAAGAATGAATCAGAACGCTGAGTATTCCGCGGTCAATGACGCAGTGCGTGGGCAGTTTTTTCGCCGAACCTGGGCGATGATCACACCCTATTGGCGCAGCGAAGAGAAGGGCAAGGCCTGGTTGCTGCTGGCGGCCGTGATTGGCTTGTCGTTGTTCAGTGTGGCGATCTCCGTGTGGATCAACCATTGGTACAAAGACTTCTACAACGCCCTGGAAAAAAAGGACACGGCCGCCTTCTGGCAGTTGATCGGCTATTTTGGCGGTATCGCGGCGGTGGCCATTTTGGGGGCGGTGTACCGTTTGTACCTGACCCAAATGCTGACGATCCGCTGGCGTGCCTGGCTCACCGAAAAGCACTTTGCGCGCTGGCTTGCCGACAAAAATTACTACCAGCTGGAGCAGGGCGGTTATACCGATAACCCGGACCAGCGGATTTCCGAAGACCTCAATACCTTCACTTCCAGCACCTTGAGCCTCGGGCTCGGGCTGCTGCGCAACGTGGTCAGCCTGGTGTCGTTCTCGATCATCCTGTGGGGTGTATCGGGCAGCATCGAGGTATTTGGCATCACCATCCCCGGCTACATGTTCTGGTGCGCATTGCTTTACGCCGCCGTCGGCAGTTGGCTGACGCACCTGATTGGCCGTCGCCTGATCGGCCTGAGCAACCAACAACAACGCTTTGAAGCGGACTTGCGTTTCTCGATGGTGCGTGTGCGCGAGAACGCCGAGAGCATCGCCTTGTATAACGGCGAGCCGAATGAAAACCAGCGCCTGAGCGCGCGCTTCGGCAAGGTCTGGCACAACTTTTGGGACATCATGAAAGTGTCCAAGCGCCTGACCTTTTTCACCGCCGGCTACAGCCAGATCGCGATCATCTTCCCGTTTATCGTCGCCGCACCGCGTTACTTCACCGGCAAGATCGAGCTGGGCGAGCTGATGCAGATCAACTCGGCGTTCGGCAACGTGCAGGAGAATTTCAGCTGGTTTATCAGCGCGTACTCCGAGCTTGCCGGCTGGCGCGCGACCAGTGATCGTCTGCTCAGCTTCCAGCAGGCCATGCGCGAAAACGAGCAGCGCGCCCCGGCAATCGATGTGCGCCCCGAGGGCGAGCGCCTGGTGGTGAAAGACTTGGGCATGGACCTGGCCGATGGCCGCCACTTGCTCACAGGCGCCGAGATGATCGTGGAGCCGGGCCAGCGCGTCATACTCAGCGGGCGTTCCGGCAGCGGTAAAAGTACCTTGCTGCGCGCCATGGGCCATCTGTGGCCAGCGGGCCACGGCAGTATTCGCCTGCCTGCGGCACGTTACCTGTTCCTGCCGCAAAAGCCCTACTTGCCGATTGGTACGTTGAAGGCGGTGTTGAGTTATCCACAAGACGACAGCGTTTACCCGGCGCAACGTTATGCACAGGTACTGGAAACCTGCCGCTTGCCGCATCTGGTCAGCCGTCTTGATGAGGCCAACCACTGGCAACGCATGCTCTCGCCAGGCGAGCAGCAGCGCCTGGCCTTCGCCCGCGCGTTACTGTTTGCACCTCAGTGGCTGTATATGGACGAGGCCACGTCAGCGATGGATGAAGAGGATGAAGCGACTTTGTATCAAGCCTTGATTGATGAATTGCCGGGGCTGAGCATCGTCAGCGTCGGTCATCGCAGCAGCCTCAAGCGCTTCCATGGACGCCATGTGCGCATCGAGAGTGGCCAGCTTCAAGAACAGCAACCTGCTTAAGGCCAGACATGCCAGCGTGGAAGTTTGAGACCCAATGAAGTGGCCTTATGTGGGAGGGGGCTTGCTCCCGATGGCAATGGATCAGTCAGCACAGTTGTAGCTGACAGACCGCTATCGGGAGCAAGCCCCCTCCCACAGTAGCTCTTCGCTGTGCTTGCGACGGCGGCCCAATGAAGTGGCCTCATATGAAGTGTTGATGGATGAGTTGCCCGGGTTGGGCACTGTCCCCTCCCACAATGGATCTGCACAATGTCGGACACTGTGGCCCAACAAAAAAGCCCGGCTGATCATCGATCAGCCGGGCTTTTTGGTGCTTGAAAATGACTTACTTCTTCAAGCCGTAATGCTCATCCAGCATGCCTGGGGCGTTCGGCGTTTTTGGCGCGTAGTCCCGTGGTGGCTCCTGGTTTTCCCGCGGCGGGGTGAGGCGCTCGCGTGGAGCTTGCGGTGCATCGGAGTGCAACGCGGCCAGCAGACGCTGACGGGTGATGTCGTCGAGGGCCAGGCGGTTTGCGCCATCGGCGAGGTGATCCTGTACGTCCTGGTAGCTCTGAGTGAGCTTCTTGACCAGGGTTGCGGTGCTGTTGAAGTGGGTAACAACCTCGTTCTGATAACTGTCAAAACGTTCCTGAATGTCATCCAACTGACGCTGCGTGCGGTTAGGCGCGGCATTCGGCAGCAGGCGAGCAACCAGGAATCCAATGGCGACACCGGCAACCAGGGCAAGAGTCGGCAACAACCAAACTAAGAGCGAGTGTTCCACGAGTCCTTCCTCTATAAACGGCTTTGCTTTACGTTAACGGCTCGGACCTGCGCTGTATACCGCGATTAAGCTCGCAAGCATGCCATGCACAGACTTTTAGCTAGACGAGTCGACCCTTTGAGAGGTCACGGAGTTCATTCCTTGCTCATGCGTGAAACCCCCGTTCTGATCGATGGCCCGGTTGGCCAATTGGAAGCCCTGTACCTGGATCACCCCGAGCCACGTGGCCTGGCGCTGATCTGCCACCCTAACCCGGTGCAGGGTGGCACCATGCTGAATAAAGTTGTATCGACCCTGCAACGCACCGCCCGCGATGCTGGTTTGATTACTTTACGTTTCAATTACCGTGGCGTCGGTGCCAGCGCCGGCACGCACGACATGGCCACCGGTGAAGTCGACGATGCCGAAGCGGCCGTCACCTGGCTGCGCGAAAAACACCCGGATCTACCGATCACCTTGCTCGGGTTTTCCTTCGGCGGTTATGTGGCCGCCAGCCTCGGCGGGCGCCTGGAGGCCAAGGGCGAAAAACTGGCGCACCTGTTCATGGTCGCCGCTGCGGTGATGCGTCTGCGCGACAGCGACGTGCTGCCGCAAGGCTGCCCGTTGACGCTGATCCAGCCGCAAACCGATGAAGTGGTCGACCCGCAGCTTGTCTACGACTGGTCCGCTGCCTTGAATCGCCCCCATGAGCTGCTGAAAGTGGCAGAATGCGGGCACTTTTTTCATGGCAAGCTGACCGATCTCAAGGATCTGGTGCTGCCGCGCCTTTCGAATTGATAGCTGCCTGATAAGCGATTACCCATGACCACTCGTACCCGTATTCTCACCGGCATTACCACCACCGGCACGCCGCACCTGGGCAACTACGCCGGTGCGATTCGCCCGGCTATCCTCGCCAGCCAGGACGCGAATGCCGACTCTTTCTACTTCCTGGCCGACTACCACGCCCTGATCAAATGTGATGACCCGCAGCGCATTCAGCGCTCGCGTATGGAAATCGCCGCGACCTGGCTGGCCGGTGGCCTGGATGTGAATCGGGTGACGTTCTACCGTCAGTCCGACATCCCTGAAATCCCCGAGCTGACCTGGCTGCTGACCTGCGTTGCCGCCAAGGGCCTGCTCAACCGCGCCCACGCCTACAAGGCCTCGGTGGACAAAAACGTCGAAACCGGCGAAGACCCGGACGCGGGCATCACCATGGGCCTGTACAGTTACCCGGTGCTGATGGCAGCGGACATTTTGATGTTCAACGCGCACAAAGTGCCGGTGGGCCGCGACCAGATCCAGCACGTGGAGATGGCCCGCGACATCGGCCAGCGCTTCAACCACCTGTTCGGCAAGGGCAAAGAATTTTTCACTATGCCCGAGGCGTTGATCGAAGAAAGCGTCGCCACCTTGCCGGGCCTCGACGGTCGCAAGATGTCGAAGAGCTACGACAACACCATCCCGTTGTTCACCAGCGCCAAGGAAATGAAAGACGCCATCTCGCGCATCGTCACCGATTCGCGCGCGCCCGGCGAAGCCAAAGACCCGGACACCTCGCACCTGTTCACCCTGTACCAGGCGTTTGCCAGCCAGGCGCAGGAACAAGCGTTCCGCGCTGAACTGCTGCAAGGCCTGGGCTGGGGCGAGGCTAAAAATCGCTTGTTCCAACTGCTTGATGGCCAGTTGGGCGAAGCGCGTGAGCGCTATCACGAACTGATGTCGCGCCCATCGGACATGGAAGACCTGCTGCTGGTCGGCGCCAAAAAAGCCCGCGCGTCGCGGCGCCGTTCCTCGCCGAGCTGCGTGAGGCGGTGGGCCTGCGCACGTTCGTCGAGCCGGCGGCTGCGCCGGTCAGTGCTAAAAAGAAAGCCGCGAAAGCCGCACGGTTTGTGAGCTTTCGCGAAGACGACGGCAGCTTCCGTTTCCGTTTGCTGGCCGCCGATGGCGAGCAACTGCTGTTGTCACGCAACTTTGCCGACGGTAAAGCGGCTGGCGCAGTGACCAAGCAGTTGCAAAACGGCGACGCGCTGGACGTGCGCACAGAGGCCCAACGCTTCAGCGTATGGCTGGACGGCGCTGCGGTGGCCGACAGTGCCGTGTTTGCCGACGAAGCGTCGCGTGATACCGCCATTGCCGCGTTGCGCGTTGCGTTGACCCCAACCGAGGATTAACCCGACCAAGGGTTGATTGCCATTATGCAGGGCCGTCGTTACAGTGACGGCCCGTTTTTGTTGCCTTGCTAACGAAATTATGACGCCCCTAGAACGATATCAAGCTGATCTGAAACGCCCTGAATTCTTCCATGACGCTGCCCAGGAAAACGCGGTGCGGCATCTGCAGCGCCTGTACGACGACCTGGTCGCGGCCTCGCAGAACAAGCCAGGGTTGCTCGGCAAGCTGTTTGGCAAAAAAGACCACACGCCGGTCAAAGGCCTGTACTTCTGGGGTGGCGTCGGCCGCGGGAAGACCTACCTGGTAGACACTTTCTTCGAAGCGCTGCCATTCAAGGAAAAGGTGCGCACGCACTTTCACCGCTTCATGAAGCGTGTGCACGAAGAGATGAAAACCCTGCCGGGCGAGAAAAACCCGCTGACCATCATCGCCAAGCGGTTCTCCGACGAAGCGCGGGTGATCTGCTTCGATGAGTTTTTCGTCTCCGACATCACCGATGCCATGATCCTTGGCACCCTGATGGAAGAGCTGTTCAAGAACGGCGTGACCCTGGTTGCCACGTCGAACATCGTGCCCGACGGCCTGTACAAGGACGGCCTGCAACGTGCGCGCTTCCTGCCGGCCATCGCGCTGATCAAGCAGAATACCGAGATCGTCAACGTCGACAGTGGCGTCGACTATCGCCTGCGTCACCTTGAGCAGGCCGAACTGTTCCACTTCCCGCTGAACGAAGCAGCGCATGAAAGCTTGAAGAAAAGCTTCCGAGCGCTCACGCCGGAATGCACGCAGGCGGTGGAAAACGACAAGCTGATGATCGAGAACCGCGAAATTATCGCGCTGCGTACCTGCGATGACGTGGCCTGGTTCGAATTCCGTCAACTGTGCGACGGCCCGCGCAGCCAGAACGACTACATCGAATTGGGCAAGATCTTCCACGCGGTGATCTTGAGCGGCGTGGAGCAGATGAGCGTCACCACTGACGACATCGCGCGCCGTTTTATCAACATGGTCGACGAGTTCTACGACCGTAACGTCAAGTTGATTATTTCGGCGGAAGTCGAGCTCAAAGACCTCTACACCGGCGGTCGCTTGAATTTCGAATTCCAGCGCACGTTGAGCCGCTTGCTGGAAATGCAGTCCCACGAGTTCCTGTCGCGCGGGCACAAGCCGTAAACACGACACCGTAAAAAATGGGGGAGGGAGCAATCCCCTCCCGCATTGGGTTCAGGCGGCCTGCTGGAACTGCTGGCGGTACTGGTTCGGCGACAGCTCGGTGTGTTGCCTGAACAGCCGCGCAAAAAAGCTCGCATCGTCATAACCCACCTCATAACTGATGGTCTTGATGCTTTTGCGGCTGCCCGAGAGCAGCCCTTTGGCCGTCTCGATACGCAGGCGTTGCAAGTAGTGCAGCGGCTTGTCACCCGTGGCGCTCTGGAAGCGGCGCATGAAGTTGCGGATGCTCATGCCGTGTTCGCGGGCGACGTCTTCGAAACGAAACTTGTCGGCAAAATGCTCTTCAAGCCAGTGTTGAATTTGCAGGATGATCACGTCCTGATGCAGCTTCTGCCCACCAAAACCAATGCGCCCTGGCGCGTAGCTGCGCTGCACTTCGTAGAGAATGTCGCGGGCCACGGCCTGGGCGATGGTGGCGCCGCAGAAACGTTCGATCAGGTAGATGTAGAGGTCGCATGCCGAGGTGGTGCCGCCGGCGCAATACAGGTTGTCGGCGTCGGTCAGGTGTTTGTCCTGATTGAGCTGCACCTTGGGGAAGCGTTCGCTGAAGGCCTTGAAGAAGCGCCAGTAAGTGGTTGCCTCCTTGCCATCCAGCAGCCCGGCTTCGGCCAGCCAGAATACGCCAGTGGCTTCACCGCAGAGTACCGCGCCGCGGGCGTGTTGTTCGCGCAGCCAGGGCAGCACTTGCGGGTAGCGCGCGCACATGGCGTCGAAATCGTCCCAGAAGGCCGGTAGCACGATGATGTCGGCGTCTTCCAGGCCGCCGTCGACCGGCATGATCACGTCGCTGAAGCTGCGCACTGATTGCCCGTCGGGGCTGACCAGGCGCGTTTCGAACGCGGGGATGAGGCCCAGGCCTTGCTGTTTGCCGTAACGCAGGCTGGCCAGGTGGAAGAAATCCTTGGCTTGCATCAGGGTTGAAGCGAATACCCGATCAATCGCCAAAATGCTGACGCGCCGTAAAGGCGTGGAGATTTGGTTGGACATAATTTCATTTATTCTTATAGGGGAAAGTGGTCACCAGACGGCTGGATCGTCTTATTTTTTACCCCGTGTGTCCAGTGCCCCATGCTGTCATCGGGGGCATCGGCTCCGTTTGATGAGGGTTCCCCGCCTGGGAACCCTCAGTTAGCGATTAAGGCGCAGGGTTTGGATGATCCTTCTGAATTGCCTCAATCCCCTCCAGCACCTCTTTGGAGAGTTTCAGGTCGGCACTGGCGATGTTGCTGTCCAACTGCGCAAGGCTGGTTGCACCGATGATATTGCTGGTCACAAACGGCTGTTGCGTGACGAATGCCAGGGCCATTTGCGCCGGGTCCAGGCCGTGCTCGCGCGCCAGTGCCACGTAACGGCTGCACGCGGCTTCCGACTGCGGGTTGAAGTAGCGGCTGAAGCGGCTGTATTCAGTCAGGCGGGCTTTTGCCGGGCGGGCGCCGCCTTCGTACTTGCCGCTGAGCATGCCGAACGCCAGCGGCGAATACGCCAGCAAGCCGCATTGTTCGCGAATGGCGACTTCCGCCAGGCCCACTTCAAAGCTGCGGTTGAGCAGGTTGTAGGGGTTCTGGATCGACACGGCGCGGCTCCAGCCACGGGCTTCGGCCAGGGCCAGGAACTTCATGGTGCCCCACGGGGTTTCGTTGGACAGGCCAATGTGGCGGATTTTGCCGGCCTTTACCTGTTCGTCCAGCGCTTCGAGGGTTTCTTCCAGTGGCGTGAGGTCGTCTTCGTCCTTGTGTGTGTAGCTCAGTTGGCCGAAAAAGTTGGTGCTGCGCTCGGGCCAGTGCAACTGGTAGAGGTCGATCCAGTCGGTTTGCAGGCGCTTGAGGCTGGCGTCGAGGGCTTCGACGATGTGTTTACGGTTGTGGCGCAGGTAGCCATCGCGAATGTAGTCGATGGTATTGCCGGGGCCTGCGATTTTGCTGGCGAGCACCCAGTCGGCACGGTCACCGCGGCTTTTGAAGTAATTGCCGATGTAACGCTCGGTGGTGGCATAGGTGTCGGCCTTGGGCGGCACCGGGTACATTTCCGCCGTGTCGAGGAAGTTGATCCCTGCGGCTTTGGCCCGCTCGATCTGTGCAAAGGCCTCTGCTTCGCTGTTCTGCTCGCCCCACGTCATGGTGCCCAGGGCAATCGCGCTTACGTTCAGATCGGTTCGGCCCAGCTGTCGATAATCCATCAGGTGCTCCTTCGGGGAAAACAATCATAAAAGCAGGTTGAAATTTTTTTCGCAATCTGCATAATTGCCCACCTCTTTCTGCAGTGGAAGTGATGCGCCGCCTGCCGAAGAATCTTGCCGTTGAACGGACGCGCCGACCCGAGCCCCCGATAGCGTCTGTATCCGGCTGCCTTTGACTTGTCAAAGTACGCACTATTCAGTAAGATCCGCCGTCTAATTTACAGGGCGGCCCCTGAGGCTATTAAAGAATGACAACTTTTACTGCAAAACCGGACACAGTCCAGCGCGACTGGTTTATCGTCGACGCCGCTGGTCAGACTCTGGGTCGTCTGGCCACTGAAGTCGCCAGCCGTCTGCGTGGCAAGCACAAGCCTGAGTACACCCCTCACGTTGATACCGGTGACTACATTGTCATCATCAACGCCGAGCAGGTACGTGTTACCGGCAACAAAGCGCAAGACAAAATGTACTACCGTCACTCCGGTTTCCCAGGCGGCATCAAGTCTTCCAACTTTGAAGGCCTGATCTCCAAGAAGCCTGAGGCCCCGATTGAAATCGCGGTTAAAGGTATGCTGCCGAAGGGCCCACTGGGTCGCGATATGTTTCGCAAGCTGAAAGTCTATGCGGGCGCTGTACACCCTCATGCTGCTCAGCAGCCCCAAGAACTGAAGTTTTAACGGAATAGTTCATTATGTCGGCGACTCAAAATTACGGCACTGGCCGTCGCAAAACCGCTACCGCACGTGTTTTCCTGCGTCCGGGTACTGGTAACATCTCGATCAACAACCGCACTCTGGAAAATTTCTTCGGTCGCGAAACTGCCCGCATGGTAGTTCGTCAGCCGCTGGAACTGACCGAGACAGTTGAAAAGTTCGACATCTACGTCACCGTTATCGGTGGCGGTGTAAGTGGTCAAGCTGGCGCAATCCGCCACGGTATCACTCGCGCTCTGATGCAGTACGACGAAACCCTGCGTGGCGCTCTGCGCAAAGCTGGCTTCGTAACTCGCGATGCTCGTGAAGTTGAACGTAAGAAAGTCGGTCTGCGTAAAGCGCGTAAGCGTCCGCAGTACTCGAAGCGTTAATTCGCTTTACGTTCCACAAAAACGCCCAGCCTCCTCACGGAGCTGGGCGTTTTTTATTGCCTGCGATTTGTGCATACCTTTGGCCGTGACAACGTGCCACATCCGTAGACACCCTATACTGCAAGGCCTGGAGCCGCGCTGCGGGGTAATTCCCTTGTAAGTGTGTGGGCTTTTCATTACCATCCTGCAAAATTTTTATAAGTTCAGCGTTAATACTTAGTAGACGCCTGATTTAACAGGCCAAAAAGCTGATGGGAGAGGACTGAATGAGCAATGACGGCGTGAATGCAGGCCGGCGTCGCTTCTTGGTAGCCGCCACGTCCGTGGTGGGTGCTGCAGGAGCGGTGGGGGCTGCGGTCCCGTTCGTGGGGTCATGGTTTCCCAGTGCCAAGGCGAAAGCCGCAGGTGCACCGGTGAAGGTGAATGTCAGTAAGGTCGAGCCAGGTCAGCAAATGATTGCTGAGTGGCGCGGTCAGCCGGTTTTCATTGTTCGTCGTACTGAAGAAATCCTCGGGAATCTGAAGAAAATCGAAGGCCAGTTGTCTGACCCCGACTCAAAGAATTCCGACCAGCCCGCCTACGTTGATAAGGAAGTCCGTTCGATCAAACCAGAGATTCTGCTGCTGATCGGTATCTGCACCCACCTCGGCTGCTCGCCAACCTTCCGCCCTGAAGTTGCGCCTGCCGACCTCGGCAAAGACTGGGTCGGCGGTTACTTCTGCCCTTGCCACGGCTCCCACTACGACCTGGCCGGCCGCGTCTATAAGTCCCAACCTGCACCTTTGAACCTGCCGGTTCCGCCACATCATTACGAGACTGACAATGTCATTGTCATTGGCGTCGACGAGGGGGAGAAAGCCTGATGAGCAAGTTCATGGATTGGGTGGATGCACGCTTCCCGGCGACCAAAATGTGGGAAGACCACCTCAGCAAATATTACGCGCCAAAAAACTTCAACTTCTTCTACTTCTTCGGTTCACTGGCACTGCTGGTGCTGGTCAACCAGATCATCACCGGCGTGTGGTTGACGATGAGTTACACGCCCTCGGCAGAGGAGGCGTTCGCCTCTGTTGAGTACATCATGCGTGACGTCGAGTACGGCTCGATCCTGCGCTTGCTGCACTCTACCGGCGCGTCGGCGTTCTTTATCGTGGTTTACATGCACATGTTCCGTGGCTTGCTCTACGGCTCGTACCAGAAGCCGCGTGAGCTGGTGTGGGTGTTCGGCATGCTGATTTACCTGGCGCTGATGGCCGAAGCGTTCATGGGTTACCTGCTGCCGTGGGGCCAAATGTCGTACTGGGGCGCACAGGTGATCATCTCGCTGTTCGGTGCGATCCCGGTCATCGGCAACGACCTGACCCAGTGGATTCGGGGTGACTACCTGATCTCCGGCATCACCCTGAACCGCTTTTTTGCGCTGCACGTGGTGGCGCTGCCGATCGTGATTCTTGGCCTGGTGGTGCTGCACATCCTGGCGCTGCACGAGGTGGGCTCCAACAACCCGGACGGCGTCGACATCAAGAAGTACAAAGACGAAAACGGCATCCCGCTGGATGGCATTCCGTTCCACCCGTACTACACCGTGAAAGACATTGTGGGTGTGGTGGTGTTCTTGTTTGTGTTCTGCTCGATCGTGTTCTTTTTCCCGGAGATGGGCGGGTATTTCCTCGAGAAGCCCAACTTTGAGCAAGCCAACGCGTTCAAGACGCCTGAGCACATTGCCCCGGTCTGGTACTTCACGCCGTTCTACGCGATCTTGCGCGCGATTCCCGACAAGCTCATGGGCGTGATCGCCATGGGCGCCGCCATTGCGGTGTTGTTCGTGCTGCCGTGGCTCGACCGAAGCCCGGTCAAATCGATGCGCTACAAGGGCTGGCTGAGCAAAATCTGGCTGTGGGTATTCTGCATTTCGTTCGTGATCCTGGGCGTGTTGGGCGTATTGGCGCCAACCCCTGAGCGTACATTGCTGTCGCAGGTCTGCACCTTCCTGTACTTCGCCTACTTCATTCTGATGCCGTTCTACACCCGGCTCGAGAAGACCAAACCGGTTCCGGAAAGGGTGACTGGC
The DNA here is from genome assembly GCF_009296165.1 of Pseudomonas kitaguniensis. Lineage (GTDB taxonomy): Bacteria > Pseudomonadota > Gammaproteobacteria > Pseudomonadales > Pseudomonadaceae > Aquipseudomonas > Aquipseudomonas kitaguniensis. The sequence continues at coordinate 48,150 of NZ_VUAZ01000042.1, read as the reverse complement.
TGATGAAAAAATTATTGGTTGCACTCGTGTTTGCGGCGCTGCCGCTGCTGTCCTTCGCGGCCGAGCATGGCGCGGAACTCGAAAAAGTCGATATTGATGTGTCCGACAAGGCCGCCATGCAGGATGGTTTGCGTACCTTCACCAACTACTGCATGGGCTGCCACAGCGCCAAGTTCCAACGCTACGAGCGTGTTGCCGATGACTTGGGCATCCCGCATGACGTAATGCTCAGCCACGCGGTGTTCACCGGCGCAAAAATCGGCGACCACATGAGCATCGGCATGCAACCGGCAGACGCCAAGGCCTGGTTCGGTGCGGCACCGCCAGACCTGACCCTGGTGGCGCGTGTGCGCGGCACTGACTGGCTCTACGGTTACCTGAAATCGTTCTACGAAGACCCGGCGCGGCCGTATGGCGTGAACAACAAAGTCTTCCCGAATGTCGGTATGCCTAACGTTCTTGTCGGCCTGCAGGGTCGCCAAGTGGTAGGATGCAAGCAGGTTCAGGTCGTTGAAGACGGCAAGAAGCAATATGATCCGTTGACCGGCACGCCTCTGACACATGAAGCATGCGATCAACTGACTATATTGCCCAAGACCGGTACGCTGAACGCAGAGCAGTTTGACGAGAAGGTCAAGAATCTGGTGACCTTCCTGGCTTACTCGGCCAACCCGGTCAAACTGCAACATCAGCGCATCGGTACGTATGTGTTGCTCTACCTGGCCTTCTTCTTCGTATTCGCTTACCTGCTTAAACGCGAATACTGGAAGGATGTGCATTGATCCAACCGTAAGCAATTGCTGTTAATCTTGCGCGCCCAGCGGCATCTCTGAACACGTAGCGCTCTGGTTCAACCAGGCACTGCAGGGATGCTCTCTGGGCGCGCTCGTTTTTGAGCTTTCGATAATTTCAACAAGCGAGGAGGACCGCCATGGGCGTGACCAACCGGTTGGCCTGTTACTCCGACCCCGCCGACCACTATTCCCACCGAGTACGCATCGTGCTCGCAGAGAAGGGTGTCAGCGCCGAGATCATCAGTGTGGAGGTGGGTCGTCATCCGCCGAAACTGATCGAAGTGAACCCTTACGGCAGCTTGCCCACCCTGGTCGATCGTGACCTGGCGTTGTGGGAGTCAACCGTGGTGATGGAATACCTGGATGAGCGTTACCCGCATCCGCCTTTGCTGCCGGTGTATCCGGTGGCACGTGCCAACAGCCGCCTGCTGATCCATCGGATCCAGCGTGACTGGTGCGGGCTGGTGGATGTGATTCTGGATTCACGCAGTAAAGAAGCCGCCCGCGTTGTGGCGCGCAAGGAATTGCGCGAGAGCCTGACCGGTGTTTCGCCGCTGTTCGCCGACAAACCTTTTTTCCTCAGTGAGGAACAAAGCCTGGTGGATTGCTGCCTACTCCCCATACTCTGGCGCTTGCCGATTATGGGTATTGAACTGCCGCGGCCAGCCAAGCCGCTGCTTGATTACATGGAGCGCCAGTTTGCGCGTGAGGCTTTCCAGGCGAGTCTGTCTGGTGTCGAACGCGATATGCGCTAAGGCTTAAGGAGCCGCTGATGAACTCCAGTCGACCGTACCTGGTCCGCGCGCTCTATGAGTGGATTGTGGACAACGATTGCACCCCGCACATGCTGGTCAACTCAGAATTCCCTGCGGTTCAGGTACCGCAGGGTTTTGCCAGTGATGGGCAGATTGTGCTGAACGTATCACCGAGTGCCGTGCGCCACCTGCACATGGACAACGAAGCGGTAAGCTTCGAAGGGCGTTTCGGCGGCGTGCCGCATACGCTGTTCGTGCCGATTGGCGCGATTCTCGGGATCTACGCCCGCGAGAATGGCCAAGGCATGGTGTTCGATCTGGAGTCGCCTTTCGAGGAAGACGAAGCGATCGAAGGCGAGGGCAGTGATGAGGCGCCACCACCGGATTCCGAGCCGCCGCGCCCGACCGGTCGACCGAGCCTCAAAGTAGTGAAGTGAACGGCTTTGCCTTCGGCTAAGTCTGAAAAATGCCTCGACGTGTGTCGGGGCATTTTTTTTGCGTAAAGGATATGGATGAAAGTCGTGACGCAACGGTGATCGTACAACAGCCATGGGCTATGATGCGTACTCAAGTTCGCCGAGAAAGATGATCTGCCATGGAAAACCCCAACACCGCCCCGCGTCTTCCCCGCAAGCGCCGCAGCCTTGCCCAGGAATTGGTCACGGTGTTGTCCGAGCAGATCCGCGACGGCCAACTCAAACGTGGCGATAAATTGCCCACCGAGTCGGCAATCATGGAAGTCCATGGGGTCAGCCGCACCGTGGTGCGCGAAGCCATCTCGCGGTTGCAGGCCGCCGGGCAGGTCGAAACCCGCCACGGCATCGGCACCTTTGTGTTGGACACGCCAAGCCCGAGCGGTTTTCGGATTGACCCGGCCACCGTGGTGACCTTGCGTGACGTGCTGGCGATTCTGGAACTGCGTATCAGCCTTGAAGTGGAGTCTGCCGGCTTGGCGGCGTTACGCCGTAGCGACGAGCAACTGGCCGCCATGCGCGCGGCGCTCGACGCGCTGAATGAAAGTGCGGCACACGCAGGTGACGCTGTCGCGTCAGACTTCGCGTTCCACCTGGAAATTGCGCTGTCTACCGGCAACCGCTATTTCACCGACATCATGACCCACTTGGGCACCAGTATCATTCCGCGTACACGCCTGAATTCGGCGCGGCTGGCGCACGATGACCAGCAGCACTACATGAGCCGCTTGAGCCGTGAGCACGAAGAGATTTATGAGGCCATCGCGCGCCAGGATTCAGACGCCGCGCGAGCGGCCATGCGCCTGCACTTGACCAACAGCCGCGAGCGGCTGCGCCATGCCCATGAAGAGGCAGAAGCGCAGCGCAACTGAAAGCCGCAACAGATCTAACGTGGGCGCTGGCTTGTGTGGGAGCCGGCTTGCCCGCGATGGCATCACTTTGGTATGCCTGAAACACCGTCGCGCCTGCATCGCAGGCAACCCAGCTCCCACATTTGATCTCCAGTGTCAGCACACTATTGAGTAGACCCCATTGGCGAGTGATTCGGGTGGTAGCCGCGTGCCTGAGATAAACCCCGATGAATTACAGTTGACGAATTATTTTATAGTTGTACGATGACGTACGACATCACCAAAAACCAACAATAACCTTTCGACAGAAAGTTTTCGCCCAGGGTGTTCGAATAATGAATCCACAAGAACTGAAGTCCATCCTCTCCCACGGTCTGCTGTCTTTCCCCGTGACCGATTTCAACGCGCAGGGTGACTTCCACCAGGCGGGCTACATCAAGCGTCTGGAATGGCTTGCCCCTTACGGCGCGACGGCCTTGTTCGCAGCCGGCGGCACCGGTGAGTTTTTCTCCCTGGCTGCCAGCGAGTATTCGCAAGTGGTCAAGACCGCTGTTGATACCTGCGCCACCAGCGTGCCGATTCTCGCCGGTGTCGGCGGTTCGACCCGTCAAGCTATCGAGTACGCTCAGGAAGCTGAACGCCTCGGCGCCAAAGGCTTGCTGCTGCTGCCGCACTACCTGACCGAAGCCAGCCAGGACGGCGTTGCCGCCCACGTGGAAGCGGTGTGCAGGTCGGTCAAGATCGGCGTGGTTGTTTACAACCGCAACGTCTGCCGCCTGACTGCACCCCTGCTGGAACGCCTGGCTGAACGCTGCCCGAATCTGATCGGCTACAAGGATGGCCTGGGTGACATCGAGTTGATGGTGTCGATCCGCCGTCGTCTTGGCGACCGTTTCAGCTACCTCGGCGGCTTGCCGACTGCAGAGGTTTACGCCGCTGCCTACAAAGCTTTGGGCGTACCGGTGTACTCCTCGGCGGTGTTCAACTTCATTCCGAAAACCGCGATGGACTTCTACCACGCGATCGCCAAAGACGATCACGTCACCGTGGCCAAGATCATCGACGACTTCTTCCTGCCTTATCTCGATATTCGCAACCGTAAATCCGGTTACGCCGTGAGCATCGTCAAAGCCGGTGCGAAAATCGCCGGCTATGACGCAGGCCCGGTCCGCACGCCGCTGACCGATCTGCTGCCGGAAGAATACGAAGCCCTGGCCGCGCTGATCGACAAGCAAGGTCCGCAGTAACTTATCTACAAGGCCGCTGAGTAATCAGCGGCCTTTTGCGTCAGGAGAAGATTTGTGTCCCAAGCCAAGCGTTTTGAAAACTACATCAACGGCGAGTGGGTGGCCGGTGCCGACTATTGCGTCAACCTCAACCCGTCGGAGTTGTCTGATGTCATTGGCGAATACGCCAAGGCTGACGTAGCCCAAGTCAACGCCGCCATCGACGCCGCTCGTGCCGCTTTCCCGGCCTGGTCGACGTCCGGTATCCAGGCGCGTCACGATGCGCTGGATAAAGTCGGCAGCGAAATCCTCGCGCGCCGCGAAGAGCTCGGTACCTTGCTGGCGCGGGAAGAGGGCAAGACCTTGCCCGAAGCCATCGGCGAAGTGACCCGCGCCGGTAACATCTTCAAATTCTTTGCCGGTGAATGCCTGCGCCTGTCGGGCGATTACCTGCCCTCGGTACGCCCGGGCGTCAACGTTGAAGTCACCCGCGAAGCCTTGGGTGTGGTCGGTTTGATCACCCCGTGGAACTTCCCGATTGCGATCCCCGCGTGGAAAATTGCCCCGGCGCTGGCCTACGGCAACTGTGTGGTGATCAAACCCGCCGAATTGGTGCCGGGTTGCGCCTGGGCCTTGGCCGAAATCATCTCGCGCGCAGGCTTCCCGGCCGGTGTGTTCAACCTGGTGATGGGCAGCGGTCGTGTGGTCGGCGATGTGCTGGTCAACAGCCCGAAAGTTGATGGCATCAGCTTCACCGGTTCGGTGGGCGTGGGTCGTCAAATCGCCGTCAGCTGCGTGTCGCGTCAGGCCAAAGTGCAGTTGGAAATGGGCGGTAAAAACCCGCAGATTATTCTCGACGACGCCGACCTCAAGCAGGCCGTCGAGTTGTCGGTACAGAGCGCGTTCTACTCCACCGGCCAGCGTTGCACGGCGTCCAGCCGCTTTATCGTGACCGCCGGTATTCACGACCAATTCGTCGCGGCCATGGCGGAGCGCATGAAGTCGATCAAGGTCGGCCACGCCCTGAAAAGCGGCACCGACATCGGCCCGGTGGTTTCCCAGGCCCAGTTGGATCAGGACTTGAAATACATCGACATCGGCCAAACCGAAGGCGCGCGGCTGGTCAGCGGCGGCGGCCTGGTGACGTGCGATACCGAAGGCTACTACTTGGCGCCAACCCTGTTTGCCGACAGCGAAGCCGCCATGCGCATCAGCCGTGAAGAGATCTTCGGCCCGGTGGCCAACGTGGTACGCGTCGCCGATTACGACGCGGCGCTGGCCATGGCCAACGACACCGAGTTCGGCTTGTCGGCCGGTATTGCCACCACGTCGCTGAAGTACGCCAACCACTTCAAGCGCCACTCGCAGGCCGGGATGGTGATGGTCAACCTGCCGACTGCCGGCGTGGACTATCACGTGCCATTCGGTGGCCGTAAGGGCTCCTCCTATGGTTCGCGCGAGCAGGGTCGCTATGCGCAAGAGTTCTACACCGTGGTGAAAACCAGCTACATCGGTTCGTAACACGCAACACCCGTGGTTCCTGCTGTGTGCGGGAGTCGGGCAAGCCCGGCTCCCACACAACGCGCTGCACAACACAACTTGATTACCCGCAAAAAAAATAATTAGTGGGAGTACTTTTTCATGCAAGCGACCAAGCCGACCCATGTCCGCTATTTGATCCTGCTCATGCTGTTCCTGGTGACAACGATCAACTATGCCGACCGGGCCACCATCGCAATCGCGGGCTCCAGCCTGCAAAAAGACCTCGGCATCGACGCGGTCACCCTCGGTTACATCTTCTCTGCATTCGGTTGGGCCTACGTGGCGGGGCAAATCCCCGGCGGCTGGCTGCTCGATCGTTTCGGCTCGAAAAAAGTCTACGCCCTGAGCATCTTCACCTGGTCGCTGTTCACCGTGCTGCAAGGCTATGTCGGTGAATTCGGGATCTCCACCGCCGTCGTTGCGCTGTTTATGCTGCGCTTCATGGTGGGCCTGGCCGAAGCGCCGTCCTTTCCGGGTAACGCACGCATCGTGGCGGCCTGGTTCCCTACGGCTGAACGCGGTACCGCTTCGGCAATCTTCAACTCGGCGCAATACTTCGCTACGGTGCTGTTTGCACCGCTGATGGGTTGGATCGTTTACAGCTTCGGCTGGCAGCACGTGTTTATCGTGATGGGCGCAATCGGCATTGTCTTCTCGCTGGTCTGGCTGAAAGTTATCCACAGCCCACGCCAGCACCCGATGATCAACGCCGCCGAGCTCGATTACATCGCCGCCAACGGTGCCATGGTCGATATGGATCAGGACAAAGGCAAGGGCAAGAAAACCGACGGCCCGAAGTGGGATTACATCCGTCAGTTGCTGACCAACCGCATGATGCTTGGCGTGTATCTGGGCCAGTATTGCATCAACGGCATCACGTACTTCTTCCTCACCTGGTTCCCGGTGTACCTGGTGCAGGATCGCGGCATGACCATCCTCAAAGCCGGTTTCGTGGCTTCGCTGCCGGCGATCTGCGGCTTTATCGGTGGCGTGCTCGGCGGCGTGATTTCCGATTACCTGCTGCGCAAAGGCCATTCCCTGACCTTCGCCCGCAAGGCGCCGATCATTGGTGGGCTGCTGATTTCGAGCAGCATCGTGGCCTGCAACTACGTGGACATAGAATGGATGGTGGTGGGCTTCATGGCCTTGGCCTTCTTCGGTAAAGGCGTTGGCGCACTCGGCTGGGCGGTGGTTTCCGACACCTCACCGAAACAAATCGCCGGCCTCAGTGGCGGCTTGTTCAACACCTTCGGTAACCTCGCATCGATCACCACGCCTATCGTCATCGGCTACATCATCGCCACCACCGGTTCGTTCAAGTGGGCCTTGGTGTTCGTCGGCGCCAACGCGCTGGTAGCGGTGTTCAGCTACCTGGTGATTGTCGGCCCGATCAAACGCGTGGTGCTCAAAGAGCCGCCAAGCAGCCAAGGGCCTGAGTTGACCCACCTTACCGAAGCGCATTCCTGAGGGGCTATGTAATGCAGTTGATTGAACATGCCGACTCGCCGCGCTCGATTCGTTTGCACGCGCGCGACAACGTGGTGATCGTGGTCAATGACCAGGGCGTACCGGCCGGGACCGAGTTCCCGGACGGCCTGGTGACCGTGGAATTTATCCCCCAGAGCCACAAAGTGACCCTGGAAGATATTCCCGAAGGCGGTCAGATTATTCGCTACGGCCAAACCATTGGTTACGCTTTGGCGCCGATTGCGCGCGGCAGTTGGGTGCAGGAAGATCAACTGCGCATGCCCACCGCGCCACCGCTGGACAGCTTGCCGCTGTCCACCGAGGTGCCGGAAACCCAGGCGCCGCTGGAAGGCTTTACCTTCGAGGGTTACCGCAACGCCGACGGCACCGTGGGCACGCGTAATATTCTCGGCATCACTACTACCGTGCAGTGCGTCACCGGTGTGCTGGACCACGCGGTCAAGCGCATCAAGGATGAGTTGCTGCCTAATTACCCGCACGTGGATGACGTGGTGGCGCTGACCCACAGTTACGGCTGCGGCGTGGCGATTACCGCGACCGATGCGTATATCCCGATCCGCACGGTGCGCAACCTGGCACGCAACCCGAACCTGGGTGGCGAAGCCTTGGTGATCAGCCTGGGGTGCGAGAAATTGCAGGCCGGGCAGGTGATGCACGACAACGACAGCTCGGTCGATTTGAGCGAGCCGTGGTTGTATCGGTTGCAGGATTCCAGCCACGGTTTTACCGAGATGATCGAGCAGATCATGGCGCTGGCTGAAGCGCGCTTGAAAAAACTCGACCAGCGCCGCCGCGAAACCGTGCCGGCCTCCGAGCTGATTTTGGGCATGCAGTGCGGCGGCAGTGATGCGTTTTCCGGCATCACCGCCAATCCGGCGCTGGGCTATGCCTCGGATTTGCTGTTGCGGGCCGGGGCGACGGTGATGTTTTCCGAAGTCACCGAAGTACGCGATGCGATTTACCTGCTGACGTCGCGCGCCGAGAGTAAAGAAGTGGCGCAGGAGTTGGTCAGGGAAATGGACTGGTACGACCGTTACCTGGCCAAGGGCGAGGCTGATCGCAGCGCCAACACCACGCCGGGCAATAAGAAGGGCGGGTTGTCGAACATCGTCGAGAAGTCCTTGGGCTCCATCGTCAAGTCCGGCAGCAGCGCGATCAATGGCGTGCTTGGCCCTGGCGAGCGTTTCAAGCGCAAAGGTCTTATTTTTTGCGCAACGCCGGCCAGTGACTTTGTTTGCGGCACCTTGCAGCTGGCGGCCGGGATGAACTTGCATGTGTTCACTACCGGGCGCGGCACGCCTTACGGGCTGGCCATGGCGCCGGTGGTGAAAGTCTCGACGCGTACGGAGCTGGCGCAACGTTGGCCAGACTTGATCGACATTGACGCCGGGCGCATCGCTACAGGGCGCGCGACGATCGAGGAGTTGGGTTGGGAGCTGTTTCACTTCTACCTGGACGTGGCCAGCGGCAAGAAGCAGACGTGGGCCGAGCAGCTCAAGCTGCATAACGACATCACGTTGTTTAACCCGGCGCCGATTACTTGAGACCGAGTCGCCGCCATCGCGAGCTAGGCGATGGCGGCCTACCAGACGCCACAGCGCTGTATGGCTTATCATTAGCCAACTAACGACGCTCACCAAGGTTCTCCCCGGCATGCTGGCTATCTTCCTCACCACCCTGACCATCACCGCGCCGGTGTTTGCCATGCTGTTTCTGGGTGTGCTGCTCAAGCGCATCAACTGGATCAACGACAACTTTATCCACACAGCTTCCTCCCTGGTGTTCAACGTCACCATGCCGGCGCTGCTGTTCCTGGGCATCCTGCATGCCGACCTGCACTCGGCGCTCAAGCCGGGTTTGCTGATTTACTTTGCCGTCGCCACGTTGCTGAGCTTTGCCCTGGCCTGGGGTTGGGCGATTTTTCGTTGCAAGCGTGAAGACCGCGGTATCTACACCCAGGGCGCGTTTCGCGGTAATAACGGCGTTATCGGCCTGGCGCTGGCGGCCAGCATGTACGGCGACTACGGCATCTCCCTCGGCGCGATTCTCGCGGCGCTGGTGATTCTGTTTTACAACACGCTGTCGACCATCGTGCTGGCGGTGTACAGCCCGGTGATCAAGTCCGACCCGTGGAGCATCTTTAAAAGTGTGGTGGCCAACCCGCTGATCATCAGCGTGGTGGTAGCCGCGCCCTTCGCCATTTTCAAGATCGGCCTGCCGGGGTGGCTGCAGTCGTCCGGTCAGTATTTGGCGGACATGACCTTGCCGCTGGCACTGATCTGCATCGGCGGCACCTTGTCGTTGGCGGCGTTGCGCAAAAGCGGCAGCATGGCCCTGAGTGCCAGCCTGGTGAAGATGATCGGTTTGCCGCTGGTGGCCACGTTCGGCGCGTGGCTGTTGGGCTTCCGCGGGCCGGAACTGGGGATTTTGTTCTTGTACTTTGGCGCGCCGACCGCGGCGGCCAGCTTTGTGATGGCCAGGGCGGCGCAGGGGAATCATGAGCTGGCGGCGGCGATTATTGTGATCACCACCTTGATGGCGGCGGTGACCACCAATATCGGGATTTTTGTGTTGCAGGCGGGTGGCTGGATCTGAGTTTTGGGGTGGGGTTGAGGGCCTATCGCGAGCAAGCCCGCTCCCACATTTTAATGTGTGAACAGATCAAAGTGTGGGAGCGGGCGTGCTCGCGATAGCTATCTAACAGTCACTGCCGCTCTGCCTGATAGCTATCAATCACTTCCTGCGCCGCCCGAAACGCGTCAATCGCCGCCGGCACCCCGGCATACACCGCGCAATGCAGCAGCGCCTCGCGAATCTCTTCTACCGTGCACCCATTGTTCAGTGCGCCGCGCACGTGGCCCTTGAGTTCCTGCGGGCATTTGAGCGCCGTGAGGGCGGCGAGGGTGATCAGGCTGCGCGTCTTCAGTGGCAAGCCCTCGCGGTTCCAGACGCTGCCCCACGCGTGTTCGTTGACGAAGTCCTGCAGGGGCTGGGTGAACTCGGTGGCATTGCCCAAGGCGCGGTCGACGAACACATCGCCCATCACCTGGCGACGCACTTCAACGCCGGGCTTTTTCTGATCGGTCATTGCGATTCCCTCGTGTGTTGGCGGCGCCAGGCGCGCAGCGTGTTGAACAACAAGAAAGCCACCAGCACTGGCAAAACGTAATACAGCATGAGGTGTTCAAGCGTGTTCGCCAGCGGCATGCCAGTGGTGAACGCCATCACATGCAGGCCGTACGCCAGGTACAAACCCAGCAGCACCAAGCCTTCGGCGCGCGTCACGCGGTAACCGCTGTAGAACACCGGCAGGCACAGCACGACCGCGCCGAGCATCACCGGCAGGTCAAAGTCCAACGCGTTGGGCGATACCGACAGCGGCGAGGGCGCGAGCAGTGCAGTCACGCCCAGCACCCCGAGCAGGTTAAACACGTTGCTGCCGATCACGTTGCCCACGGCAATCTCCCGCTGGCCGCGAAGGGCGGCGATCAGCGAGGTGGCGAGGCATGGCAGCGACGTGCCGACACCGATCAGCGTCAGGCCGATGATGCGCTCCGACAGGCCCAAGTCGCTCGCCACCGCCACCGCCGCGCCCAGCAGCAAATGCCCCGCCAGTGCCAGAATCAACAGCCCGCCGAGCATCAGCAATACGCTGCTCAGCCAAGGCGCTCTGGTCACTGTGTCGAGGGTGCGTGGGCGGCGGGAATGGCGGGTCTGGTAGTGCAATACACCGAGGTAGGCCATCAGCGCGACCAGCAACAGCGCGCCGTCGATTGGCGTCAGGTCTTCATTGGAGGCCAGGGTAAACACCAGCAAACCGGCGAAGATCATCACCGGGATGTCCAGGCGTACCAGTTGGCGCGACACGCGTAACGGAATGATCAGTGCCGCCAGGCCCAGGGTCACGAGGATATTGAAGATACTGCTGCCGATCACGCTGCCCACGGCAATATCGGTATTGCCGGCCAGGGTGGCTTGCAGGCTGACGGTCATCTGCGGCGCGCTGCTGCCGAAAGCAACGATGCTCAGGCCGATGATCAGCGGGCGCACCTTGAGGCTGGCCGCCAGGCGCACGGCGGCGCGCACCAGGATTTCGGCGCCGACAATCAGCAACAGCAAGCCGCTGACCAGTTCGATCAGGCTCCAGGGCGAGAGGGCGGTTAATCCGAAAATGGCCGGGCTCCTTTATTTAATTGCTCATGGCCTGCACACGTACGCGTGCTGTACCAGTGCCGAGCATACCGAGTTGTTCGGCGGCCCTGCGTGAAACGTCGATCAGGCGCCCGCGAGTATGCGGGCCGCGATCATTAATGCGTACCACGACAGATCTGCCGTTGGCGAGATTGGTCACCTTGACCTGCGTGCCGAAGGGCAGGCGCCGATGGGCGGCGGTCAGGGTGTTCTGGTTGAAGGGTTCACCGCTGGCAGTTTTGTTGCCATGGTGCTTGGCGCCGTAATACGAGGCGGTGCCGCTTTCGTCGGAGCCGTTGGGGTCGATGAGGCCGCTGGCGCAACCGGCCAGCAGAGAGAACAGGGCCAGCAGGCCGAGTAGGCGCTTCATTTTCACTGTGCCCCGAAAGTCATGTCGTCACCGGCAGAGGTGGGAGGGGGCTTGCTCTCTCCCACAAAAAGCCCCTTCCCACACAAACCTTTGCAACAAGGGCCCGAGTGGGGCGTGAAACCCCGCCCGGGCCATTCACTGCGATCAGCCTTCGAGCTTGCTTTTCAGCAGTTCGTTTACCTGTTGCGGGTTGGCTTTGCCTTTGGAGGCTTTCATTGCCTGGCCGACAAAGAAGCCGAACATTTTGCCGCGCTTGGCTTCGTCTGCCGCGCGGTATTGCTCGACTTGTTCGGCATTGTCGAGGAGTACTTGGTTGAGTACCTCATCAATCTGGCCGCTGTCAGTGACTTGTTTGAGACCTTGTTCTTCAATAATCCAATCAGCGCGACCTAGGCCAGTCACCAAGCTTTCCTCGCCGGAAGACATTATTTCAAAAATCTTCTTCGCGATCTTGCCAGAAATGGTTTTGTCGCTGATGCGCAGCAACATACCGCCTAGCTCCTCGGCGCTGACTGGTGCGTTACCGATATCGACGTCCATTTTATTCAACAGGCTGCCCAGCTCAACCATCACCCAGTTGGCTGCCAGCTTGGCGTCGCCGGCAATGCTCACGACTTTTTCGAAGTAGTTGGCTTGTTCACGGCTGGAGGCCAAAACGCTGGCATCGTAAACCGACAGGCCGAACTGCGCCTGGAAGCGCTCGCGTTTTTGCTGCGGCAATTCCGGCAAAGTGGCGCGCACGTCATTCAGGAACGAGTCCTCGATGACCACCGGCAACAGGTCCGGGTCGGGGAAGTAACGGTAGTCGTTGGCTTCCTCTTTGCTGCGCATGGCGCGGGTTTCGTCTTTGTTCGGGTCGTACAGGCGCGTTTGCTGGATCACCTTGCCGCCGTCTTCGATCAGTTCGATCTGGCGGCGTACTTCGCTGTTGATCGCCTTCTCGATGAAGCGGAACGAGTTAACGTTCTTGATCTCGCAGCGGGTGCCGTATTCGGCCTGGCCTTTGGGGCGGATCGACACGTTGCAGTCGCAACGCAGCGAGCCTTCGGCCATGTTGCCGTCGCAGATGCCCAGGTAGCGCACCAGCGCGTGGATGGTCTTGACGTAGGCCACGGCTTCCTTGGCGTTACGCATGTCCGGCTCGGACACGATCTCCAGCAACGGCGTACCGGCGCGGTTCAAGTCGATACCGGTGGCGCCCGGGAATTCTTCGTGCAGGCTCTTGCCGGCGTCTTCTTCCAGGTGCGCGCGGGTCACGCCGACACGTTTGATGGTGCCGTCTTCCAGCGGGATGTCCAGGTAGCCCTTGCCGACAATCGGCAATTCCATCTGGCTGATCTGGTAGCCCTTGGGCAGGTCCGGGTAGAAGTAGTTTTTGCGCGCGAACACGTTGTGCTGGCCGATTTCGGCGTCAATCGCCAAGCCGAACATCACCGCCATGCGTACCGCTTCCTGGTTCAACACCGGCAGCACGCCGGGCATGCCCAGGTCTACCAGGCTCGCCTGGGTGTTCGGCTCGGAACCGAACGTGGTGGCGCTACCGGAGAAAATCTTCGATTGGGTGGCGAGCTGGGTATGAATCTCCAGCCCGATCACAACTTCCCATTGCATAGTGTTCTCCTCAGAAGCCGGTAGGGGTGCGGGTGTGCCAGTCGGTGTTCAACTGGTACTGGTGCGCCACATTGAGCAGGCGGCCTTCCTGGAAATACGGGGCGAGCAATTGCACGCGACCGGCAGGCCATCGACAAAACCTGCGGGCATCGACAAGCCCGGCAAGCCCGCGAGGTTGGCGGTGATGGTGTACAGGTCTTCCAGGTACTCGGCGATCGGGTCGCCGGTCTTGGCGCCTATCTTCCAGGCCGGGTTCGGCGTGGTTGGGCCGAGGATCACGTCGACTTCTTCAAAGGCCGCCATGAAGTCGTTCTTGATCAGGCGACGGATTTTTTGCGCCTTGAGGTAGTACGCATCGTAATAGCCGGCCGACAGCGCGTAGGCACCGACCATGATCCGGCGTTGTACTTCCACCCCGAAACCTTCGCCACGCGAGCGCTTATAAAGGTCGGTGAGGTCTTTCGGGTTTTCGCAGCGATAGCCGAAACGCACGCCGTCGAACCGCGACAGGTTGGACGAGGCTTCTGCCGGCGCGATCACGTAGTACGCAGGAATCGCGTGCTGGTTGTTCGGCAGGCTGATTTCCTTGATCACCGCGCCGAGCTTTTCCAGCTCTTTGACGCTGTTGTGCACCAATTCAGCGATACGCGGGTCGAGGCCAGCGCTGAAATACTCTTTCGGCACGCCGATACGCAGGCCCTTGATCGACGTATTCAGGCTGGCGCTGTAGTCCGGTACCGGCTCGTCGATGCTGGTGGAGTCCTGTTTATCGAACCCGGCCATACCTTGTAACAAAATCGCGCAGTCTTCAGCAGTGCGCGCCAACGGGCCGCCCTGATCCAGGCTCGACGCGTAGGCGATCATGCCCCAGCGGGAAACGCGACCGTAGGTCGGCTTCAAACCGGTGAGGTTAGTGAAGGCTGCAGGCTGGCGGATCGAGCCGCCGGTGTCGGTGGCGGTGGCGGCCGGCAAGAAGCGCGCGGCAACGGCCGCAGCCGAACCGCCGGACGAGCCGCCCGGCACGTGTGCAAGGTTCCACGGGTTTTTCACCGCGCCGTAGTAGCTCGACTCGTTGGCCGAACCCATGGCGAATTCGTCCATGTTGGTCTTGCCCAGCGTCACGGCGCCGGCGGCGGCCAGCTTGGCGACCACGGTGGCGTCATACGGTGCTTTGAAGTTGTCGAGCATTTTGGAGCCGCAACTGGTGCGAATACCCTGAGTGCAGAACAGGTCTTTGTGGGCGATTGGAGCACCCAGCAGCGGGCCATTTTCACCGTTGGCGCGACGTGCGTCGGCGGCCTTGGCCTGGCTCAGAGCCAGATCTTCAGTGAGGCTGATGAAGCTGTTGACCGCAGGATCAAGCTCGGCGATACGCGCCAGCAGGGTCTTGGTCAGCTCTTCGGAAGAAAACTTTTTGTCGGCGAGACCGCGGGCGATCTCGGCCAGAGTCATGTGATGCATTGCAGGCTCTTTCCCTTTAGTCGATGACTTTCGGAACCAGGTACAGGCCGTTTTCGACCGCTGGCGCGATGGACTGGTAAGCCTCGCGGTTATTGCGCTCGGTCACGACGTCTGCGCGCAGGCGCTGGCTGGCTTCCAGCGGGTGAGCCAGGGGCTCGATGCCGTCGGTATTCACGGCTTGCATGTGGTCGACCAGCCCGAGAATGCTGTTCAGGGCTGCGGTGGTCTGTGGAAGATCGGCTTCATTAAGGCCCAGGCAGGCCAAATGAGCGATTTTTTCCACGTCGGAGCGTTCAAGCGCCATGGGATTCTCCAGTGGAAAACAGAACGGAAGCTATCCGTGTGTTAGATTGTAGGAACACTACCGCATTTCTACGGTCATATGGCCGCGATTGTGGGGGTTGGTGCACAGAAAGTCGGCCAATTTAGCACATTGGCGCCTTGCCCAAAATCCCTGTCGTTGTTAGAGTTTGCCGCACTTTTTTACCCACGCGTTGCCTAGGGTCCTTTCCCCATGTTCAAGAAACTGCGTGGCATGTTTTCCAGCGATCTTTCCATTGACCTGGGCACTGCCAACACCCTTATTTACGTGCGCGAGCGCGGTATCGTCCTGAATGAGCCATCGGTTGTGGCCATTCGGACCCACGGTAATCAGAAAAGTGTCGTTGCCGTTGGCACCGAGGCCAAGCGCATGCTCGGCCGAACACCCGGCAATATCGCTGCCATTCGTCCGATGAAAGACGGCGTAATCGCCGACTTCAGTGTCTGCGAAAAGATGCTGCAGTACTTCATCAACAAGGTTCACGAAAACAGTTTTCTGCAGCCGAGCCCTCGTGTGCTGATTTGCGTTCCGTGCAAATCCACCCAGGTGGAGCGTCGCGCCATCCGCGAATCGGCACTCGGTGCCGGTGCCCGCGAAGTGTTCCTGATCGAAGAGCCAATGGCCGCTGCGATCGGTGCCGGCTTGCCGGTTGAAGAAGCGCGCGGTTCGATGGTGGTGGATATCGGTGGTGGTACCACTGAAATCGCCCTGATCTCGCTGAACGGTGTGGTGTATGCCGAATCCGTGCGTGTCGGCGGCGACCGCTTCGACGAAGCGATCATCACCTATGTGCGTCGTAACTACGGCAGCTTGATCGGCGAGTCCACCGCCGAGCGTATCAAGCAGGAAATCGGCACCGCTTACCCGGGCGGCGAAGTTCGCGAAGTTGATGTTCGCGGTCGCAACCTGGCCGAAGGCGTTCCACGTGCTTTCACCCTGAACTCCAACGAAGTGCTGGAAGCTCTGCAAGAGTCTCTGGCTACTATCGTTCAGGCAGTGAAAAGCGCGCTGGAGCAATCGCCGCCGGAACTGGCTTCCGATATTGCCGAGCGTGGTCTGGTACTGACCGGTGGTGGCGCTTTGCTGCGCGACCTCGACAAGTTGTTGGCCCAGGAAACCGGCCTGCCGGTGATCGTCGCCGAAGACCCGCTGACCTGCGTTGCGCGTGGCGGTGGTCGTGCACTGGAAATGATGGATAAACACACCATGGACCTGCTCTCCAGCGAATAATATTGCCGGGACGGTTCATGCATCGCCCGCAGGCAGCACTTTGCAGTGCTGCCTGTTGGCGTTTATCTTCTTCAATCTGCATCCAGGCCGGTTTGATGCCGTATGAATAAAGACAACGTTTGCCTGGGAGGAGCGGCTTATTAAACCGCTTTTCGCCAAAGGCCCCTCATTGGGCGTGCGCTTATTGGTGCTGGTCGTGCTTTCGGTCGCGCTGATGGTGGTCGATGCCCGCTTTGCACTGCTCAAGCCGGTGCGTAGCCAGATGTCGCTGGTGTTGATGCAGACTTACTGGATCACCGACCTGCCACAACGGCTCTATCAGGGCGTGGCCAGCCAATTCGGCAGCCGCACCGAGCTTGTCGCCGAGAACGAAAAGCTCAAGACTGAAAACCTGCTGTTGCAGGGGCGCATGCAGAAGCTCGCGGCCCTCACCGAGCAGAACGTTCGGCTGCGCGAGTTGCTCAATTCTTCCGCGTTGGTCAATGAAAAGGTCGAAGTGGCCGAGTTGATCGGCATGGACCCCAACCCCTTTACCCATCGCATCATCATCAACAAGGGTGAGCGCGACGGTGTGGTCCTCGGCCAGCCGGTACTCGATGCCCGTGGCCTGATGGGGCAGGTGGTTGAGTTGATGCCCTACACCTCGCGGGTATTGCTGCTGACGGACACGACCCACAGTATTCCGGTGCAGGTTAACCGTAACGGCTTGCGCGCAATTGCCAGCGGCACCGGTAACCCGGAACGCCTGGAGTTGCGGCATGTGGCCGACACTGCCGATATTAAAGAAGGCGACTTGCTGGTCAGCTCCGGCCTGGGCCAGCGGTTCCCGGCGGGTTACCCGGTGGCGACGGTCAAGGAAGTGATCCACGATTCCGGCCAGCCGTTTGCCATTGTCCGCGCGGTGCCAACCGCCGCCCTGAACCGCAGCCGCTACCTGCTGCTGGTGTTCAGCGACAACCGCACCCCGGAAGAGCGCGCTAACGACGCCGCCCAGGCGCAGGAAGCGGAAGACAAGCAAAACGGCACTGTACAGACGATTCCTGCCACGGTGCCGAAACCGGCGTTCGTTGGGCCACCCGCACCTGCCCAGGCCACGGCGGCGCCAGTGGCGACGCCGGTGAAACCTGCGGCCCACAGCGCACGCCAAGCCAAACCGGCCGCTAGCAAACCGACTGCAACCACGCCGGCAGCCACAACCCCTGCGGCCAAACCGCCTGCCGCCACCACGCCGGCAACTCGGCCCGCAGCCGCAGCGCCTGCAACCACGCGGCAGAGGGAGGAATAATGGCCGGTACTCATCCGCACAATGGCTGGATCGTCTGGCTGACCTTCGCCATTGGTTTGCTGCTCAGCGTTTCGCCGTTGCCGCAATTCATGGAAATCCTGCGTCCTTTATGGCTGGCATTGCTGCTGGCATTCTGGTCGCTGATGCTGCCGCACAAAGTCGGGATGGTCACGGCAATGTGTCTGGGCTTGGCGGAAGACGTGCTGTATGGCACCTTGCTGGGCCAGAACGCGTTGATCCTGACTTTGATCACCTTCCTGGTGCTGTCGTTGCAGCAGCGGCTGCGTATGTTTCCCATGTGGCAGCAATGCCTGGTGATCCTGGTTATTTTTGGCCTGGCGCAGTTGGTGCAACTGTGGCTCAGCGCCTTGACCGGTAACCGCCAGCCGACTTTGGCGCTGGTGCTGCCAGCCCTGGTCAGTGCGTTGTTATGGCCATGGGTCAGTTTCGGTCTGCGTGGGTTACGTCGTCGCTATAAAATCAATTGAATGGATTGCGAGGCTCTGCCTGGTTATCGAACCCTACAGGGAGAGTCTGCAATGAATACGCTTTATCTGGCCTCAGGCTCCCCAAGACGGCGTGAACTGCTAACCCAGATCGGTGTGCCCTTCACCGTGGTCAGCGCCGCTATTGATGAAACTCCTTTTACACATGAACCGGCTGTTGCCTACGTCGAGCGCCTCGCGCGCGGCAAGGCAGCGGCAGGTTTTGCTGCGCTTGAAATAAACTCGGGCGCTTGCGTGCTGGGTGCGGACACGGCGGTGATTGTTGATGGGCAGATCCTCGGCAAGCCGGTCGACCAAGCCGATGCCCTGGCGATGTTGATGGCGTTGGCGGGGCGCGAGCATGAAGTGCTAACCGCCGTTGCCATTACCGATGGCCTGCGCTGCGAAACGCGCTGTGTCAGCAGTCGCGTAAGGTTTCGCGACGTTTCTGTCGAGGAGGCTACAACCTACTGGCACAGCGGCGAACCTCAAGACAAGGCCGGCGGCTATGCTATTCAAGGGCTTGGGTCGGTGTTTGTGGCCGGGCTCAATGGCAGCTATTCCGCCGTCGTCGGCCTGCCAGTGTGCGAAACCGCGCAACTGCTCGACCAATTCGACATACCCTGTTGGCAAAACCTTACCGCGCGCTGAACGCCGTATTCCAGCGCCAAGCCTTGAGCGATCGGTCACTATTGTGAAAACGCCTGAACGAGACCCAGCCATGAGTGAAGAGATTCTGATCAATATCACGCCGATGGAATCGCGCGTGGCGGTGGTAGAGAACGGTGTTCTGCAAGAAGTGCACGTTGAGCGCACCCAGAAGCGCGGGATTGTCGGCAATATCTACAAAGGCAAGGTCGTGCGCGTGTTGCCGGGCATGCAGGCGGCATTCGTCGACATCGGCCTGGACCGCGCCGCGTTTATCCATGCTTCGGAAATTCCTGCGTGAAGGCCCGACGGTAGAAAGCATCAGCGCCTTGGTACACGAAGGGCAGAGCCTGGTGGTGCAAGTCACCAAGGACCCGATTGGTTCCAAAGGTGCGCGGCTGACCACGCAGCTGTCGATTCCTTCGCGTTACCTGGTGTACATGCCGCGCACCGCGCATGTCGGCATCTCCTTGAAAATTGAAGACGAAGCCGAGCGTGAGCGCCTGAAAAAGGTGGTCAGCGACTGCGTGGCCGCCGAGGGCATCAAGGAAGCGGGCGGCTTTATCCTGCGCACTGCCGCAGAAGGCGCCGGCGCTGATGAAATCCTCATGGACATCCGTTACCTGCGGCGTCTGTGGGACCAGATCGGTGCACAGATCAAAACCATCGGCGCGCCCAGCGTCATCTACGAAGACCTGGGCCTGGCCCTGCGCACCTTGCGTGACCTTGTCAGCCCGAAGATCGAGAAAATTCGCATCGATTCGCGGGAAACCTTTCAGCGCACCACGCAATTTGTCGCCGAGCTGATGCCGGAAATTGCCGACCGACTGGAACATTACCCTGGCGAGCGGCCGATCTTCGATCTGTATGGCGTCGAAGACGAGATTCAGAAGGCCCTGGAGCGCAAAGTGCCGCTCAAGTCCGGCGGCTACCTGGTGGTGGACCCGGCGGAGGCGATGACCACTATCGACGTCAACACGGGCGCATTTGTCGGCCACCGCAACCTCGAAGAGACCATCTTCAAGACCAACCTCGAAGCTGCCACGGCGATTGCCCGCCAACTGCGCCTGCGTAATCTGGGCGGCATCATCATTATCGATTTCATCGACATGGAAGACCAGGATCATCAGCGCCAGGTGCTGCGCACCCTTGAAAAGCAGCTTGAGCGTGACCACGCCAAGACCAACATCATCGGCATCACCGAGCTTGGCCTGGTGCAGATGACCCGCAAGCGTACCCGCGAAAGCCTCGAGCAAGTGCTGTGCGAGCCGTGCAGCAGTTGCCAGGGCCGCGGTAAATTGAAAACCCCGGAAACGGTTTGCTACGAGATTTTTCGCGAAATCCTGCGCGAAGCGCGTGCCTACCAGGCCGAAGGTTATAGAGTGCTCGCCAACCAGAAAGTGGTTGATCGTTTGCTGGACGAGGAGTCCGCTAACGTCGCTGAGCTGGAGCTGTTTATCGGGCGCACGATTCGCTTCCAGGTCGAAACCATGTATTCCCAGGAACAATACGACGTGGTGCTGCTCTGATCCCCAATCGCCTTATTTTCATGAAGATGGCAGACCTTGATCTGCCCTCCGTTAACTGCCTTGAGGGTCGTCTGACATGGAGCGTCTGATACGCTTTTTTGCCGCTTTGACCCGTTGGGGCCTGGGCTCGTGCGCCTTGCTGCTGGTATTGGCGGCGGTGTATGTGAGCCTGGGTCGTGAATTGACCCCGCTGGTAGCGGAATACCGCGCCGAAATCGAAGCCAAAGTTCAGGCGGCAGTGAATACGCCCCTGCGAATCGGCAGCCTCGAAGGGCGCTGGAGCGGCTTTGCGCCGGTGGTGCTGGCGCACGACGTGATGGTCGGCGAGGGCAGCAGTGCCTTGCGCCTGGACGAGGTCGAAGTGGTGCCGGACCTGTGGGCCAGCCTGATGGCGCGCGAAGTGCGCATCGCCCACTTGCAGGTCAGCGGCCTGCAAGTGAGTGTCAAAGAAGACAAGGACGGCCACTGGGCGCTGCAAGGTCTGCCGTTACAAGACGACCAGCCGCTGGACCCTGCGCAAGCGCTGCAGCGTTTGCAGCGGGTGCAGCGTATTTCGGTGTTGGACAGCCAGGTTACCTTGCAACCGTTCGATCAGGCGCCGATGACCCTGACGTACGTAGGCTTGAGCCTGCACACCGGCGGCGCCCGCCAGCGCCTCGACGCGCGCCTGACGTTGCCCGACGGCCAGCCGCTGGCGTTGAGCTTGCGCACGCGTATCAACGCCAGCCAGTGGCAAGACGGCGAAGTCCAGGCCTATCTGAGCCTGCCCCAGAGTGACTGGGCCAAATGGATTCCGGCCAAGCTGACCCAACAATGGAAGCTTGCGCAGTTCAAGGCGGGCGGCGAGTTCTGGCTGACCTGGGCCAAAGGCACGGTGCAGAACGCTGTCGTACGCCTTAATTCACCCGAAATGAAAGGCAGCTACGCCGAACGCAAGCCGGTGCACATCGAGAACCTTGCGCTGACGGCCTACCTGCAACGCAGCGATAGCGGTCTCCACGTGCTGTTTGATTCGCTGGCGATGAACCTCGGCGACACGCGCTGGGAATCACGCCTGCAATTGCAGCAGCAACTGGCCACCGACAACGATCTGGAAGTCTGGAAGTTGCAGGCTGATCGTCTTGACCTGACGCCCATTACGCCGCTGTTGAATGCGCTGGCGCCGTTGCCCGAGGGCCTTGGCAAAGCCATAGCGCACCTCAACGCCACGGGTTTGCTACGCAACGTAATAGCGAATTTCCGGCCTGCAGACAGCAGCGACCAGAAAGTCAGTTTTGCCGCCAACCTGGAGCGCGTCGGCTTCGATGCGTATTTCGGTGCGCCGGCCGCACGTAACGTGTCCGGCAGCATCAGCGGCGACTTGGGCCACGGCGAATTGCGCATGGACAGCAAGGACTTTTCGCTGCACCTGTCGCCCATTTTCGCCAAGCCCTGGCAGTACATTCAAGCCAATGCACGCCTGACCTGGACGCTCGATAAACAAGGCTTCACGCTGATTGCGCCCTATATCAAAGTGCTGGGTGAGGAAGGCAAGGTCGCTGCAGACTTCCTGATTCGTCTGCATTTTGACCACAGCCAGGAAGACTACATGGACCTGCGCGTCGGCATGGTCGATGGCGATGGGCGCTTCACCGCCAAATATTTGCCGGCAGTGTTGAGCCCGGCGTTGGATGATTGGTTGCGTACGGCGATTCTCAAAGGCGCGGTTGATCAAGGTTTCTTCCAGTACCAGGGCTCGCTGAACCACGATGCGCTGCCGGCTTCGCGCAATATCAGCCTGTTTTTCAAGGTGCACGATGCTGAGCTGGCCTTTCAGCCGGGCTGGCCGCATGTGAGTAAGGTCAATGGCGAAGTGTTTGTTGAGGAGAGCGGCGTGCGCATCCTGGCGAGCAAGGGGCAATTGCTCGACACCAAGGTCAAAGACGTTTACGTGAATATTCCTCACGCGCCTGCCGGCAAGGACAGCCATCTGTTGATTACCGGCGGCTTTGCAGGCGGCTTGGGCGATGGCTTGAAGATCCTTCAGGAAGCGCCGATCGGCACTGGCTCGACGTTTGCCGGTTGGAAAGGCGAGGGTAGCCTGCAGGGTAAACTGGACCTCGATATTCCACTCGCCAAGGGCGTTGAGCCGGCGATTGTGGTGGACTTCCAGACCGATAAAGCCCGCCTGCAATTGGCCGACCCGACCCTGGACCTGACTCAGCTCAAAGGCAATTTTCGCTTCGACAGCGCCAAGGGGCTGAGTGGTCAGAATATTTCGGCTCAGGCGTTCGACCGCCCGATTACCGCGCAAATCTTTGCCGACGGCACGCCGGGCAACATCAGTACGCGGGTCATGGCCAAGGGCCAAGTCACGGTCAAGCGGCTGTCGGACTGGTTGAATGTCAGCCAGCCGTTGCCTGTGTCCGGCGACATTCCCTATCAATTGCAACTGATCCTGAACGGCGCTGATAGCCAACTGATGGTCAGCTCTAACATGAAGGGCGTTGCGGTCGACCTGCCGGCACCCTTCGGCATGCCCGCCAGTCAAGGGCGTGACAGCGTGTTCCGCATGACCTTGCAAGGCCCCGAACGTCGCTACTGGTTTGGTTACGGCGAACTGGCGAGTTTCACCTTTGCGTCGCCGCCCGACAAATTTAACGACGGCCGCGGCGAGTTGTTCCTCGGCAATGGCAATGCGGTGCTGCCGGCTGCCAAAGGCTTGCGCATTCGGGGTGTGCTGTCCGAGCTGGACATAGACCCGTGGAAAAAACTCGCAGGCCGTTACGCTGGCAATGATCCAGGCGGCAGCGCCAAGCAACTGCTCAGTGGCGCCGATTTCAAGGTGGGCAAGCTGACCGGCTTTGGTACCGAGTTTGATCAGGTCAATTTGCAGCTTGATCGCAAGTCCACTGGCTGGGGCTTGCAGTTCGACAGCCAGCAGGCCAAGGGCAGCGTAAACCTGCCGGACGCGAAGGGCGCGCCCATAGCAATCAACCTGCAATACGTGAAGCTGCCGGCCGTGGACCCGACGGTTCAGTCGGACGAAAATGCGCCGGACCCGCTGGCTGATGTCGACCCCAAGGATATTCCGGCACTCGACATTGCCATCAATCAGCTGTTCCAGGGCCCTGATTTGGTGGGCGCGTGGTCGTTGAAGCTGCGCCCAACCGCGAAAGGCTTGGCCTTCAACAACCTCGACCTCGGCCTCAAGGGCATGCAACTGGTGGGTGCCGGTGGCTGGGAAGGTTCGCCGGGGGCCAGTAGCAGTTGGTACAAGGGCCGCCTGGATGGCAAGAATATCGCCGACGTGCTCAAAGGCTGGGGCTTTGCACCGACGGTCACCAGCGAGGATTTCCACCTGGACGTCGATGGCCGTTGGCCGGGTTCGCCGGCCTGGGTCGGGCCCAAGCGTTTTTCCGGTAGCCTGGATGCGGCGTTCCGTAAAGGTCAGTTGGTTGAAGTGGAAGGCGGCGCCCAGGCGCTGCGAGTGTTTGGGTTGCTCAACTTCAACTCCATCGGCCGGCGTTTGCGCCTGGACTTCTCCGACCTGCTCGGCAAAGGCTTGAGCTATGACCGGATCAAAGGCTTGCTCGCGGCCAGTGACGGGGTGTTCGTCACCCGTGAACCCATCACCATGACCGGGCCGTCCACCAACCTCGAACTGAACGGCACCCTGGACTTGGTAGCCGACCGTGTGGATGCCAAGCTGCTGGTCACGTTGCCGGTGACCAACAACCTGCCGATTGCCGCGCTGATTGTGGGCGCGCCGGCCATTGGTGGTGCATTATTTTTGATCGACAAGTTGATTGGCGACCGTGTTTCGCGCTTCGCCAGCGTGCAATACAACGTGCAAGGTCCTTGGAAAGATCCGAAAATCAGCTTCGACAAGCCCTTTGAAAAACCAAACTGAGTGCCTGTGGAGTAGCATCGCCACAGGCCCATTACGGAGCGTTGGCCCATGTCCTTTGCGGTAATTCAAATGGTCAGCCAGAGTGATGTGCTGGCTAACCTGGCCCAAGCGCGGCGCTTGCTGGAGCAAGCGGCGGCGGGTGGTGCGAGGCTGGCGGTGCTGCCGGAAAACTTCGCTGCCATGGGCCGTCGCGACGTGGCTGATATTGGTCGCGCCGAAGCATTGGGTGAAGGCCCGATACTGCCATGGTTGAAACAGGCCGCCCGCGACCTCACCTTATGGATAGTGGCCGGCACTTTACCGTTACCGCCCCAAGACCAACCTCACGCCAAGTCCAACGCTTGCTCGCTGCTGATCGATGACCGGGGTGAAATCGTCGCCCGCTACGACAAGCTGCACCTGTTCGATGTCGACGTCGCGGATGTTCGCGGTCGTTATCGTGAATCTGACGACTATGCTTTTGGCAGCAACGTAGTGGTGGCGGATACGCCGGTAGGGCGATTGGGCCTGACGGTGTGTTACGACTTGCGCTTCCCGGAGCTGTACAGCGAGTTGCGCGCGGCGGGGGCTGAATTGATTACCGCGCCCTCGGCGTTCACGGCGGTTACCGGCGCCGCGCATTGGGATGTGTTGATTCGTGCGCGGGCCATCGAAACCCAGTGTTACCTGCTGGCGGCAGCGCAAGGTGGCGTGCACCCAGGACCACGCGAAACGCATGGCCACGCGGCGATTGTCGACCCTTGGGGCCGTGTGCTGGCGCAACAGGATCAAGGCGAAGCGGTGTTGCTGGCCGCGCGCGACAGCAGCGAACAGGCGTCGATACGGGCGCGCATGCCGGTGGTCAACCATCGGCGCTTTTTCTCGCAGGGCGCGCAGCGGCCTGCTTCGGAACGATGAATTTAAGGCCAAACCTATGAGCGAGTTGTTGTCCTCAGTCAGTGAACACCTCCTGGCACCCGGTGGCGTGACCATCGAAAGCTTGCAAACCGTGCTCGGCGATCTGGCCGGGCCAGGCATCGACGCGGCCGACCTGTATTTTCAGGGGCAGATTTCCGAGTCGTGGGCCCTCGAAGACGGCATCGTCAAGGAAGGCAGCTTCAACCTTGACCAAGGTGTAGGCGTGCGTGCGCAGTCCGGTGAAAAAACCGGTTTTGCCTACAGCAACGCAATCACGCTGGAGGCCTTGGGGCTGGCCGCGCGTGCCGCGCGCTCGATTTCCCGCGCGGTCAACATGGCACGGTGCAGGCGTTCAGCACCCAGGACGTGGCGCAGTTGTACGCACCGGATAACCCGCTGGAAGTGATCAGCCGTGCGGAAAAAGTCGATTTGCTCAAACGAATCGATGCGGCCACCCGCGCCCTCGACCCGCGTATCCAGCAAGTGACCGTGAGCATGGCCGGTGTGTGGGAGCGCATTCTGGTGGCCTCCACCGACGGCGGGCTGGCGGCGGATGTACGGCCGCTGGTGCGCTTTAATGTCAGTGTGATCGTCGAGCAGAATGGTCGCCGCGAGCGCGGCGGCCACGGCGGTGGCGGGCGTACCGACTACCGTTATTTCCTCGCCGAAGACCGTGCCATGGGTTATGCCCGTGAAGCACTGCGTCAGGCGCTGGTCAACCTGGAAGCGATTCCGGCACCGGCGGGCACATTGCCGGTGGTGCTGGGTTCGGGTTGGTCCGGCGTGTTGCTCCACGAAGCGGTGGGCCATGGCCTGGAAGGCGATTTCAACCGTAAAGGCAGTTCGGCCTACAGCGGGCGCATGGGCGAAATGGTCGCGTCCAAGCTGTGCACGATTGTCGATGACGGCACCTTGGCCGGTCGCCGTGGCTCGCTGAGCGTCGACGACGAAGGCACGCCGACCGAGTGCACCACCCTGATCGAAAACGGCGTGCTCAAAGGCTACATGCAAGACAAGCTCAACGCGCGCCTGATGGGCGTTGCGCGCACCGGTAACGGCCGGCGCGAGTCCTACGCGCACTTGCCGATGCCGCGCATGACCAACACCTACATGCTCGGTGGCGAAAGCGACCCGGCGGAAATCATCGCTTCGGTAAAACGCGGTATTTATTGCGCCAACCTTGGCGGCGGCCAAGTGGACATCACCAGCGGCAAATTCGTGTTCTCCACCAGCGAGGCGTACCTGATCGAAGACGGCAAGATTACCGCGCCGGTCAAAGGGGCAACGTTGATTGGTAACGGGCCGGAAGCCATGAGCAAGGTGTCGATGGTCGGTAATGACCTGTCGCTGGACAGCGGCGTGGGCACCTGCGGGAAAGACGGGCAGTCGTTGCCGGTGGGTGTCGGCCAGCCAACCTTGAAAATTGATGCGATCACCGTGGGTGGCACGGGCTCGTAAGACGTGGAGCTTCGGGTGGCGAAGACCGCCACCCGCGGAAGAGGATCAGCGCAGGCCGCGTTGAGTCTCGTCCAGCTCACGGATGTATTTGAAAATTTTACGGCTGGTGGCCGGTGCCTTGTTTTGCGCCAGTTCGTGCTGGGCCTGACGGATCAGGGAGCGCAATTGCTGGCGGTCCGCGTCCGGATATTCCAGTACGAACTTCTCCAGCACCGCGTCATCGCCCGAGATCAGGCGGTCACGCCAACGTTCCAGGTTATGGAAACGTTCGTTGTACTGGCGAGTGGAGGCATCCAGTTGATCAAGCAATGTGAGGATCGCGTCAGTGTCCTGGTCGCGCATCAATTTGCCGATAAACATGATGTGCCGTTTACGCGCGATATTCGCGGTGTGCTTGGGCGCATCCGCCAGCGCCCGACGCATTTCGTCGGTCAAAGGCAGTTTTGCAACCAAATCCGGCTTGAGCGTTGTAAGGCGCTCGCCAAGGTCAACCAGAGCATGCAGCTCGCGTTTGACTTGGGTTTTGCTTTTCTCCCCATCGAGGGAGTCGTCGTAAGAATCAACCATGGTGGCAGTCCGCAAAGAAACGCCGCCATGATAACCAGTCGGGGGCCGCTTGTCCGGCCCGGTCGCTCGATGGCCTTAACCGAAAGCAGAATTTGAGTGGAGAAAACCATGAGTGCAGCCCAAAGCGTCGGTCCGCAAGCGTTACCGGCACTGCAGGAACAAGTCGAGCAGATCCTTGCCGAGGCCAAGCGCCAGGGCGCCAGTGCCTGTGAAGTGGCGGTGTCGCTGGAGCAGGGGCTGTCGACGTCGGTGCGCCAGCGAGAAGTGGAAACCGTCGAGTTCAACCGTGACCAGGGGTTTGGTATCACCTTGTACGTCGGCCAGCGCAAAGGCTCGGCCAGCACCTCGGCAAGCGGCCCGGAAGCGATTCGCGAGACCGTCGCCGCGGCGTTGGCGATTGCCAAGCACACCTCGGAAGATGAAAGCTCGGGGCTGGCCGACAAGGCGCTGATGGCCAAGGACTTGAAAGATTTTGATCTGTTTCACGCCTGGGACATCACGCCCGAGCAAGCCATTGAGCAGGCGTTGACCTGTGAAGCGGCGGCGTTCGACGCTGATGCGCGCATCAAGAATGCCGATGGCACCACCTTGAGTACCCATCAGGGCTGCCGTGTGTACGGCAACAGCCACGGTTTTATCGGCGGTTACGCCTCCACTCGCCATAGCTTGAGCTGCGTGATGATCGCCGAAGCCGACGGTCAGATGCAGCGTGACTACTGGTATGACGTTAATCGCAAGGGTGAGTTGCTGGCAGACCCGGCCAGCATTGGCCAGCGTGCCGCGCAACGTGCGGCGAGCCGCTTGGGCGCGCGCCCGGTGCCGACCTGTGAAGTGCCAGTGCTGTTTTCGGCCGAACTGGCGGGCGGCTTGTTCGGCAGTTTCCTCAGCGCGATTTCCGGTGGCAATTTGTACCGTAAATCGTCGTTCCTTGAAGGCGCACTCGGCCAGACGCTGTTTCCCGAATGGCTGACCATTGATGAGCGTCCGCACCTGATGCGCGCCATGGGCAGTTCGTCGTTCGACGGTGATGGCCTGGCGACTTATGCCAAGCCGTTCGTCGAGAAGGGCGAGTTGGTGTCCTACATCCTGGGCACTTATTCCGGTCGTAAACTCGGCCTGCCAAGCACCGCCAACTCAGGTGGCGTGCATAACCTGTTTGTAACGCATGGTGACGAAGACCAGGCGGCGCTGTTGCGGCGTATGGGCCGTGGCCTGCTGGTGACCGAGCTGATGGGCCATGGCCTGAATATGGTAACCGGTGATTACTCACGCGGCGCCGCAGGTTTTTGGGTAGAAAACGGCGAGATTCAGTTCGCCGTCCAGGAAGTGACCATCGCCGGCAACATGCGCGACATGTTCAAGCAGATCGTTGCCGTGGGTAACGACCTGGAGCTGCGCAGTAATATTCGCACGGGCTCTGTGCTGATCGAGCGAATGACCGTCGCCGGCAGCTAACCCTCCGACGCTTCGCTAAAAAGGCGCGCCATCCAACCGATGGCGCGCCTTTTTTTGTGCCTGTGTCACACGTGGATTAACATGCCACTCTTGTTTTGATTCTCAATATCATTTAATAATAAATATCATTACCGAATGAGTGTGGATCATGAGTTCTGTCCTGCATGAGGATCCGTACCAGGAAAGCTGGCGCTGGATGAGTCGTCAGATTCGCTGTGGCCTTGCCCCGGATGAGCCGCGCCTGATCGAGCATTACCTCAATGAGGGGCGATACCTGGCGTGCTGCAGCGCAACGCACCCGTGGACGATTGCCGAAACCTCATTCCGACTGCTGCTCGACACCGCCAGCGATATCGCCTTGCCCTGGCAGTGGCGATCCCTGTGCCTGGACCAGGCGTGGCGCCCATTGCGCGACCTCGAAAAACTCTCCCACTGTGCCTGCCGCCTCAAGCGCTGGCAGGCTTTTGCCTGGCAATTGGCGACCTGCCAATTGCTGCCTTCCCTTTCCGTTTCTGACCTGGTGCAAGGATCTAACGATGAGTAACACCCGTATCGAACGCGACAGCATGGGCGAACTGCAAGTGCCTGCCGAGGCCCTGTATGGCGCCCAGACGCAGCGCGCGGTGAACAACTTCCCGATCAGCCACCAGCGCATGCCGGCGCAATTCATCCGCGCCCTGATCCTGGCCAAGGTGGCAGCCGCCAAGGTCAACGTCGACCTGCAACAGATCAGCGCGGCGCAGGGCAAAGCCATTGTCGATGCCGCCCAAGGCTTGTTGGAAGGCGATTACATGCCGCATTTCCCGATCGACATCTTCCAGACTGGCTCCGGCACCAGTTCCAACATGAACGCCAACGAAGTGATTGCGACCCTGGCCAGCCGTTTGCTGGGCGAGGCGGTCAACCCCAATGACCACGTAAACTGCGGCCAGAGCAGCAACGACATTATCCCGACCACCATTCACGTCAGCGCAGCGTTGGTTGTGCATGAACAAACGTTGCCGGCTCTGCTGCACCTGGTGCAGGTGATCGAGCGCAAGGCTGAAGAAGTTCACCCGTTCATCAAGACCGGCCGCACCCACCTGATGGATGCCATGCCGGTGCGCATGAGCCAGGTGCTGAATGGCTGGGCGCAACAGCTCAAGGCCAATATCGGCCATTTGCAGGACTTGCTGCCGAGCTTGCAGGCCCTGGCTCAGGGCGGCACCGCCGTGGGGACCGGGATCAACGCACACCCAGAATTTGCCGCGCGCTTCAGTCAGCAACTGAGCAGCCTGACCGGCGTTAACTTCACGCCAGGCAAAAATCTGTTCGCGTTGATCGGCTCCCAAGACACCGCCGTAGCGGTGTCCGGCCAATTGAAGGCCACCGCCGTCTCGCTGATGAAAATCGCCAACGACCTGCGCTGGATGAATTCCGGCCCGCTCGCAGGCCTCGGTGAAATCGAGTTGGAAGCCCTGCAGCCTGGTTCGTCGATCATGCCCGGCAAGGTCAACCCGGTGATACCGGAAGCCACCGCGATGGTCGCTGCGCAAGTTATCGGCAATGACACGGTGATTACGGTGGCGGGTCAGTCCGGCAATTTCGAATTGAACGTGATGTTGCCGATCATCGCCCAGAACCTGCTCAGCAGCCTCGAACTGCTGGCCAACGCCAGCCGTTTGCTGGCCGACAAAGCCATCGCGAGCTTCAAGGTCAATGAGGCCAAGCTCAAGGAAGCGCTGTCTCGCAACCCGATTCTGGTCACTGCACTCAACCCGATCATTGGTTACCAAAAAGCCGCTGAAATCGCCAAGAAGGCCTATCAGCAAGGTCGACCGGTGATTGATGTCGCCCTCGAACACACCGACTTGCCCCGTAGCCAACTGGAAATCCTGCTGGACCCGGAAAAGCTCACGGCTGGCGGCGTGTAATTACCGACTCTGCTTTGGAGGCTCACCATGGAGCACTGGAAACGCACGATCGAACGCGCCAATCGCTGCTTTATGCAGGGCGAGTTGGTCGACGCTCGCGAGGCCTATTTGCAAGCCCTGGCCCTGGCTCAGGTGTTATTCGAACGCTGGGCGGATGCTGACGAAGCAGTGGCGGCTTGCGTCATTTCCCATCACAACCTGGCGGACTTGCACCTGCGCCTTAACCAGCCCGAGGAAAGCGCCGAATACCTTTGCGCCATCCACCAGCGCTTGTTGCAAACGCTGCAGGACACACGCCTCAGCCCGCAATTGCGCGAGGCGGCGCTGCGCCAGAGCAGCAAGACCTACGTCGAACTGTTGAATTTTATCAGCGATCACGGTGAGTACCCGCGTACTCACCGCCTGCTGGGCGGCACCGCTGCGCACGCGAGTGCGGCGACTCGCAACAGTCCTTATTACGGAGCACATTGATATGTCCTACACCTTGCCTGCCTTGCCTTACGCCTACGACGCCCTGGAACCGCATATCGATGCGCAGACCATGGAAATTCACTACACCAAACATCACCAGACCTACATCAATAACCTCAATGCAGCGGTCGAGGGCACCGAATTTGCCGGCTGGCCGGTCGAGAAGCTGGTGGCCAGCGTTCAGCAATTGCCGCAAACGCTGCGCGCCGCAGTCATCAACCAAGGCGGCGGCCACGCTAACCATTCTCTGTTCTGGGCGGTGATGTCACCCACCGGCGGCGGCAAACCCGAGGGCGAATTGGGCCAGGCGATAGAGGCGCAGTTGGGCGGTTTCGAGCGGTTCAAAGAGGCCTTCACCAAGGCCGCGTTAACGCGTTTCGGCAGCGGCTGGGCTTGGCTCAGCGTCACCCCACAAAAGACCCTGGTAGTAGAAAGCAGTGGTAATCAGGACAGCCCTTTGATGAACGGCAACACGCCGATCCTCGGCCTGGACGTGTGGGAACATGCCTATTACTTGCTTTACCAGAACCGTCGCCCGGAATACATCAACGCGTTCTACAGCGTTATCAATTGGCCAGAAGTCGCCGCCCGCTATGAAGCCGCCTTGGCCTGACTTTTCCCTCCAACACGACCTAAGGCCGACTATGGGCACTGAAACACTGGCGATCAGCAGCGTGCGAATGTTTCGTTATGCGTTTGGCTCGCTGCTGCTATTGGCAGGTACTGCATTGCTGGTGGCCAACGCAATAGCCTGGCTCGGCTTGGAGCCACGCATACTGCGTGCCTTGCAGGGCGGGGCGATCTGCGCGCTTGGCACGGCGCTCGGTGCACTGCCGGTATTGGTTATTCGTCGTATGCCGGTGGCGCTGAGCGATACCCTGTTGGGCTTTGGTGCCGGAGTGATGTTGGCGGCGACGGCCTTTTCGCTGATCGTGCCGGGCATTGCCGCCGCTGAAAGCCTCGGCTTGTCGCCTTGGGGCGCGAGTGGTTTGATCAGCCTTGGCATCATGCTCGGGGCATTCGGGCTGTATTTGGTCGACCGCAAAGTGTCCGGCGCCAGCCCGGAGATGTTGGTGGGCGCGCCGGGTAAACCGGTGATTCCCCCGCGCATCTGGCTGTTCGTGTTTGCGATCATTGCCCATAACATCCCGGAAGGCATGGCGGTGGGCGTTTCCGCAGGCGGGGGCATGCCGGATGCCGACAGCTTGGCCATGGGCATAGCCCTGCAGGATGTGCCAGAGGGCTTGGTGATTGCGCTGGTGTTGGCGGGGGCAGGCATGTCGCGCGCCAAGGCATTTTTGATCGGTGCCGCGTCAGGCCTTGTCGAGCCGGTGTTTGCCGTGCTGTGCGCTTGGCTGGTGAGCTTGGCCGAAGTATTGCTGCCCTTGGGGCTGGCGTTGGCCGCGGGCGCGATGCTGTTGGTGGTCACCCATGAAGTGATCCCCGAATCGCGGCGTAATGGCCACGAAAAGCTCGCCAGCCTTGGCTTGTGCATCGGGTTTTGCTTGATGATGGTGATGGATACCGCATTGGGCTGAGGCCATTGCGGCCTCGTACCTGCCTCGGTGGGTGAGTTTACTCACCCTCATCAAAGAAGTTATTGATCAGCGCCACCAGTGCGTCCATGGCTTCCTGTTCTTGCTCGCCTTCGGTCTTCAGGTGAATCCTGGTGCCTTTGCCGGCGGCCAACATCATCATCGCCATGATGCTTTTGCCGTCGACCATGGTTTCCGGCGTGCGCCCGGCGCGGATCTGGCAGGGGAATTGCCCGGCAACACCGACGAATTTTGCCGAAGCGCGGGCATGCAGGCCCAGTTTGTTGATGATTTCAATTTCCAGAGCGGGCATCGCGCAGGTGTTCCTTTCAGCTAAGGTCGCGGTGGCGAACCTGGACGTTCTTGAGGGTTTGTTGCAGCACCTGGCCCAACCGTTCGGTCAGGTAGACGGAGCGATGGTGGCCGCCGGTGCAACCGATGGCAATGGTCACGTAGGCGCGATTACTCGCGGCAAAGCGCGGCAGCCATTTGAGCAGGTAACTGGAGATGTCCTGATACATCTCTTCGACATCCGGTTGCGCAGCCAGGTAATCGGCCACGGGCTTATCCAGCCCGGACTGTTCACGCAGCTCTGGCTTCCAGTAAGGGTTGGGCAGGCAGCGCACATCAAACACCAGGTCGGCATCCACCGGCATGCCGCGCTTGAAGCCAAAAGACTCAACCAGAAATGCCGTACCAGGCTCCGGTTGATTCAACAGCCGCAGCTTGATCGCATCACGCAACTGATAGAGGTTCAGGCCTGTGGTGTTGATCTTGAGGTCGGCGAGGTCAATGATCGGCCCGAGCAGGTTGGTCTCGTCCTCAATAGCTTCGGCCAACGAGCGGTTGGCGCTGCTGAGGGGGTGCCGCCTGCGTGTCTCGGAGAAGCGCTTGAGCAGCGTTTCTTCATCGGCATCCAGGTACAGCACATCGCAATGAATATGCTTGGCGCGCACTTCCTCAAGCAATTGCGGGAAGCGCACCAGATGGCTGGGCAGGTTACGCGCGTCAATCGACACGGCAACCAACGGTTGCGCCAGTTCGGTGTGAATCAGCGCGCGTTCCGCCAGTTCCGGCAGCAGGCCGGCCGGCAAGTTATCGATGCAATAGAAGCCGCTGTCCTCAAGAACGTTGAGGGCGGTACTTTTACCCGAGCCGGAACGGCCGCTGACGATGATCAAGCGCATGATTACTGCCCGTTTTGTTCGTCCAGGACAACCTGATAGAGCGCCTCGTTGCTACTGGCACTGCGCAGTTTGTCGCGTACTTCCTTGCGGTCCAGCATGCTGGCGATCTGCCGGAGCAGCTCCAGGTGTGCATCGGTAGCGGCTTGCGGGACCAGCAGAACGAACAGCAGGTCGACCGGCGCACCGTCGATGGCGTCGAAATCGATGGGTTTTTCCATGTGCAGCAGGGCGCTGACAGGCGATTCACAGCCTGGCAGGCGGCAGTGCGGGATGGCGATGCCGTTACCAAAACCGGTCGATCCGAGTTTTTCACGGGCAATCAGCGACTCGTAAACAACTTGCTCATCCAGATCAGGCACTTCGCGGCTGATCAGTTTGGCAATTTCTTCGAGGGCTTTCTTTTTACTGCCGCCCGGCACGTTCACGAGGGAACGGCCGGGGGTCAGGATGGTTTCAAGTCGGATCATGGGGGGAGAGTTAACGACCTGTACCTTGCATCAGGTGCAGATTCTTTTCCTTATGCTTTATGAGTTGGCGGTCCAGCTTGTCGTAGAGCGAGTCAATCGCCGCGTACATGTCGTCATGTTCCGCATTGGCGACGACCTTGGCATTCGGTATGTGCAGGGTGGCCTCGATTTTCTGCTTGAGCTTGTCGACCTCCATGATGACCTGCACGTTGGTGATCTTGTCATAATGCCCCGCAAGCTTGTTCAGCTTGCTCTCGGTGTACTCACGCAGGGGCTTGGTGACTTCCAGTTGGTGTCCACTGATGTTGACTTGCATACAGCTTCTCCTTCGTTGCCAGTGCATAAAGCGACAGGCAGAAATGCCTGCCACTGGAACGCTGTGGCCCGCCCGTCACATCAAACGTTTACGCTCGCTGGAAGGCGCGATCCCAAGGGACTCGCGGTATTTGGCGACGGTTCGACGGGCGACCTGAATGCCTTGTGCCTCCAGTAAACCAGCGATCTTACTGTCACTCAATGGCTTTTTCTGATTTTCCGCGGCAACCAGTTTTTTGATGATCGCGCGGATCGCCGTGGACGAGCATTCACCGCCTTCGGAGGTGCTGACGTGGCTTGAGAAAAAGTATTTCAACTCATAAATACCGCGAGGGGTATGCATGAATTTTTGCGTGGTAACCCGCGAAATCGTTGATTCGTGCATGCCCACCGCTTCGGCGATGTCGTGCAGTACCAAGGGTTTCATCGCCTCGTCGCCATATTCCAGGAAGCCGCGCTGGTGCTCGACGATCTGGGTAGCCACTTTCATCAGGGTTTCGTTGCGGCTTTGCAGGCTCTTGATGAACCAGCGCGCTTCCTGCAACTGGTTGCGCATGAAGGTGTTGTCGGCGCTGGTGTCGGCGCGGCGCACAAAACCAGCATATTGCGGGTTGACCCGCAGGCGTGGCACCGACTCCTGGTTCAGCTCCACCAGCCAGCGCTCGTTGTCTTTGCGCACGATTACATCGGGAACCACATATTCAGCTTCACTGGACTCGATCTGTGAGCCCGGGCGCGGGTTGAGGCTCTGCACCAACTCGATGACCTGGCGCAGGTCGTCTTCCTTTAGCTTCATGCGGCGCATCAGTTGGCTGTAATCGCGGCTGCCCAGCAGGTCGATGTAGTCGGTTACCAGGCGCTGGGCTTCAGCCAGCCAAGCGGTTTTGGCAGGCAGTTGGCGCAGTTGCAGCAATAAGCACTCGCTGAGCGTGCGCGCGCCGATACCGGCAGGCTCGAACTGTTGGATGCGGTGCAGGACGGCTTCGATTTCGTCCAGCTCAATGTCCAGTTCCGGGTCGAAGGCCTCAAGAATTTCCTCAAGGCTTTCGTCCAGGTAGCCCTGATTGTTGATGCAGTCGATCAGCGTCACCGCGATCAGGCGATCGGTATCCGACATCGGTGCCAGGTTCAGTTGCCAGAGCAAGTGGCTCTGCAAGCTCTCGCCAACAGACGTACGGGTGGTGAAGTCCCACTCGTCATCATCGTTGCTCGGCAGGCTGCTGGCGCTGGTCTGGTAAACGTCTTCCCACGCAGTGTCCACGGGGAGTTCGTTGGGAATGCGTTCATTCCATTCGCCGTCCTCAAGGTTATCCACCGTAGGGGCGGTTTCCTGGTAGGAGGGTTCCTGAACATCAGCGTTGGGTTTTTGCTCGATGTTATCGGCCAGCGGGTCTGCATTATCGAAGTCGTCGCCTTCTTCCTGGCGTTCGAGCATCGGATTGGACTCCAGGGCCTCCTGGATTTCCTGTTGCAGGTCCAGGGTCGACAATTGGAGCAGGCGGATGGCCTGTTGCAGCTGCGGTGTCATCGTCAGCTGCTGGCCCATTCTCAGGACTAGCGATGGTTTCATGGCAGGGGCTTAACACCTTATTCGCCGGCGCAATGCGCCATCCACGACAGGGCGCGTGAGCGCCAAACATAAGCAAATTATATGCCTGATATCCAGTGCTTTGCCTAGAGCGCGGTAACAATAAAAAAATCGAGCTTTTTATTGACTCCCGCGCACCCAGGCGCAAGGCCGGACACCACCGTACTTACAGGCGGAACTCGTGGCCCAGGTAAACTTCCTTGACCAGTTCGTTGGCCAGGATGGTGGCTGAGTCGCCTTCGGCAATCAGCTGGCCATCGTTGACGATATAAGCTGTTTCACAAATATCCAGGGTCTCACGCACGTTGTGGTCGGTGATTAGTACACCGATGCCCTTGGCCTTGAGGTGATGGATGATCTGCTTGATGTCGCCAACCGAGATAGGGTCAACGCCGGCAAACGGTTCGTCCAGCAGGATAAATTTCGGCGCAGTGGCCAGCGCACGGGCGATTTCTACACGGCGACGCTCACCACCCGACAAGCTCATGCCGAGGTTGTCGCGAATATGGTTGATGTGGAACTCCTGCAGCAGGCTTTCCAGTTCCTGGCGGCGGCCGTCACGGTCGAGTTCCTTGCGGGTCTCAAGGATCGCCATGATGTTATCGGCGACCGACAGTTTGCGGAAGATCGACGCTTCCTGGGGCAGATAGCCGATACCTGCGCGCGCACGACCGTGCATCGGCTGGTGGCTTACGTCCAGGTCGTCGATCAATACGCGGCCTTGATCCGCCTGGACCAGCCCTACAATCATGTAGAAGCAAGTAGTCTTGCCTGCACCGTTGGGGCCGAGCAGGCCGACGATCTGGCCGCTGTCGATCGACAGGCTGACATCGCGCACGACCTGGCGGCTTTTATAGGCCTTGGCCAAATGCTGGGCTTTCAGGGTTGCCATTAATTGGCCTTCTTCGCAGCGGGTTTAGGCGCAGGGGCGGCGGCGTCTTTCTGCTTCGGCTGGATAACCATGTCGATACGCGGTTTCGGCGTACCGATTTTCGCGCCGGTCGCACGACCCGCCTGAGCGATCTGTTTCACCGTGTCGTAGGTGATTTTTTCACCGTCGGTGGTGTTGCCATCGCTGCTCACGACACGCGCTTGATCGATCAGAATGATGCGATTTTGCTGGGCGTGATACTGGATGGTCCTGCCGTAGCCCTTCATCGGGGCAGGGTCTGCGGCGGCCTGCTTCTGTTCGAAGTAGGCAAGGTTGCCCACCGACGTTACCACGTCGATCTCGCCCGCCGGGGTACGCGTGAGCGTCACTGTATTGCCAGTGATTTTCATCGAACCTTGGGTGATGATCACGCCGCCGGTGTAGGTGGCCACGCCTTGTTTGTCATCCAGCTGAGCATCGTCAGCCTGAATGTGGATCGGTTGCTCGCTATCGTTCGGCAGAGCCCAGGCGCTCACGCTTCCCAGTGCTGCGCCCAGACTGAGCAAAATAGGGAGAGTTTTAACGAGCCTCATACTGTCCTCTTACGTTCGATAGCAGGTGTATCCTGCTTTCTTTCAAATACGCTTTCATTCCCTTGCCAGTCGATACACCGCCAGCGCCGTCGATTCTAACGTCTTGCTCGGTCTGCGCATATTGCTGTTGTGGGAAAACGGTCATGCGACTGCTGGTAATGATGGTGTCGCGGTTCTGGTCGTCAGTGCGCGCAACGCGTACCGAGTCGATCAATTCTACCTGCGTACCATCCGGGTTGACCTCGCCACGCTTGCTGGTGACGTGCCACGGAAATTCGGTGCCACGGTAAAGGTTCAGGTCCGGGTTGGTCAGCAAGGTGACTTCGGAGGCCTTCAAATGCTCGACTTTGTCCGAGGTCATTTCGTACTGCACCTTGCCGTCTGGCAAGAACTGCACGCTGTAGGCGTTGGTCGCGTAATAGTCGATAGCGCCTTCATCCACCTGTGCAACAGGCTTGTCGAGGAAGCGCTCCGGGCTGATATTCCAGTAGCCCACCGCCAGGAACAGCGCGGCGATCACTCCGAATAACAGGAAGTTGCGAATCTTTTTGCTCAGCATAAAACGCTCTATAGGTAGGCGGCGTGGGCCGCTTCAAGACTGCCTTGGGCGCGCAGGATCAACTCGCAGAACTCGCGGGCTGCACCTTCACCGCCTCGTGCGCTGGTAATGCCATGCGCATGTTCACGCACAAAAGCCGCAGCATTCGCGACGGCCATGCCCAGACCCACCCGGCGAATCACCGGCAGGTCGGGCAGGTCGTCACCCAGGTAGGCGACCTGCTCATAGCTTAGGTTGAGTTGGCCAAGAAGCTCGTCCAGAACCACCAGTTTATCCTCGCGGCCCTGATACAGGTGAGGAATCCCGAGGTTTTGTGCGCGGCGTTCCACAACCGGTGTTTTTCGACCGCTGATAATCGCTGTTTGCACGCCGGCCGCCATCAACATTTTGATGCCTTGGCCGTCGAGGGTATTAAACGTCTTGAATTCGCTGCCGTCTTCGAGAAAGTACAGGCGGCCATCGGTCAGCACGCCGTCGACGTCGAAAATCGCCAGTTTGATGTTTTTACCGCGTTGCAGCAGGTCGCTGGTCATTTACATCACTCCCGCACGCAGCAAGTCGTGCATGTTCAGGGCGCCGATCGGGCGGTCGTCGCTATTGACCACCACCAGTGCGCCAATCTTGTGGTCTTCCATGATCTTCAGCGCTTCGGCTGCAAGCATCTCGGGGCGGGCGGTCTTGCCGTGTGGCGTCATCACCGCATCAATGGTTGCCGTGTGAATATCAATAGTGCGGTCCAGCGTGCGGCGCAGGTCACCGTCGGTGAACACCCCGGCCAGGCGCCCGTCGGCTTCCAGGATCACGGTCATGCCGAGGCCCTTGCGGGTCATTTCCATCAGCGCGTCCTTGAGCAAGGTGCCACGCTGCACGTGGGGCAATTCGTCACCCGAATGCATGACGTTTTCAACTTTCAGCAGCAGGCGACGGCCCAAGGCGCCGCCAGGGTGCGAAAACGCAAAGTCTTCAGCGGTAAAGCCGCGAGCTTCCAGCAGTGCCACGGCCAACGCATCGCCCATGACCAGCGCAGCCGTCGTCGAGGAGGTTGGCGCCAGGTTCAGCGGGCAGGCTTCATGTGCCACATGCACGTTCAGGTTCACTTCGGCGGCCTTGGCCAGCGTGGACTCCGGGTTGCCGGTGACGCTGATCATTTTGATGCCCAAGCGTTTGATCAGCGGCAGCAGGGTCACGATTTCGTTGGTAGTGCCGGAGTTCGACAACGCCAGGATGATGTCATCCTTGGTGATCATGCCCATGTCGCCGTGGCTGGCTTCGGCCGGGTGCACAAAAAAAGCCGTGGTGCCGGTGCTTGCCAGTGTGGCGGCGATCTTGTTGCCGACGTGGCCGGATTTACCCATGCCGAGCACGACGACACGGCCTTTGCTGGCCAGAATCATTTCGCAGGCGCGTACGAAGTCCGCGTCGATATGGGCCAGTAAACCCTCTACGGCTTCAAGCTCGAGGCGGATAGTGCGTTGTGCGGATTGAACAAGCTCGCTGGATTGGCTCATGTCTGAAATCGTATAGCCTGACGAAAAGGCGGCGATTATAGCGGTAATGATCAATTCCCTCACGCAAGTTCGTCAGGCTTTATTCGGCAGGTGCCGAGATTCGTACTCAGCAGCGTTTTTTGCCTGTCCTTAATCTGAACGAGCGCTGTTCCGGCCTTGGGGGCTTCCTGTCAGCGGTGATATAGTTCGCCGCCAGTTCGGTCCGCCAACATCATGTAGCTAAATATTACGCGTTCGTGCAAACGAAAGTCGCAACCGTGGTGTCTGAGTGAAAGGCTGCATCCCAAGGAGATTAGATGAGTGCCGATAACGCCTACGCGGTCGAGCTGAAGGGCCTTACCTTCAAGCGCGGGACGCGCAGCATCTTCAATAACGTCGATATTCGCATTCCCCGCGGCAAGGTCACGGGCATTATGGGGCCTTCCGGTTGCGGTAAGACCACCCTGTTGCGCCTGATGGGCATGCAACTGCGGCCCAGCGCCGGCGAAGTGTGGGTCAACGGTCAGAACCTGCCGAAGCTTTCGCGCAGTGATCTGTTCGATGCGCGCAAGCACATGGGCGTGTTGTTCCAGAGTGGCGCGCTGTTCACCGACCTCGATGTGTTCGAAAACGTAGCGTTCCCACTGCGGGTGCACACCCAGCTGTCGGACGAGATGATTCGTGACATTGTGTTGCTGAAACTGCAGGCCGTGGGGCTTCGTGGTGCCGTCGACTTGATGCCCGATGAATTGTCCGGTGGCATGAAGCGCCGTGTTGCGCTGGCGCGAGCCATTGCTCTCGACCCGCAGATCCTCATGTACGACGAGCCGTTTGTAGGTCAGGACCCGATCGCCATGGGCGTTTTGGTGCGCCTGATCCGCCTGCTCAACGATGCGCTTGGAATCACCAGCATCGTGGTTTCTCACGATTTGGCCGAGACCGCGAGCATCGCTGACTACCTTTATGTAGTCGGCGATGGTCAAGTGTTGGGGCAGGGCACGCCTGAAGAGCTGATGAACGCCGACAACCCGCGTATTCGCCAATTCATGACCGGCGATCCCGACGGCCCGGTGCCTTTTCATTTTCCGGCAGCGGACTACCGCTCAGATCTTCTGGGGAAGCGCTGATGCGCAAAACATCTTTACTCGAAAAGGTTCGCCTTTTTGGTCGCTCCGGTATCGACATTGTCGGAGTGCTGGGGCGTTCGACGATTTTCCTGTTTCACGCATTGCTTGGCCGTGGCGGCATCGGCGGCGGTTTCGGCCTGTTGCTCAAACAGCTGCACTCGGTAGGCGTGATGTCCCTGGTGATCATCGTGGTCTCCGGGATTTTCATCGGCATGGTGCTGGCGTTGCAGGGCTTCAATATTCTCGCAAGCTACGGTTCGGAGCAGGCGGTGGGGCAGATGGTTGCGCTGACGCTGTTGCGCGAACTCGGCCCGGTGGTGACCGCGTTGCTGTTTGCCGGGCGTGCAGGTTCTGCACTGACCGCCGAGATCGGCAACATGAAGTCCACCGAGCAGTTGTCCAGCCTTGAGATGATCGGCGTGGACCCGCTCAAGTACATCGTTGCCCCACGCCTGTGGGCCGGTTTCATTTCCCTGCCGCTGCTGGCGATGATTTTCAGCGTGGTCGGTATTTGGGGCGGTTCCTGGGTCGCGGTTGACTGGTTGGGCGTCTATGACGGCTCTTACTGGGGCAACATGCAAAACAGTGTGACCTTCAGCGGCGACGTGCTCAACGGCATCATAAAAAGCATCGTTTTCGCTTTTGTCGTCACCTGGATCGCCGTATTTCAAGGCTATGACTGTGAGCCCACTTCGGAAGGGATCAGTCGCGCCACCACCAAGACCGTTGTATACGCCTCGTTGGCGGTACTGGGCCTTGACTTCATTTTGACTGCCTTGATGTTTGGAGATTTCTGATGCAAAACCGCACTGTTGAAATCGGTGTCGGCCTTTTCTTGCTGGCTGGCATCCTGGCTTTACTGTTGCTGGCCCTGCGGGTCAGCGGCCTTTCGGCCAGCCCTACGGCCGACACTTATAAACTTTATGCGTACTTCGACAATATCGCCGGTTTGACTGTCAGAGCTAAAGTGACCATGGCCGGTGTAACCATCGGCAAGGTCACGGCAATCGATCTGGATCGCGACAGCTTCACCGGCCGAGTCACCATGCAATTGGACAAGAAGGTAGATAACCTGCCGACCGACTCCACTGCATCTATTCTCACCGCGGGTTTGCTGGGCGAAAAGTACATCGGCATCAGCGTGGGTGGGGAAACAGACCTGCTCAAGGATGGTTCGACAATCCACGACACACAGTCGTCGCTGGTGCTTGAAGACTTGATTGGTAAATTCCTGCTCAATACGGTCAATAAAGACGCCAAATGAGGAATCTGTTCATGATCTCTACCTTGCGACGTGGCCTGCTGGTGCTGCTGGCAGCACTGCCGATGATGGCCAACGCGGCGGGTTCTGCGCACGATCTGGTGCAGGACACGACCAACAGGATGTTGGCTGACTTGACGGCCAACAAAGAGCAGTACAAGCAAGACCCTACCAAGTTCTACGAAGCGTTGAATACGATTGTTGGCCCGGTGGTCGATGCCGAAGGCATTTCCCGCAGCATCATGACGGTCAAGTATTCGCGCAAGGCTACGCCTGCGCAGATGCAGACCTTCCAGGAAAACTTCAAAAAGGGCCTGTTCCAGTTCTACGGCAACGCCCTGCTTGAATACAACAACCAGGGTATTACCGTTGCTCCAGCCGGTGATGAGTCGGGTGATCGCACCAGCGTCAACATGACCGTCAAAGGCACCAACGGCGCTGTTTACCCTGTGCAATACACGCTCGAGAAGGTCAAGGGCGAGTGGAAGCTGCGTAACGTGATCATCAACGGCATCAACATCGGCAAGTTGTTCCGTGATCAGTTCGCTGACGCTATGCAGCGCAATGGCAACGACCTGGACAAGACCATCAATGGTTGGGCCGGTGAAGTCGCCAAAGCCAAAGAAGAAACCGACAAACAAGCTGCCGGGAAGCCTGCGCAATGACCGAGTCGGCTGTTCGTCTTGGCGACGCCGGCGAGTTGTTCCTCAGTGGCGTGCTCGATTACCGCACCGGGCCTGACCTGCGCAAGCAGGGCCAAGCGCTGATCGATAGCAGCACCGCGCCCGCGCTGGTGGTAGATTGCTCGGCGGTAACCAAATCCAGCAGCGTTGGTTTGTCGTTGTTGTTGTGCTTCATGCGTGATGCGCAAGCGGCCGACAAACCGCTGAGCATCCGTGCGATGCCCGAAGACATGCGTGAAATAGCCAAGGTTTCCGGTCTGACCGAGCTGTTGGCACACCCTTAATAGCCATTATCAAGAAAGCCCCCCGTCAGAGTCCTGCTATGCGGGGTTCGCAGGCGCGGGGCTTTTTTGTATGATGTGCGACCCGTGCGCACTGGGCGCCGATAGAGGTTGAGCATGCAGGCCTACGAAGTTAAGAGTTTCCTTGAAGAAAAGCTGCCGGAAAACCTTTCTTCACAAGTGCAGGTTGAAGTTGAAGGCGAAGGCTGCAACTTCCAGCTGAACGTGATTAGCGATGAACTGGCGGCACTGAGCCCGGTCAAGCGTCAACAGCAGATCTATGCCCATTTGAACCCGTGGATCACCGATGGCAGCATCCACGCGGTCACTATGAAATTTTTCAGCCGCGCGGCCTGGGCCGAGCGCACCTGAGCCCCCAAGGCGTCGAGATTCTTATGGATAAATTGATTATTACCGGCGGTGCCCGCCTAGATGGCGAGATTCGCATTTCCGGTGCGAAAAACTCTGCCCTGCCGATTCTGGCGGCGACCCTGCTGTGCGATGGCCCGGTCACCGTGGCCAACCTGCCGCACCTGCACGACATCACCACCATGATCGAGCTGTTCGGTCGCATGGGCATTGAGCCGGTGATCGACGAAAAACTGTCCGTCGAAATCGACCCGCGCACGATTAAAACCCTGATCGCCCCGTACGAATTGGTTAAAACCATGCGTGCGTCGATCCTGGTACTAGGCCCAATGGTTGCCCGTTTCGGTGAAGCCGAAGTCGCTCTGCCTGGCGGTTGCGCCATCGGTTCACGTCCGGTCGACCTGCACATCCGTGGCCTTGAAGCCATGGGCGCGACCATCGACGTCGAAGGCGGCTACATCAAGGCCAAGGCGCCGGAAGGCGGCTTGCGCGGTGCGAACTTCTTCTTTGATACCGTCAGCGTGACCGGTACCGAGAACATCATGATGGCGGCTGCCCTGGCCAACGGCCGCAGCGTGTTGCAAAACGCCGCGCGCGAGCCGGAAGTGGTCGACCTGGCTAACTTCCTGATCGCCATGGGTGCCAACATCACTGGCGCCGGCACCGACACCATCACCATTGAAGGTGTCAAACGCCTGCACTCGGCCACCTACAAAGTGATGCCGGACCGTATCGAGACCGGCACCTACCTGGTGGCTGCTGCCGTTACCGGTGGCCGCGTCAAGGTCAAGGACACTGATCCGACCATCCTTGAAGCGGTGTTGGAAAAGCTCAAGGAAGCCGGTGCTGAAATCACCACCGGTGATGACTGGATCGAGCTGAACATGCACGGCAAGCGGCCAAAAGCCGTTAATGTGCGTACCGCTCCGTACCCGGCGTTCCCGACCGACATGCAGGCGCAGTTCATTTCCTTGAACGCCATTGCTGAAGGCACCGGTGCCGTGATCGAGACCATCTTCGAAAACCGCTTCATGCACGTCTACGAACTGCACCGCATGGGCGCCAAGATCCAGGTCGAAGGCAACACTGCCATCGTCACCGGTATCGACAAGCTCAAGGGCGCGCCAGTGATGGCTACCGACCTGCGTGCCTCGGCCAGCCTGGTCATTTCGGCATTGTGCGCTGACGGTGACACGCTGATCGACCGCATTTACCACATCGACCGTGGTTACGAATGCATCGAAGAAAAACTGCAGATGCTCGGCGCCAAAATCCGTCGCGTTCCGGGCTAGTCCCAGGCGCTGCGAACACCACTACCGTGGCGAGCGGGCAAACCCGCTCGCCACAGGACAGTAATAGCCTGTTGAAGGACTGACGTTTTCCATGTTGACCATCGCACTGTCCAAGGGCCGCATCCTTGACGACACTTTGCCGCTTCTGGCTGAAGCGGGCATCGTGCCGACCGAGAATCCGGACAAAAGCCGCA
Source organism: Pseudomonas kitaguniensis (assembly GCF_009296165.1). Taxonomy (GTDB): domain Bacteria; phylum Pseudomonadota; class Gammaproteobacteria; order Pseudomonadales; family Pseudomonadaceae; genus Aquipseudomonas; species Aquipseudomonas kitaguniensis. Next base: position 3,427 of record NZ_VUAZ01000042.1, on the reverse strand, counting down.
AGCTGATCATCCCCACGACCCAGGATGACGTTCGCCTGCTGATCGTACGGGCTACCGACGTGCCGACTTACGTTGAACATGGCGCGGCCGACCTCGGCGTCGCCGGCAAAGACGTGCTGATGGAATACGGTGGCCAGGGTCTGTATGAGCCCCTCGACCTGCGTATCGCCCTGTGCAAGCTGATGACCGCCGGCCGTGTCGGTGACGTCGAGCCCAAAGGCCGCCTGCGCGTGGCAACCAAGTTCGTCAACGTCGCCAAGCGCTACTATGCCGAACAAGGCCGTCAGGTCGACATCATCAAGCTCTACGGCTCGATGGAGCTGGCGCCACTGATTGGCTTGGCTGACAAGATCATCGACGTGGTCGACACCGGTAACACGCTGCGTGCCAACGGTCTTGAGCCGCAAGATTTTATTGCTGACATCAGCTCCCGCCTGATCGTCAACAAAGCCTCGATGAAGATGCAACACGCGCGTATCCAGGCATTGATCGACACCCTGCGCCAGGCAGTGGAGTCTCGACACCGCGGCTGACTCACCCGCGTAGCTGAAAGGCTGCGCCCGTCTATCCGCCTCATAGCCAGAATTCTCAGGTGCCCAAGCGGATCGGCTGCTAACGTTCGGCGCCTGAGCATTTTTTGCCAATCCTATGAGGCCCTCGCTATGACCACGTCCACTGCAATTGCCCGACTCAACGCTGCCGACCCGGATTTCGCCAAGCATCTGGATCATCTGCTGAGCTGGGAAAGCGTGTCCGACGACTCGGTCAACCAGCGAGTACTCGACATCATCAAAGCCGTGCGCGAGCGCGGTGACGCGGCGCTGGTGGACTTCACGCGCCAGTTCGATGGCCTCGACGTGGCGTCGATGTCGGACCTGATCCTGCCGCGCGAGCGCCTGGAGTTGGCCCTGACGCGCATCACCGCGCCGCAGCGCGAAGCCTTGGAAGTCGCGGCGACACGCGTGCGCAGCTACCACGAAAAGCAAAAGCAGGACTCGTGGAGCTACACCGAGGCCGACGGCACCGTGCTCGGCCAAAAGGTCACGCCGCTGGACCGCGCCGGTCTATACGTGCCGGGTGGCAAAGCGTCTTACCCGTCGTCGGTGCTGATGAACGCGATACCGGCCAAAGTGGCAGGCGTGACCGAAGTGGTCATGGTGGTGCCGACCCCGCGCGGTGAAATCAACGAGCTGGTCCTGGCGGCTGCGTGCATTGCAGGTGTCGACCGCGTGTTCACCATCGGCGGCGCCCAAGCGGTTGCGGCCTTGGCCTACGGCACCGAAAGCGTGCCGAAGGTCGATAAGGTGGTCGGCCCCGGCAACATCTACGTCGCCACCGCCAAGCGCCATGTGTTTGGCCAGGTGGGTATCGATATGATCGCCGGGCCTTCGGAAATCCTCGTGGTGTGTGACGGCCAGACCGACCCGGACTGGATCGCCATGGACCTGTTCTCCCAGGCCGAGCACGACGAAGACGCCCAGGCGATTCTGGTCAGCCCGGATGCCGAGTTCCTCGACAAGGTCGCCGCCAGCATTGATAAGCTGCTGCCAACCATGGAGCGTGCCGAGATCATCGAAAAGTCGATCAATGGCCGTGGCGCGCTGATTCTGGTGCGCGACATGCACCAGGCCATCGAAGTGGCCAACCGTATTGCCCCTGAGCACCTGGAACTGTCGGTGGCGGACCCGCAAACCTGGCTGCCGTCGATTCGTCACGCAGGCGCGATCTTCATGGGCCGCCACACCAGCGAAGCGCTGGGCGATTACTGCGCCGGGCCGAACCACGTGCTGCCGACCTCCGGCACCGCGCGCTTCTCGTCGCCGCTTGGGGTGTATGACTTCCAGAAGCGTTCGTCGATCATCTTTTGCTCGCCGCAGGGCGCTTCCGAGCTGGGCAAAACCGCCTCGGTGCTGGCCCGTGGTGAATCCTTGAGCGCCCACGCACGTAGCGCTGAGTACCGTATCCTCGACGAAAAAGGTAACTGAGATGAGCAAATTCTGGAGCCCCTTCGTCAAGGACCTCGTGCCTTACGTACCCGGCGAGCAACCCAAGCTGGCCAAGCTGGTCAAGCTCAACACCAACGAAAACCCCTACGGCCCATCGCCCAAGGCGTTGGCCGCGATGCAGGCCGAGCTGAATGACAACTTGCGCCTGTACCCGGACCCCAACAGCGACCTGCTCAAGCAGGCGGTGGCCAAGTATTACGCGATCGACGCAGGCAACGTGTTCCTCGGCAACGGTTCCGATGAAGTGTTGGCGCACATCTTCCACGGCCTGTTCCAACACGACTTGCCGCTGCTGTTCCCGGACATCAGCTACAGCTTCTATCCGGTTTACTGCGGCCTCTACGGCATCACGTCCGACCCCGTGCCGCTGGATGAGCAGTTCCAGATTCGTGCAGCGGACTACGCCAGGCCCAACGGCGGGATCATCTTCCCCAACCCTAACGCGCCCACCGGCTGCGTGCTGGCATTGGACGCAGTGGAGCAGATCCTCAAGGCCAGCCCGGATTCGGTGGTGGTGGTCGATGAAGCCTATATAGACTTCGGCGGCGAAACGGCCATTAGCCTGGTGCACCGCTACCCGAACCTGCTGGTGACTCAAACCCTGTCCAAATCGCGCTCCCTGGCCGGTTTGCGCGTGGGCCTGGCCGTGGGCCACCCGGACCTGATCGAAGCGCTGGAGCGGGTCAAGAACAGCTTCAACTCCTACCCGCTGGATCGCCTGGCGATTGTTGGCGCGGCGGCGGCGTTTGAGGACCGTGAGTACTTCGAGAAAACCTGCCAGCAGGTGATTGATAGCCGTAACCTGGTGGTTGCCCAACTCGAAGCTAAAGGTTTTGAGGTGTTGCCGTCAGCGGCCAACTTCATCTTCGCGCGCCACCCGCAACACGACGCGGCCGGCCTTGCGGCAAAGCTGCGCGAGCAAGGTGTGATCGTGCGGCACTTCAAGCAGGCGCGGATTGCGCAGTTCCTGCGCATCAGCATCGGCACGCCGGATCAGAACCAAGCGCTGATTGATGGCTTGGGCGAGCTCTAAGCCACACTGAAGCTGTAAAAAATATGGGAGGTGCTGCTGCATCTTTGATGTGGCGCTGTCGCGCATCGGACTGGCTCGGGGTGTTGTTCAGGTTGGGTATATATCCGTTATTTGGGTGATGGCTTATATCGGTTTCCTGCCGGGTTACCCACGGATTCAAGCCTGCGTGCGCCATCTGTTAACGGGGCGCTTCTTAGATCAAGATCACAAAGATACAAGAAGCAAGAGACACGGCGGCCTGAAAGCCGACCTGAGTGGTTGAAGCAGATCAAGGGCGGGTTTTGCATACACGGCAGATCTGCTTTTTTTGCTTTTTGTGGGAGGGCTTGTCCCGATAGCAGTTTTACAGTTGATACATGAGTTTGACTGACCGCCGCCTGGGAGCAAG
>NZ_VUAZ01000041.1 GCF_009296165.1 Pseudomonas kitaguniensis | reverse complement strand
CCCGTTTGATATTGATTCGATCTTTCCCGGGACGTCCTGAAGAACCGCAAAAAAACCCTCGTCACCGAGGGCTTTTCATTACGCGTTGCAACCACTCAATCAGAGTTTACCGGCACCGGCCTTGGCCTTGACGTCGGCGGCTACTTTGTTTGCCGCAAGCGGCGAGTAGCTGTAAGGCGGGGTCCAGCCGATGCTCGAGTTCCACGAGCAGGTGAGGGCGCTGCCATTCAGCGTCGAGCCTTGATCGCGGTAAACGCTGCCACCGTAATCGCCGGCAATTTTGTCGCAACCGCTGATGCCGCTGATTTCGAACGCGTTTTTCTCGGAGAAGATTTTCGAGTTCTTGCCTACACCATGCGCGTACGAGAATGGATAGACTTTGTCGCCGGTGCTGCCCACATGGTAGTTGTTGTACAGGTGCACCTGGCCGAAGCGTACGCGCGGGGCGCGGGCCGAGATGTTCTCGAACAGGCTGTTGTGGATCGTCACCTTGAGCTTGCCATCATCGGTGGTGCGGCTGTCGCTCGAACCGATCAGGTTGTTCTTCTCGTGGGATTTGAACGCCGTGTACGAAATGGTCACGTAGTTGGCGCCGTTCTTCACGTCCAGCGCGCCGTCGTGGTGCTGTTTAGGTCGGCCGTTAGCGCTGCCGTTCTGCGCGTCGGTGCGGCGGCCGTCGGAGAAGGTGACATGGTCAACCCACACGTTATTGGCGCCTTCAATGGTCAAGCCATCGTATTCCGAGTTCCAGTTACCGGCGCTGCCATCGTTCGCGTCCCAGATCGGCTCCGGGTCCCAAGGGTTCTCGATGGTGATGTTACGGATGATCACGTCGTTTTCTTTGGCGTAAAAGAACCCTTCGCGGATTTCGGCGTTACTGCTGGTGCCGACGATGGTGGTCTTGCCGGGAATATCCAGGCGGGCACGCTTTTTCATGTCCGCGGTGGTGGTGTACGCCTTGCCTTCGCTGACGTCGATCACGCCGGTGATCTTGATGATGCGACCGTTAGCGCCCACCGATGCACTCAGTGCGTTTTTCAACTCGGCGGCGTTTTTTACCGTGTAGATGTTGTTCGCCGCTGCTCTGGAACCGCCTTTGGTGCCGCCGTTCTGAGTGGCCCAGCCCGTGGTCGCGGAATCCAGCCAAATGTCGGCGGCGTGTACAGGCAGGCTGCTTAGCACCAGGGAGCCGAGAATGGCGCTGGCCAGTTTGCAAGCGGTGAAGGTTGATGGCTTTGTCATGAATAATCAGATCCTTGATTAACTTGAGTTTTTAAATGCGCACGTCGTTGCGCATTTCTCGAGCGGACGTCCTTGTCATCGTTGCAGCGAATCGAACGTCCGCTGCAGGCGAAATACTATCATGTGCGCCTACGTTGTCGTACAACCTATGCGCTATGATGTGCGCTCTTCCGCAAACCGAGAATTTTGTTCTTGACGGACAAACCGAACGTCCAAACCACTGTTCGCCGCCGGCATCGAAGCCTCGCCGAAGAGTTGGTCACCGAGCTTTCCCGACGCATCTGTACCGGCGAACTTGCGCGTGCAACCAAGCTGCCCACGGAAACCCAGGTGATGGCAGAGCACGGTGTGAGTCGCACGGTGGTGCGCGAGGCGATATCGCGCCTGCAAGCCTCGGGCCTGGTCGAAACTCGCCATGGCATCGGCACCTTTGTGCGCGATATTCCGAGCCCCAGCGGGTTTCGCATCGACCCGCAAACCATCGTTACCTTGCAGGACGTGCTGGCGGTACTTGAGCTGCGCATCAGCCTCGAAGTTGAAGCCGCAGGCCTGGCCTGCCTGGGGCGCACCGATGCGCAACTGCAAGTGATGCGCGACTCGCTGGACGCGCTCAACTCGCGCGCGGTGAGTGCCGATTACGCCGTGTCGGCAGACTTCCAGTTCCATCAGCAAATTGCGTTGGCCACCGGCAATCGCTACTTCACCGACATCATGTTGCACCTTGGGGTGAACATTTTGCCGCGTACACGCTTGCACTCAAAGCGCCTGGTCAAGGACAACGAGGAGCCTTACCTTGAGCGCTTGAGCCGCGAGCATGAAGACATCTTCAAGGCGATTGCGCGGCGTGATGCCGACGCCGCCCGCGCTGCGATGCGCCTGCACCTGTCCAACAGCCGCGAGCGCATGCGTCGTGCGTATGAGGCTGCCGCCGCCGAAGCGCTCAACGGCTGAGGTGGGTTCACGGCGAGCGTGGCGCGTCTTCGAACGGTCCGGCCGCGGTAAAAGCCCCGCCCTGCAGCAGGCTGCCGGGCTCATCCGTGGCAGGCTGCGGTAGTTGCTCGACCTTGGCACGAAACGCTTCGGAACTGTCCTGCGGCGCGAAGCCCAAATGAGCCGCGTGGCGATTACTCCACCAGCGCTGCTTATTATTTGAAACGCCATACACCACGCTGTGCCCGACACCTTCGGCCAACAGCGCACGGGCGACCAAGTGATCGAGGTCTGCGTAACTCAGCCACGTCGACAGCATCCGGCGGTTGCGCGGTTCCGGGAACGACGAGCCGATGCGCAGGCTCACGGTTTCAATCCCATAGCGATCATAGTAGAACGCCGCCAAGTCTTCGCCGTAAGCTTTGGAGAGGGCGTAGTAGCCGTCCGGGCGCCGCTGTGAATGCGCGTCCAGTTCAACCTCTTGCGGGTAGAAACCGGTGACGTGGTTGGAGCTGGCAAACACGATGCGCTTGACCCCCTTTTGCCGGGCAGCTTCATAAATATGGTACGTGCCGCGAATATTCGCCTCTAGAATTTCTTCGAACGGTCGCTCGACTGAAATCCCGCCGAAATGCACGATCGCGTCCACCTCATTTACCAGTGCGGCCACCGCGGCCTTGTCGGCCAGGTTGCAGTTGATCACTTCCTCATGCGGGCCACGGCTCGGCGCCATTGGGCTGATGTCCGAGGCGCGCACGATCTGCGCATGCGCCTGCAGGGTTTCGCGCAGCACCTGGCCCAGGCCGCCAGCGGCGCCGGTGAGCAAAATGCGCCGGTAAGGTTTGTGCAAGAGCGGTTGCGTGGTCATGTTCAGGTCTTCCTTTGAGCGCTGAATAAACGGGGGGTGGAGCGCGGCGCTGGCCTGTCGAGCGGTGCGCGTGGGCCAGGCAAGTCGTCTGCGGCCTTACATGAAGTTGTATTGAACACCCAGGCGCCAGCGCGCCTGACGGTCTTCGGAGGTGGCGTTGACTTTTACATCACCAATCTCCATGAACGGTGCCCATTGCTTGTTGAGTTTGTATTTGACGATCAGGTTCTGTTCGTAATCGCTCTTCTTGTTGTCGTAGCGGATGTAGTCAGTCTTGAAGTAGATGAACTGGTATTCGTACGCCCATTTACTCGCCGGCGTGTAGCCCAGCCAACCTTCCGCGCGGTGCGTGGTCTGGTCATCCTTGAAGTGGTCGGGCATGTCTTTGTTGACCTGGTCGCGGTCGAGTTTCCGCGCGTCCAGGCGATAGCGCGTGGCGACGTAGAAGGCGTCGTTGATTTTGTAGCTGTACTTGAGGCCGAACTTGTAGGTGGTCGAGTCTTTTGAGCTGTCCATCTGAAACGCTGGCGTCAACGTCGATTGCGCGCTGAGCACGTAGTTGTAGCTGACAGTGAACTCGTGCCCGTTGTTGATCATGTTGTCGTAGGCGACGTCTTTGCGGTCCCCGGCGGTGCGGTATTTCATTTCTGCTTCAAAACCCAATCCACTGTCCAGCCGATAGTTAAGCTTGATTCGATCAGCGTGGGCGCTGTCGTCTTCGGTGTACTGGTGGCGGTAGTTGATGCTGGCGGAGTCGGCGCTGACACAGAACGGCAGGCCAAGCGCCACGACAGTAACGAGCGTGCGTAGGTGGGTATTCATACGGTCTTCTTTTTTGTTTTTGTTAGGGTCGTTTGATAGTTGCTACGGCAGTGCCTTGTTGCGTCAGGTTCTCATCCAAGGCGCCGATATACGTTATCGTACGACAAGATGACTCGTCTACGGCCTAACCTTGATTTTGAAACATTTTGAAATGTATATGTCCCGTAAATAGGGGCTAATAGCCAAACAAGTGATTGCTCAGTCGTCTTTAAATACGGGGCTTTGCGTGGTTTTTGACGGGGAAAGGGCAGGAGTGCGCGGTGGTTATTGGGTCTTTTCAAGTGTTGTACGATGACTTATGCTCGGTCGAACAGGCGATATTTCCCGTCATAAATCCAATAAAAAGGCTAACGACGTCCATGAGAATCACAGCAGTCAACGTGCAAGTGTTTTCCTACCCGACCCGACGCGCAGTCGACAGCGCCGGCCATGCTCACCCCGGTGATGTCAGCCAGGCGCAAATGGCGTTGCTGCGCATCCAGACTGAAGACGGTCAAGAGGGTTATGCCTTGGGTGCCCCCGAACTGATTCGCCCGTATGTGCTGGATGGTTTTGTGCGCAAGGTGCTGGTCGGGCAGAACGCGTTTGACCGCGAAAAAATCTGGCACGACCTCGCGCATTGGCAACGTGGCAGTGCCAGCCAATTGACCGACCGCGCATTGGCGCTGGTCGAGCAAGCATTGTGGGATTGGGCCGGGCGCAAATTCGGCGTGCCGGTGCACAAGCTGATCGGTGGTTATCGCGACAAAGTGCCGGCGTATGGCTCGACCATGTGTGGCGATGAACTGCCCGGCGGCCTGGCAACCCCCGAAGACTACGGCCGGTTTGCCGAGACGCTGGTGCAGCGCGGTTACAAGGCAATCAAGCTGCACACGTGGATGCCGCCGGTGTCGTTCGCGCCCAGCCCGCGCATCGACGTCAAGGCCTGCGCCGCAGTGCGCGAAGCGGTGGGGCCGGACATTGCGCTGATGCTTGACGGTTACCATTGGTACAGCCGCACCGACGCGCTGTACATCGGGCGTGAACTGCAGAAGCTCGACTTCGCCTGGTTCGAAGAACCGATGATGGAAGAGTCCGCCGAGTCCTACGCCTGGCTCGCGGGCCAGTTGGACATCCCGGTGCTGGGCCCGGAAACCCTCTGCGGCAAACACCTGAGCCGCGCCAGTTGGGTCAAGCACGATGTGTGCGACATCCTGCGCGCCGGGGTGGCGGGTGTCGGCGGTATCGGTCCGTGCCTGAAGGTCGCACACCTGGCCGAATCGTTTGGCATGGACTGCGAAATCCATGGCAACGGTGCCGCCAACCTTGCCGTGGTCGGCGCTATTAAAAACTGCACCTGGTATGAGCGTGGTTTGCTGCACCCGTATCTGGACTACGACGAAGTACCGGCCTACCTCAAGCGCCTGGTCGACCCGATGGACAGCGACGGTTTTGTGCACTTGTCCGATTTGCCCGGCCTGGGTGAAGAGATCGACTTCAACTTCATCGAGACCAATACGCTGAAAAGCTTCTGACGTGTACACGGGCAGTCCGGTAAACGCCGGGTTGTCCATGCCCTATAAATATAAGAAAGGCACACTCGCTATGCGCATTTTCCCTTCGCTGTGGGCGCGGGTACTGGTGGCCGCGCTGACGGTTACCGCAGTACCTGCGACCTTTGCCAAAACCCCGGCCGATCAACTGATCGTCGGCATGAGCATGATCAACCTGTTGTCGCTGGACCCGGCGGCCGCCACCGGGCTGGATGTGTCCGAGATCAACGCCAACCTGTATGACCTGCTGCTGGTGCAGGATGTGGCTGAGCCGGACCGGTTGGTGCCGGCGTTGGCTGAGCGCTGGGAGGTCAGTGATGACCGCAAAACCCTGACCTTCAACCTGCGCGCCGGGGTGAAATTTCAGTCCGGTAATGATTTGAGCGCCGAAGATGTTGCGTGGTCGCTGCAACGCGTACTCAAACTCAACCTGGCGCTGGCCTCAACGTGGAAGGCCTACGGTTTTACGGCTGAAAACGCCGAGCGTTTGATGCGCGCCACAGACGCCCAGACCTTCGTGATCGAACTGCCACGGCCGACCGACCCACTGCTGGTGCTGAACACCCTGGCGACCTCGCCGAGCGCGTTTATTCTCGACCGCAAAAAAGTCCTCGAACATCAGAAAAACCAGGACATGGGCGCCGCCTGGCTGGTGACTCACGCGGCCGGCAGTGGCGCGTTTGTGCTGAATGACTGGCGCGCCAACGACGTGATTCTGATGAACCGTTTCGACGGTTATTGGGCTGGCCCGGCCAAGCTCAAGCGCATTGTCATGCGCAACATGACCGAGTCGCAATCGTTGCGCCTGATGATCGAGCGCGGCGACCTCGACATCGCCAAGGGCATGTCTGCGCCAGACATCGAAGCCCTGCAAAAAAGCCCCTCGGTGCGCACGCAAACCTTGCAGCGCGGCACCCTGTATTACGTGGCGCTGAGTGTGAAGCAGCCGATGTTTGCCGATGCGCGCGTGCGCAAGGCCGTGCGTTCGCTGATCGATTACCAGGGCATCAACCAGACCGTGATGCCGCACTACGGCGTGCTCAATCAACGGCCGCTGCCGTTAGGCTTGCCGGCGCGCCTGCCTGACCCTGGTTACACGCTCAACGTTGAGCAGGCCAAAGCCTGGCTGGCCGAGGCCGGTTACCCGAACGGTTTCAAGACCACCATCCGCGTGTTGGCCGAACCACCTTTTATCAATATTGCCTCGAACTTGCAGTCGACCCTGGCGCAGGCCGGCATCCAGGCCAGCATCATCACCGGCACCGGTAACCAGATTTACGGCGCGATGCGCGAGCGCAGCTTCGACATCATCGTCGGGCGCGGCGGTGGCGGGGCGGAGCGCCATCCGCATTCAAGCCTGCGCACGCTGGTGTACAACCCGGACAACCGCGATGAAGCCAAGCTGACTAACTTTCAAGGCTGGCGCACGTCGTTCTACAGCCCCGAACTGAACCAGTTGATCGAGCGCGCCGAGGTCGAGCCGGACCCTGCCAAACAGGTGGCCCAGTACCGCGAAATCCAGGAGCAGGTCGATCAACAAGTCGGGGCGATCTTGCCCGTCTCGCAGATGACCGACACCGTAGTGGTGTACGCCGACGTCGCTGATTTTCAGGGCCACACGGCGGCGACCACGCGCTACAAAGACGTCTACAAGAAGCGCTGACCGACTTATCAGGAGCTCACTATGTTTGTTATGACTGCCTCTGTCATGGGCGCTCGCGCTTCCACTACGCTGCGGCGCGCCGGCACGGTGCTGGTGACGTTGCTGGGCCTGCTGGCGCTGACGTTTATCATCGGCCGCGTCATGCCGTTGGACCCGGTGCTGGCCGTGGTCGGGCCGGACGCCGACAGCTCCACTTACGATCAGGTGTATCGGTCGATGGGGTTGGACAAGCCGATCTGGACCCAATTCGGGCTTTACCTCAATGACCTGCTCCACGGCAACTTCGGCAACGCGCTGTTGACCGGCCACCCGGTGCTTGACGACATTTTGCGGGTGTTCCCGGCGACCATCGAACTGGCCACCCTGGCGATTTTGTTCGGCGTGCTGATCGGCCTGCCGCTGGGCGTGTGTGCCGCCAGCAACCAGGGGCGACTGGGTGATCACGTGGCACGCCTGATCACCTTGTTCGGCTACTCAACGCCGATCTTCTGGCTGGGCATGATGGGCTTGCTGGTGTTCTACGCCTGGCTCGGCTGGGCGGGCGGAGCAGGGCGCATCGACCTCGCTTACGACGGCATGGTGCCCGAGGTCACGGGCTTGTTGCTGGTCGACACGACCTTGGCGCGTGACTGGGATGCGTTTGCCAGCGCGTTGCGCCACATCGTCCTGCCGGCACTGATTCTGGGCCTGAACTCGGTGGCGTACATCAGCCGGATGACCCGCAGTTTCATGCTTGAGCAATTGTCCCAGGAATACATCATCACGGCGCGGGTCAAGGGCCTTTCGCGGCGCCAAGTGGTGTGGGGGCATGCGTTTCGCAACATTCTTGTGCAACTGCTGACCGTGGTTGCGCTGGCCTACGGCTCGTTGCTGGAGGGCGCGGTGCTGATCGAAACGGTGTTCGCCTGGCCGGGTTTCGGCCAATACCTGACCAGCAGCCTGATGCTCGGTGACATGAACGCGGTGATGGGCTGCGTGCTGGTGATCGGTTTGATTTTTGTCGCGCTGAACCTGATCAGCGACGCCTTGTACAAGGTGTTCGACCCACGCACGCGTTAAGCCGCACGGCTGCCGCCGTACCGATAAAACTATAAAAACAAGGATTTTTTCATGAAGACTGGATTTTCGACACTGCACGCTGGCCTGTTGGCGGCGATGCTCGCCCTTGGGCCGATGACGCTGGCCAATGCCAAAACCCCGGCCGACCAATTGATCGTCGGCATGAGCTTGGTCAACCTGTTTTCCATCGACCCGGCCAACGCGCCGGGCCTGGATGCGTCGGGCGTGAATGCCAACCTCTACGACACGCTGATCAAGCGTGACCAGGGCAACCCGGAAAAACATCTGCCGCAGTTGGCCGAGCGCTGGGAGATCAGCGAGGACGGCAAGCAGGTGACATTTCATCTGCGCCAGGACGTCAAGTTCCACTCGGGTAACCCGTTGACCGCCGAGGACGTGGCGTGGTCGTTGTACCGCGTGATGAAACTCAACTTCGGTCTGGCCACCACCTGGAAAGCCTATGGTTACAGCGTCGAGAATATTCAGTCGCTGCTCCGCGCCACGGATGCGCACACCCTGGTCATCGACCTGCCGCAGGCCCTGGACCCGTTGCTGTTGGTGGACTCCCTGGCGACCTCGCCCAGTGCGGTCGTGGTGGATCGCAAAACCGCGCTGGCGCATGAAAAAAATGCCGACCTCGGCGCCGCTTGGCTGGTCACCAACGAGGCGGGCAGCGGCCCGTTTGTGCTGACCAAATGGACGGCGAATGACTCGCTGCTGTTGACCCGTTTCGACGGCTATTGGGGCGGCGCGACCAAGCTCAAGCGCGTCGTCGTGCGGCACATGACCGAATCGCAATCGCTGCGGCTGATGCTTGAACGCGGTGACCTTGACCTGGCCTACGGCATGGCAGCGCCGGACATTCGTGCCCTCGACGGCAAGCAAAACATTCAGGTGCAATCGTTGCCACGCGGCACGATGTACTACGTCGCGATGAGCATGAAGCAAGCGCAATTTGCTCAGCCCAAAGTGCGCGAAGCGGTGCGCAACCTGATCGACTACAAGGGCCTCGACACCCAGGTAATGCCGTACTACGGCACGCTCAACCAGCGGCCAATGCAGTTGGGCCTGGCCGCTCGCCTGCCGGACCCTGGCTATCAGATGGATGTTGCACAGGCAAAAAAGCTGCTGGCCGAGGCGGGTTACCCTGACGGTTTCAGCACCACCATTCGCACACTCTCGGAACCGCCGTTTATTGACATTGCCGCGCGCCTGCAAGCGACGCTGGCGGAGGGCGGGATCAAGGCCAACATCGTCACCGGCACCGGCAACCAGGTGTACGGCGCAATGCGTGCGCGCCATTTCGAGATCATCGTGGCGAGGGGCGCCGAGCGTTACCCGCACCCGTATTTCAGCCTGCGTACGTTCGCCTACAACCCCAACAACAATGACGACGCCGGCTTGCCGAACTTTCAGGGTTGGCGTGCTGCGTTTTTCAGCCCGCCACTTAACCGCCTGATAGATCAGGCGGGCGCTGAGCGCGACTCCGCGCAGCGGATCAGCCTGTATCACCAGGCGCAGGCGCTCTACGACGAGCAAGTGGCGCCGATCCTGATGATCTCGCAGATGACCGACACCGTGGTCAGCGCCGCCGACGTCAAGGGGTTCACCGGTGACGATGCCGAAGCCACGCGTTATCTGGGCGTCTACAAGCAGCGTTGAGTTGGGCCAGGCCCGCCTGGCAATCCTGATTTCACACAGAGAAGATGCTTATGAATGCCAATCTGTCTTCGATTGAATCCACGGCCAAGCGCCCGCTGGATCATTCCCCGGGTTCCAGCTTTGATGCCTTGTGCAAGAGCGGCCTGCGGATTTTGCGGCACCTGTTGCGCAACCCGATGACCTTGGCCGGCCTGCTGGTTGCGTTGCTGTTGGTGGTGGTGGCGACCTTTGCGCCCTGGATCGCCACGCATGATCCGGTCGCACAAAACCTTGCCAATGCGCTGCAGGCGCCGGGCGCCGCACACTGGTTCGGCACCGATGAATATGGCCGCGATATTTTCAGCCGGTTGGTCTACGGCTCGCGAATCACGCTCTACATCATCGCGCTGGTGACGGTGATCGTCGGCCCGATCGGGCTGTTTATCGGCACGGTGTCGGGCTACTTCGGCGGCGTTGTCGACACCGTGTTCATGCGCTTGACCGACATCTTCATTTCGTTTCCGAGCCTGGTGCTGGCGCTCGCGTTCATCGCCGCCCTGGGGCCTGGCCTGGAACACGCGGTGGTCGCCATTGCGTTGACCTCCTGGCCTCCGATTGCGCGGTTGGCGCGGGCCGAAACCTTGTCGCTGCGTAACGCCGACTTTGTGGTGGCGGTAGAGCTGCAAGGCGCGACGCCGGCGCGGATCATCCTGCGGCATATCGTGCCGATGTGCATGTCCTCGGTGATCATCCGCCTGACCATGAACATGGCCGGGATCATCCTCACCGCCGCCGCCCTGGGTTTTCTCGGGCTGGGCGCGCAGGCGCCGTTGCCGGAGTGGGGCGCGATGATTTCGACCGGCCGCCGCTACATGCTCGAATGCTGGTGGCTGGTGGCAGTACCGGGCGCGGCGATCATGTTGGTCAGCCTGGCCTTCAACCTGTTAGGCGATGGCCTGCGGGACATCCTTGATCCACGCAGCGAATAACCGGAGGAAGACCTTATGTCCGCGCTCAAATTAAATGTTGAAGGGCTTAACGTGCGCTTCGTCAGTGGCCAGAAAGAAACCCACGCCGTGCGCGACGTGTCGTTTACCCTGGGCCGCGAAAAACTCGCGATTGTCGGTGAGTCCGGCTCGGGCAAGTCTACCGTTGGGCGCAGCCTGCTCAAGCTGCACCCGCCGAGTGCCAAAATCACCGCCAAAAGCATGGCGTTTGGCGAGGTTGACCTGCTCTCGGCGAGTGAAAAGGCCATGCAAAAAATACGCGGCCAGCGCATTTCGATGATCATGCAAGACCCCAAGTACTCGCTGAACCCGGTGGTCAAGGTCGGCGATCAGATCGCCGAAGCCTACCTGGCCCACCACAAGGCCAGCCGCAGCGATGCGCGCGAGCGCGTTCTGCAGATGCTTGAGCAAGTGCACATCCGTGACCCCAAGCGCGTTTACAACCTGTACCCGCACGAGGTCTCGGGTGGCATGGGCCAGCGCATCATGATCGCGATGATGGTGATTACCCGCCCTGAAGTGATCATTGCCGACGAGCCCACGTCGGCGCTGGACGTGTCGGTGCGCCAGCAAGTGCTCAACGTGCTGGAAGAGTTGGTGGAGCAGCAGCAAATGGGCCTGATTTTTGTCAGCCACGACCTCAACTTGGTGCGTAACTACTGCGACCGCGTGCTGGTGATGTACGCAGGCAGGGTGGTCGAGTCGCTGGCCGCCTGCGACCTGCAATACGCCGAACACCCTTACACCCGTGGCCTCTTGGCCGCGCTGCCGAGTATGGATAACCGCCGCGTGCACTTGCCGGTGCTCAAGCGTGACCCCGTCTGGCTGACCCACTGAGGAATCAAGCATGCCCATGATCCAAGCACACGCCTTGAACCTGAGCTTCGGCACAGGCCTTGCCATCAACCAGGTGCTGCACGACGTCAGCCTGAGTGTTGCCGACGGCGAATCGTTCGGCCTGGTGGGCGAGTCCGGTTCCGGCAAGACCACCGTGCTGCGCTGCCTGGCCGGGCAATACCGGCACTGGAGCGGCGAGCTGAGCATTGCCGGCGCACCACTGCAGCAGAAGATTCCCAAGGAGCACTTTCGCAAGGTGCAAATGGTTTTTCAGGACCCGTACGGCTCGCTGCACCCACGGCACACCATCGACACCGCCTTGCGCGAGTCGCTGATTATTCACGGGGTAGGCGACAAGGACGACCGCATCAACGAGATGCTGCTGAAGGTTGGCCTGAACGACAGTTTTCGTTTTCGCTACCCGCACCAGTTGTCCGGCGGCCAGCGTCAGCGGGTGGCCATCGCCCGCGCGTTGATCCTTGAGCCACGCGTGCTGTTGCTCGATGAGCCGACCTCGGCGCTGGATGTGTCGGTGCAGGCCGAGATTCTCAACCTGCTGATGGACCTGCGACAGCGCGAGAAACTCACCTATTTGCTGGTCACGCATGACTTGGGGGTGGTCACGCACGTGTGCGACCGGGTGGCGGTGATGCAACACGGCAAAATCGTCGAGTTGCTCGACAGCCAGGCGCTGAGCCAGGACCTGGCCGAGCACGACTACACGCGCATGCTGGTACAGGCCAGCCGTGATTTCAGCCAGGAATCCGAGCGGCGCCGGGCGAGTTAAAAGGAGGTCGGTATGACCATTGGCACACACAAGGAGAACAACATGCCGCAAAAAAACAGGCCGCAAAGAAGATCGCCGCGTTGCGCGCTGGCCCTCGTCGCGCTCGCGTGCAGCCCGCTGTCGTGGGCACTGCAAGCACCGTCGAAGGTGCAGGTGCCGACGCTGGCGTTTGACGATCAGCAAATCATTCTGGTCTGGGAAAAACCCGCCGAGCATGCCGACATCAAGGACTACCGGGTGTACGCCAACGGCACGCTGCTGGGCAGCGCCAACGCCAACAACGACCAGGTTTCGCCCGCCAAACCCTACATCGACCAGTTCTACCGGCAAGACACCGCGAATTTCCATTACCGCGTCGGCATTCACAGCTACACCGCACAGGGCCTGAAGCCCGACACGGCCTACCGCTTTACCTTGCGTTCGGTGGATGGCAGCGGCAAAGAGTCGGCAGACAGCGCGCCAGTGCTGCAGCGCACCACACAATCGCCGGCACTGTTCGACGTAAAAACCTACGGCGCCAAGGGCGATGGCAACCACCTCGATACCCTGGCGATTCAGAGCGCGATTGATGCCTGCACCGTCGGCTGCAAGGTCTTGCTGCCCAAGGGCACCTACAAAAGCGGCGCGCTCTACCTCAAGAGCAACATGACCCTGGAGATTGCCGAAGGCGCGACCCTGCTCGGTTCCGAGCGTGCCGAAGATTACCCGCTGGCCGGTTACATTCAATATCCGTATTCGACCACGGTGCGTCCGGCCTCGCTGATCAATGCATTGCCGCGCGATCCGCGTCAGCACCAGACCTTCGAAAACATCCGCATCGTCGGCAAGGGCACTCTTGACGGTAACGGCTGGAAGCGTAAAGCCGATGCCGTGGATGAGCGTGGCCAGGCCTTGCCGGTGTATGTGGCGAGCGACAATACGCGCTATCTGCAAGACGGCATTCTGGCCAAGGCACAAGTGCAGCAAGCGGTGGCGCGCGGCATGAATGTCAAGGACGCCTACGGGCAAATGCGCTCGTCGCTGATCACTTTGCGCAACGTCAAAAACGTGTTTTACGGCGGTTTCACGGTGGTGAACCCGGCGTACCACGGCATCATGAACCTTGAGACCGAAAACGTGGTGCTGGCCAACACCCGGCACACAACCTACGACGCTAACAACGGCGATGGCATTGAGTTCGCCAACAGCAAAGGCGCGATGGTCTTTAATAACCTCTTCGATACCGGCGATGACTGCGTGAATTTTGCTGCGGGCACCGGCGCCGACGCGGTGCATCAGCCGGCGCAGGAACAGGCGTGGATCTTCAATAACTACTTCCGCAAGGGCCACGGCATGGTGGTTGCCGGCAGCCACACCGGCGCGTGGATCCAGAATATTCTGGCCGAAGACAACGTGTCTGATGGCACGGATGCTGGCTTGCGCATGAAAAGCACCAATTTTATGGGCGGCGGGGCGCGCAACGTGACGTTCCGCGACTCGGCCATTCGCAACACGGTCAAGCAGGCGTTCATCTTCACCCTGGACTACAACGACCCCAACGCCAAACTGGATTACCAGCGCTCGACGATTGCCGGGCAGTTCAAGGACATCCGCGTGAACAACGTCAGCGTCGAAAATGCCCACGGCAGTGCGATTGAGGTCAAGGGCGACAGCCTGCACAACGCCTACCACGAGGGCCTGGTTTTCGAGGATGTGCGTTTGCGTGGCGCTGCCGGTGCGCGTATCGACGGCTTGAAGGACTCACACTTCGAACGCGTGGTGTTCAGCCAGCAGGGCGCTGCCAACCCTTGGCAGATCAGCGGGAGTTCGGGGCTGAGCTTCAAGGACGTGCAACCCGCGCCGTAATCCGCCGATGGCAATGCCTTAGTCGCATTTTGTTACGAAGCAGTGACAGCGAAACGCGCTGCTGTGACGGCAAAACGGGACAAAAACAGGGGTTGCCATTCAATTTTCATAAAAACGTAACAAATCTACTGCAAGGTTCGGGAGCCCGTAATCACAAGGAGTTCCCTTTAATGAAAAGCTTGATGAAGTCTGCAGCACTCGCCGTCACAGTTTCTCTTTGTGCCTCCTCGCTGACTTTCGCAGCCGAGAGCGTCCGTCTGACAGGCTCCGGTGCCAGCTTTCCGGCACCGATCTACCTCACTTGGTTCAAGGATTTCAGCAAGAAAACCGCGGGTGTCACTGTGGACTATCAATCCAAGGGCAGCGGCGCGGGTGTACAGGACTTCCTCAACAAAACCGTCGATTTCGCCGCCAGTGACTCGGCAATGAAAGAAGAAGACATGGCCAAGGTGGCCGAAGGCGTGCAACTGCTGCCGATGACCGCGGGTGAAATCGTGCTGGCCTACAACCTGCCGGGCAACCCTAAAGGCTTGAAGCTGCCGCGTGACGTGTACTCGAACATCTTCCTGGGCAAGATTACCAAGTGGAACGACCCGCAGATCGTCGCCGCCAACCCTGACCTGAAACTCACCGATACGCCGATCACGGTTGTCGTGCGTGCCGACTCCAGCGGTACTACCGCGGTATTCACCAAGCACTTGGCAGCGATCAACGCCGAGTTCCAGTCGTCCTTGGGCGAGGGCAACACGGTTAACTGGCCAGCCAGTGACAAGTTCATCAAATCGCCGAAAAACGATGGCGTGACCGCCACCGTACGCCAGACCCCAGGCGCGATTGGCTACATCGAGTACGGTTTCGCCAAACTGGCCAAGGTTGATTTCGCCCAGTTGCAGAACAAAGCCGGTCATTACGTGGTACCCAACGCAGAAAGCGGTGCTGAAGCCCTGGCTGCGGTGAAGATGCCGGAAAGCCTGGTGGCGTGGCTGCCGGACCCGGACGGTACCAAGTCGTACCCGATCACTTCCTACACCTGGATGATCTTCCGCAAAGACAACGGCAACCCGGCCAAGGCCAAAGCCATGCGTGAAATGGTTGAGTACAGCCTGACCGAAGGGCAAAAAATCGCCGACTCGATGGGCTACATCCCACTGCCGCAATCGGTTGTCGATCAAGTTCGCAAAGCCTCCGCGAACATCAAGTAACACGCGTCAGGCCTTCCTCGGTGTGCGCGATCAGGCATGCCGGGGGAGTTTCCCCCCCCGTTCCGGAATTAGCCAATGAACCCACCTTTTGTCGTACCGGTTAACCCGGATTCTGCCTGCCGGCCACCCTCTACGAAGGATTTTCTGGTTGATCGCATCTTCCGTGCGCTTGCGCGAATCGGTGTGGTTCTAATTCTGGCGTTGGTCTTCGCCTTGGTGTTCGAGGTGGGACGCAAGGCCCTTCCAGGCATGGAAAAACACGGCTTTGATGTATTGTTCGGTAGCGTCTGGGACGTTAACCAGGGCAAGTACGGCATTCTGCCGGCCATTTGGGGCACGCTTTACAGCGCCCTGATCGCGTTGCTGATTGCAGGCTTTTTCGGCGTCAGCATGGCGATTTTTCTGACTCAGGATTTCCTGCCGGCAAAACTCGCAGCGGTGTTTCGCACCATCGTCGAGCTGCTCGCCGCCATCCCCAGCGTGGTGTATGGCTTGTGGGGCATTTACGTGGTGATCCCGGCGATTCGCCCGCTCACCGCGTGGTTGAACAGCGAACTGGGCTGGATACCTTTTTTCGGCACCTCCCTCAGCGGGCCGGGGCTGCTGCCGGCGGCGCTGGTACTGGCGATCATGATTCTGCCGACCATTGCCGCGGTTTCCCAGGACGCCCTGACGGGCGTACCGATGAAAACCAAGCAGGCCGCTTACGGCATGGGCACCACGCATTGGGAAGCGATTCTCAAGGTAATGGTGCCTTCTGCCGCCACCGGTATTTTCGGCTCGCTGGTGCTTGGCCTCGGCCGTGCGCTGGGCGAAACCATGGCGCTGGCCATGCTGGTGGGCAACGCGAACAATATTTCGCTTTCGCTGTTCGCCCCGGCCAACACGCTGGCAGCCTTGCTGGCGCTGAACTTCCCGGAAGCCGGACCGAATGAAATCGAAGTGTTGATGTACGCCGCGCTGGTGCTGATGTTCATCACGCTGCTGGTGAATGTCATCGGCTCCATGATTATGGTCTATGCCCAACGTGGGAATAAATGATGACTGACATCACGCCCTCCGCCAACAACCTGGCGTCGCCCGCAGGGGCTCTGCCCAGCCTGCAGCGCAAGTTCGAAGGCCGCGCCTTGCGCAGCCTGCTGCTGACCACGCTGGTATGGGCTGGCGCTGTACTCGCCAGCGTGCCGTTGATTTCCGTGCTGTACATGCTGATCACCCGCGGCGGGGCGCGCTTGAGCCTTGAGGTGTTCACCGAATTGCCACCGACCGGTTTCGAGACGGGCGGCGGCTTCGGCAACGCGATGGCCGGCACGTTCGTGATGGTCGGTATCGCCGCCGCTATCGCGGTTCCGGTCGGCATCATGGCCGCGATCTTCCTGGCTGAACTGGGGCCGGACAGCAAGCTGGGCAGCGCTGCACGCTTCGCCGCCAAGATGCTCACGGGCCTGCCTTCGATCCTCGCCGGCGTATTCGCCTATGCGCTGGTGGTGATGACCACCGGTACCTACTCGGCACCGGCGGGCGGCGTGGCACTCGCGGTATTGATGCTGCCCATCGTCGTGCTGACCGCTGAAGAGGCGATGCGCATGGTGCCCAAGGTCATGAAGGACGCAGCTTATGGCATGGGCTGCACGCGCTCGCAGGTGATCTGGAAGATCATCTTGCCGACCGGCATGCCGGCGATCCTCACCGGCGTGATGCTCGCCGTGGCACGCGCGGCGGGCGAAACCGCACCGTTGTTGTTTACCGCGCTGTTCAGCAACTACTGGATCTACCACGACGGCAGCCTGGCGGTGATGAACCCGACGGCATCGCTTGCGGTATTGATTTACAACTTTTCCGGCATGCCCTTCGACAATCAGCTTGAACTCGCCTGGGCGGCCTCGCTGGTGCTGGTGATGATTGTGCTGGTGGTGAACATTGTCAGCCGTATTTTCGGCAAGCCTAAGTATTAAAAACGGGAGCATCTGAATTTTGAACGTATCAACTGCGAAAATAGCCTCTCCGTTTGTTACTCAGTCGCCTGTGGTCATGGACTGCAAGCTCGACAAGATTTTTTATGGCAACTTCATGGCCGTGCGCGACAGCCATGTACCGATCGAAAAAAACAAGATCACTGGTTTTATCGGGCCTTCCGGCTGCGGCAAAAGTACCGTGCTGCGCAGCCTCAACCGCATGAACGACCTGGTGAAAGGGTTCCGCTTTGAAGGCCACGTGCATTTCCTCGGGCAGGACGTTTACGGCAAGGGCGTCGACCCGGTGGTCGTGCGTCGTTATATCGGCATGGTGTTTCAGCAGCCCAACCCATTCTCGATGAGCATTTTCGACAACGTCGCCTTCGGCCTGCGCCTCAACCGTTACAAGGGTGACCTCGGTGACCGCGTAAAACACGCCCTGCAAGGCGCGGCGCTGTGGGATGAGGTCAAGGACAAGCTCAAGGTCAGCGGCCTGTCGCTGTCCGGTGGGCAGCAGCAACGGCTGTGTATCGCCCGCGCCATCGCCACCGAGCCGGAAGTGCTGTTGCTTGATGAGCCGTGCTCGGCGCTCGACCCGATCGCCACCCGCCGTGTCGAAGAGCTGATGGTTGAGCTGAAGAAGGACTACACCATCGCCCTGGTGACCCACAATATGCAGCAGGCGATCCGTGTGGCGGACACCACCGCGTTTTTCTCGGTGGATATTTCCCAGGGCACACGCACCGGCTATCTGGTTGAAATGGGCCCGACCACGCAGATTTTCGGCAGCCCGCGCGAGCAAATGACCGAGGATTACATCAGCGGCAAGTTCAGCTAAGCCAAGGGGGGCTTAACGGCCCCCACCGGTTCACCTTTTACTCAGAGTTTCCTGGGAATGCCAATGCCTGCAACACGTCGTCTTGATCTGCCCGCGATAGAACGCGCACTGCGTAAGGTGCAAGGACGCTTTACCGAACTCAGCCAGCACTTTATCGAGCCGCGCGATCCGTTGACCGACGAGGTGCTGCACAATGTGCTTGAAGGCTATGCGCTGATTGACGATTATGTCGCTCGTGGCGTTGACCTGTTTGACCTTCAGCAACTGAACCTGATGCTCGAAATCAACGCCACCGTGCTTTGCGGCACGGACCCGGTGCGCAGGCAGGAATATGCTCAGCACCTGGCCGCCACCGAGCAGCACTTTTTCAACAACGTTGAGGGTGGCATCAAGGACCTGTACAACTGGTACTGCGCGTACCGCAGTGAGTCGGTCTGGAAGCGCGCTGCCGGCGTCTACGTCAGGATTCTCAGCAAGCCGCAATTGTTCATCGAAGGCAACAACCGCAGTGGTTCACTCATCGTCAGCTATTTGCTGATGCGTGCCGGGTTGCCGCCGTTTGTGCTCACGCTGGAAAACGCCGAGGGCTACTTCAACCCGTCCTCGGTCATACGCAACTCCGCCAAGCATGGGGTCAAGGCGTTGTACGAATTGCCCAAGATCAAGAAAAAATACGCAGCCTTCCTGGAAGAACAGGCGCCCGACCCGAAGAAGTTTTTCTTGGGCCAACCACCATCGCCTGTGTATCAGGGAGGCCATTGATGAGCCGGTACGCCACGCTCACCCAATGCCGAACCGCGCTCAGCCGCGCCTGGCAGGCGCTCTCGATGCCGGCGTTGCGCCGCCCACGCATCCGTATTTCGTTCGATATAGACGACACACTGGCCTGCCAGCTCCACCACTGCGCCGTTGAAAAAAGCTGGGTGCCAGCCTGTGTCCACCGTTGGCTGGGCGAACCATTGCGTATCGGTACACGCTCGCTGACCCGAGAGTTACGGCGCCAGGGTTGCAGTATCTGGGTCTACACCTCATCCGGTCGCACGCCGTCCTACATCCGCCGTTGGGTGTTGCTGTACGGCATTCGCGTCGACGGTGTGGTCAATAGCGTGCTGCACAGCCAAGCCTTGACGGTGCACGGCCTGTCGAACGCGCCGTCGAAATTCCCGCCGGCATTCGATATTGACTTGCACGTCGATGACTCCGAAGGCGTGCGCAGTGAAGGGCATGACCACGGCTTTCGTGTGGTGGTGGTGGACCCGCAAGATGTGCTCTGGGCGCAACGCGTGCTGGATGCGGTGGCTGAGGTTCAGGCGCAACTGGCGCGCCAGCAACCGCTCAGGCACAAGCGGCCTGTGCGGCAAGCCTCTATTGCTTGAGCCCTCGTCAGCCGCGAAACCTCAAGGGAGTGATCGGCGCATAATCGGCCGACAGAGCGCTGATTACCGCGTTTATCGGGGCAGTGTTCACGACCACGGACTTAAGAGGCGGCGAGATGGCAAAGCTCGAAGGGGTAGGTTTTCTGGGGTTTGACGTGTTCGGTACGGTGGTCGATTGGCGAAGCGGTGTTTCGCGAGCAGTCGCTCCCTTCCTGAAGCGTCACGAGCTGGACGTAGATCCACTGACGTTTGCAGATCAATGGCGCGGGCTGTACCAACCCGCCATGCAACGCGTCAGGTCTGGCGAGCGTCCCTTCGTAACGCTGGACGTGCTGAACCGGGAAAACCTTGAAACGGTCCTCTCCCGCCACGCTGCAGATTTTGGCCGAATCCCCGAGGCCGAACTGGTCGAACTCAACAAAGCCTGGGAGCGGCTGGACCCATGGCCTGACGCTGTAGCCGGGCTGACCCGATTGAAGCGCAAGTTCTCAATCGGGCCTCTGTCCAATGGGCACATCGCCTTGATGCTCAACCTTGCGAAGTTTGGCGGGTTGCCCTGGGACGTGATCGTCGGTGCAGAAGTCGCCGGAACCTACAAACCCCAGCCGCAAACCTACCTCAAATCTGCACAAGCTGTGGGCCTCGCACCTGAAGCGGTCGCTATGGTTGCCGCGCACAACTCAGACCTGGCTGCCGCACGTGCGCAGGGGTTCAAGTCGATCTTTATCGCGCGCCCCTTTGAGCATGGGCCGGGCCAGACATCAGACCTGGTCGCAGAGCAAGACTGGGATATTGTTGTCGACTCCCTCACCGAGGCCGCGGCTGCCTTGGGCTGTTAATCCGACTTTGCGGGTCGCGAAAAAAAATTTTGGCGGGCTTCTGGAACACTATTTTCAGGTAAAACAGTTCAAAGAGTTATCCAAACCGGTAACAGTTCTTGCCCGCAGATTTTGCGTTATACATTGCAATATCCGCTCTGGAGAGCATCTGCTCAACACTCCCTGGCTCAAAAGGCGAGATCTCGGTGATACCGATGCTGACACCCAATCCTTTGTAATTCGCGTTTTTACCCACGTAATCTTCCAGGGTTTGGATAATTCGCTCTGCAATAAGTGAAGCGGATAACTTGTCTATATCCGGCATCAACACGATAAATTCGTCGCCGCCCAGTCGCGCCACGGCATCATTTTTGCGCACCACATTACTGATCATTGCAGAGAAGCACACCAGTACTTTGTCGCCGGTGGCATGCCCGTTGGCATCATTGATTTTTTTGAACCCATCCAAATCCAGACACAGCAGGCAAAAACCACTCGCCACTTTGGCTTTCGAGCTGAGTAACGCCGTCATTACATTGAACATACCTAACCTGTTCAATACGCCCGTGAGTTTGTCGTGGGTGGCTGAATGCGTGCTCTGTGCTTCTGCAATATAGGCTTTGGTCAGGTTTGCATTGAGGTTGTTCAGCAGTACCCAGAGGCCAGTCAGGTACATGGGCGCTTGTAGAATCAGCACCCGCAACATCGGTTCTGGTTGGAACAACGTGGCCAGTTTCATCGGTATATCCGTGAACAGGATCTGCGTAAATGCGTAGCGGGGTATGCCTTGGTTTCGCATGGCAATCGCGCCATTCATGCTGACTGCCGATGTGCATGCCAGAACTTGGAGTACCGGGTCCTGACTGATAATGCAGCCCGCTGTGCCAATGCCTATTTCGGCCGCCCAGATCAAACCGAAGAGCAGGGAAAGGTCGGTCGCGTAGCGGCGCATGGACTTGCCACTGGCAATAAACCTGCGCAGCAGGAACCAGCGGATGATCCAAATCAGCATGTCGGCGATTAACCAACAGATGAAAAACAACGTTGGGTGAAGTATGACTGCAACGCTGCACACAAGCAGTGTATTCATCCCCGCCGCGACCAGGGCGGCACGAGAGGAAAAGGGGTCTTTGAGTAGCTTTAAGCGGATGTCCCGATCCAGGTTTTCGTTGTCTTTAACAAACCAGCGAATCAACGGTGTACTGGGGAAAGAGTGAAGGTTAGGCATAATACGAGTCCGCCATAAAGCCCATTCCGCTGTTATTTTAAGGGGTTCGCCTGCGCTACGGTCGAGCCTCTTATGTTCTGCCTGTCGTGGTACTCCTCAACACGTTGAAAAAGTTGCACTCGATCATCCGATCAAGTCTGTGAACATAGAGCCACAGAGCAAAAAAAACGTCCAACGACGCAACGGCCAATCCGACCAGTGGTGGCAATTTGCCATTTAGGGTTTTTGTTGATGGCGCGCAGGCCTGGATTACCGATCATTGGTGCTTTCTTCATCTCTGAGTTGGCGGCTCATGGCGTCGCAGCTCTGCGACCACGACATCAGCCATTTCGGCATCTCTGGTGACTGTGCGGGCAGTCCCAGTTCTCGAACAAATTCGCTTGGCGCGATAACACCTTTCTGTGAACGAAACAGACCTCGCATCATGACAATGCCGATCACTCTGCCTTTGCTCACAAACCGATGCTCCATGAAGCTCCACTTGTCGTCCCAGCCAAGCATCCTTGTGTGGATTTCAAAAGCTTCAAACAGTCTGAGCTCACGCCGAAATTTACCCCAAGTGTCTCCGACGATGGGCAGCGCCTTTGCTTTGATAGCTACTCGATAGGCGCCACTGCGCAAAACGAAGTCCATGCGTCCCACATCCGCCAATGTGAAATATCGGCCGTTGGTGACGTGTCGATTGAAGTCCAGATCCAATGGCCATACGCGCATGCGGATGACGGTCGATTCGAGTGCTTTTGCCGGTTTGCGCCACGGTCGACGCAGCAGCATGAGGAGAAGCCGAAACCAGAGATTCATAACGACGCCGATGATTGAATAGTTGGCGTACTTTAAAGTGCTGAGGGCTGAGCCAGGTAGGTCCGTAAATGACTCAATGCTGCACAAAAGTGCATTCCGATCACTAATTTCATGGTTTAGGGTTTTCTCGCGGGGCTCGCAGGTGGCTATCGCGATATAGCCGGTTTGAACCCTTTTTCGTCCGTATCAACCCTGCCTCAGTGCCCGACAGCCCGTTATCGTGGCGGCTGGCCGATGATCCCGAGGAGCGTTGAATGACCCACCCTAATGAATTCGAATCCCGCCCGCACGACACTGTGCTGTCATATGAGGCTGAGATTTCCCGGGTCGCATTCGAAAATGCCCGCACGGCCTTGCGTACTCATTCACAACTGTCGATCCAGGCGCGTCTGGCCGAGTTGTGCAAGCTCAAACACGCGATTCTGGCTCACCGCTCAATGATCATCGCGCGGGTGATGCACGAGGTTGGCAAATGTCGAACAGATGCCTTGATCGCGGAAATCCTTGGCACCCTCGATTGGCTCAATTGGTTGGAGAATAATGCCCAACAGCTGCTGAAACCTGAAAAGGTCAAGACGCCAATTACATTGTTGGGCAAGCAATCGTTGCTGCTGCATGAACCCTTGGGTGTGGTGCTGATCATCTGTCCCTGGAACTACCCGTTCCATAACGCGATTACTGGTATTGCAGCAGCGATTGCAACGGGCAATGCGGTGGTCTACAAACCCTCCGAACATGCCCCCTGCGAAGGCCTGGTCGAACAGGTCCTTGCATGCTCTCCGATACTCCAGGCCCTGGTCCAGGTGGTGTACGGCAACGGCAGCCTGGGCTCGGCGTTGATCGACCAACAGCCGGCGAAGATCTTTTTTACCGGCAGCGGCCCCACCGGCAGCAAGATCATGGCCCAGGCCAGTCGCGAGTTGATCCCCGTTGAGCTGGAGCTGGGCGGTAAAGATCCGATGATTGTGTTTGCCGACGCGCCAATAGCGCGTTCGGTGGCGGGTGCGTTGTGGGGCGGTTTCACGAATGCCGGGCAATCCTGCAGTGGTGTGGAGCGTTTATTGGTAGAACACAGCGTGCTGGATCGTTTCGTCGACAGTCTGGTGCAGGCGGCGGAAAACGTCGTAGTACGCTGTGGCGATAACGGCGACGCCGACGTCGGGCGTATGACCGTCGGCTTTCAGCGCGACAAGGTCATCGAACATGTTCAAGACGCTCTGGAGCGCGGTGCCCGCCTGCGATTCGGTGTCATACCCGATGCGAATTCCCTGACAGTGCGGCCAATCATTCTGGACCGTGTCACGTCGGACATGCGGGTCTGGAACGAGGAAACGTTCGGGCCCGTACTGCCGATCATGGCGTTTACCAGCGAAGCCCACGCCATCGAGTTGGCCAACGACACCCATTACGGCCTGTGCGCCAGTGTGTTCAGTGCTGATGCGCAGCGCGCGCTGCGGGTGGCTGGTGCACTTGAGGTCGGTGGTGTTTCGATCAACAACGTCAACATGAGCGAAGGCAACCCAGGCCTGCCGTTCGGTGGGGCGAAGAAAAGTGGATTCGGAAAACTGCGTGGGCCGGAAGGGTTGCTGGGGTTCACTCGCAGTAAAGCCATACTGATCGACAAGGCCGGAAGCAAGATCGAAGCCAATTGGTACCCCTACACACCGCGCAAATTCCAACTGTTCGAACGCTTCATCCAGGCGCTGTATGGGCCGCGGCGTTTGCGCCTGCTGGCAATCGCCTGGCATGGCTTCAGGCTTGAAGCCTTCAGCCAAAAGCCGCGTGACTAATTGAAATGTTCAAGCGCGCGTTTGCCGTGGACCCTGCCCGGTCCAGCGCTTGAACGCCTTGCGGAAGTTCTGCGCGTCGCTGAAACCCACCTCGTAGGCAACCTCATCCAGGGTCATGCGCACATTGCCCAGCAGCGCCAAGGCCCGTTGTTTGCGCAGGTCATCCAGGATGGCCTGATAGGACATGTCGTTCTGGGCGAGGCGGCGGCGCAAAGTTCGCTCGCTCATACACAGTTGTGAGGCAACTGCTGACAGGCTGACAGGCGTACGTAGATCACGACGCAGAATGCGCTCGACGGACTCGATGAACTCAAGTTCACCGCCTCGATCAGCACTCATCTCCAGTAGCTCAACGACTTGTCGATTGCTCAGCGCATCGTGGGTGCCGATGGGGGTATTCGCCCAGTGATTGGCGCAGACAAATAGATTGTCCTTGCGATCAAAGTGCACCGGGCATCTAAACAAGTGTTCATAGTGATCGGCGTAGGCGGGCCTTGGGTAACTCAGTTCGATCGACGATGGGCTGAACATCGGGCCCGCCAGCGCGCGGGCGATATTCAGCAGCATCCCGAAGGCTTCTTCAACGAGAAAGGTCAGAATGTCGGGCTCATGAAATGGGCAAGTGACTTGGAGCGTGATATGCCCAGGGGATTGGAGGTGCTCAAAGCTCAACAGCGCGCCGGTCTGCTTCTGCAGGTCGATGCCCAGGGCTATCGCACTGCCGAGGGTGGCGCTGGTCAGCATGGCGTAACCTACCAGGCCCATGGAGGTGATGGACTCAGTCGCGCTCATGTCCAGACCCAGCCCTCGGTCGCGGCCGTTAGTCATCTCCAGGGCGCGTTTGATCATCAGGCAGGCTTGACGAATCGAGACCCGGCTTTGCGGGTTGGCCAGGTCTGCGACATTGAAACCCAGCCCCAAGCACAGCCGGCTGGGGTCCAGGCCTAATTGCGCAATGAGATCCGCCAGGCTGCGCAGCAGGTTGACCGGTAAATCCGCGGTGTGCCATAGGGGGGCAAGCATGCAGTGCTCCTCGTTGTGCGCCTACTTGCCCAGCATCAGGCGGACCACCAGGCGGGTCAGCCGCCCATAGGGTGCCGAGACCTTGTCAGACATATTGAAGGGGCTTAGCTTGAATACGCCCCGTGCATGGGACAGGCGCACGAACCCTTCATAGCCATGATAGGCGCCTGTGCCGCTTTCACCGACGCCGCCGAAGGGAAGGTCGTCCTGGGTGGCATGCAGCATGGTGCCATTGATGGTCACACCGCCTGAACGAGTTTGCTGCACCACATGCGCGATGCTGGTTCGATCATTGGAGAAGCAATACAGCGCCAACGGTTTGGGTCGCGCATTGATGAAGGCGAGCGCCTCGTCGAGTGTGTCATAGGCGATTACCGGCAACAGTGGGCCAAAAATTTCCTCGCGCATGATATCGGTGTTCAAGGGCACGTCGGTCAGCAAGGTTGGGGGGACTTTGCGCTCGGTGGTCCGGTCGAACGCCTTATCCTGCCACACCTTGGCCCCGGCCACGATGGCCTGATCGACCAGATACAACAGGCGTTCGTAGTGACGCCGCGAGATAATCGAGGTGTAGTCTTTATTGCCGTCAATGGTGGGATACAGCTGCTTGGCCGCCGCCACCCATTCGGTGGCAAAGTGCTCGACCAAATGGCGCGGCACCAGCACATAGTCGGGGGCGACGCAGGTTTGACCGGCGTTGAATAGCTTGCCGATGGCGATCATCCGCGCGGCTTTCTTCAGTGGGAAATCCGCAGTGAGTACCACTGGCGATTTGCCTCCCAATTCCAAGGTCACCGGGGTCAGGTTGCGCGCCGCAGCCGCCATTACCAGACGCCCGACCTGTGTAGAACCGGTAAACAACAAGTGATCAAACGGTAGTTCGCTGAAGCGGCTGGCCACTTGCGCGTCGCCGATGACCACACTGACGTGGTCGGCGGGAAAGGTTTGGGCCAGCAAGTATTGCAGCAACAGGGCGGTACGCGGCGTCAGTTCCGATGGTTTGATCATCACCCGATTACCCGCCGCCAACGCTTCCACCAGCGGTGCAAGGGTCAGTGTCAGCGGGTAATTCCACGGCGCCAGAATGCCGACTACGCCCAGGGGTTGGTAGATCACCCGTGCCGTGGCGGGCTTGAAGGCAATGCCCACTTTGCGTTTGCTGGGGCGCATCCAGGCTTTGAGGTGCGAGCGAATATGCTTGATGCCGTTGACGATGGGCATCAGCTCACTGAGTTGGGTCTCGGCGAACGAACGGTTGCCGAAATCCGCACACACCGCTTCCAGCAGTTCGTCGTGGTGATCGCTGACCAGGCGCAACACGGCGTCCAGCGCAGCGATACGCTGCTCGTAGGTGGGGGCTCCCTGGGCATACACGGCGGCTTGTTGGGCCGTGAACAGTTCACTGAGTAACGGCACGGGCTCAAGCGAAGAGGGCAGGTTGCTGAGAGGCTGATTCATGACGTTATCCTTGAGCAAAGTGCAGGAAGAGGAGTGGTGAGAACGCGTGCGCCATCAGGAGAAGTTTTTGCCCTCGCCGCGGTAAGTCGGTACACGGTCCACCACGCGCCCGTTGCTGATGACCAACAGTTCATCGAAACGCTCACACAGTTCGCCCGCTTTGGCGTGACGAAACAGTACCGGGTCACCGATGTTCAACGCTTGCGCCAGGGTATGCAGCAGTGGGGTCTGTACTTCGCCGGCGGCTTCGTTGTCGATCAAGCGGCAGCCGCTGGGCAGCCAGGGCCGGGGCAATCGGTCCTTACCCGCCGGCCCGGAGGCGATGTAACCGCCGCCTGAGCACACCATCACGCCGGGAGCCTGGGTGCGTGTCACCGGCAAGGCAAAACCGGCGGCGGGCGTCAGTTCGAAGGCTTGGTAATGGTCGAACAAGGTCGGTGCGTACAGGCCTGATCCGGCAGCCAACTCGGTAACCGAAGGGTCGAGTCGGGTGCTTTCAAAACTGCCCGTGCCGCCGCCGTTCACGAACTGCAGCGTATGGCCGGCCTTACGCAATGCCTGCACGACCTGCTCACGGCGTTTATTGACTTCGGCAATGGAGCGGCGCTTGAGAAAACGGATGATTGCATTCTTGACGGCTTGGCCTGGCACAGCGTCCATCAACCCGGCAATTTGCCCTTCATAGCCCATCAGCCCCCGCAGTACGACGCCCTGGCACGAGGCGATATTGGCGGCCAGCCGGAGCGCAGTCCCCACGTCATTGATCGGCGAACGGTGCACGCCAAAGTACAGCCCCGGAAAAGCCGATGACATATCCAGATCAATCGCCAACGGCATGACCACACCTTCTGTCACGGCTATCTCGTTGATCGCCTGCACCTGGGCCCGGTTATCGACCATCAAGGTAATCGAGCGTCCGCGGCGCAATTGGCAGGCGACTTTTACCAGACTGCGCTCATCGACCGTCGGGTAAGCCACGACGATGTCGTCAAACCCCAAGCCGGCCAGCCAGGCGGCCTCGGCGGCGGAGTAGCACAGCAGGCCCTGCATAAATGGCCCCGCGGCCATGATCGTGCGAATCATCTCCACCGAGCGTATGGATTTGGTCACCAACCGCACGGGCAAGCCCCCGGCGCGTTTGCCCAGGCGCTGCAGGTTTACGATGAGTGCCTCCAGATCGATGAAGGCGGCGGGTAGCTGCACCCCAGCCAGCGCCTGATGGAAATGGGCGTAATTGCGAACAGGGGGCGGCGGGGGATTTTCGACACGGCGCATGAAGGACCCAATGAGTTCAGCGGTAAGTGAGGTGACGCGTGGTCTCGCTGCTGAGAGGGTAAAGGGCACATGGCTGCTGTTGAAGGTGCGATCCGGCCGGGCAACGGGTCCGCACCGGCCATGTTCGCTCCTCTCTCTTTACACGTTTGGAGCCGGGGTCAACCGGTCCAGATGACTGATAATCATCGAGGCAACCATGGCACACACGCTCTTGGGGTCCAGGGACTCATCAAACAACAACTCGATCGTTGCGTGGATCATCTCTACCGCCACCCTGGCGGCGGTGGCGAGTTGCTGTGGATCTGCCTGCGGGAACACCTGCGCGAGGATTTCTGCCTGTGCGCTTGAGACCTGCCGGTGGGAGTCGATCCTCACATGCTCCAGCGCCGGTACCGCGCGCAGTCCCTTGAGAATCCACATACCGCCCAAGGTGGCGTCGGTGACCCGGTAGGTTTCCAGGATCAGTTCGGCCAGCGCCGATTCCAGATCCTCGGGCGGGCCGGACAACAATTGCGGGGTAATCCAGTGGTCGATCAGGCCGTTCTGTTTTTCAAGCAGGCGCTCACCCAGCACGCTCAGTAGCGCGTATTTATTCGGAAAGTAGCGGTACAACGCAGGCGGCGTCAGCCCTGCACATTCGCAAACCAGGTTGGTGGACAGACGTTCGATTCCCACATCACACAGGGTCTGCGCGGTCGCGACCAGGATCCGCTCGTAGGTCTCGGTGCTGCGCTGCTGTGCAGGCGATTTCTTTTGGTCTTGCGTTTTCCCGGCGGTAACGACGCGGGCGCTGGCAGTGTTGGGCTTGGCCATAGGCACCTAGCAAAGAAAGGTTGAAGAATCAGCTTATCAAGATGAAAAAAAATGTTGCTGAGCTTAGAAATGGTAGTTATAACTATCGTGTAGCGATGACTATCATAACCGATGCGTCGCTAGTGTGACGGTCTCTTAAAACAAAAAATACAGGTGATGACTATGAACGCTCGGCAATGGCTGTTCCTTTCACTGGCACTGGCGTGCTCTTCCATCGGTTATGCGGCGGCGGGTCCACAGGAAGCCAAAGGCCTATGGCTTACCTCGGAAAAGGATGCGGTGGTCAAAGTCGACGATTGCGTCGATAAACCCGGCGCGCTGTGTGGAAAGGTGGTCTGGGTCAAGGACATGGCCTCCACCACCAGCGATTGCGGCGTACAGATCATGCAACTGGATCGTTTCGACCAGGAAGCATGGCGCGATGGTTGGGTGTTTGATCCCCGCGATCATAAAAAATACAAAGGCGTTGTTCGCGTCAAAGAGGGTCTCCTCAATGTCCGGGCTTTTGTCGGTACCGAGATACTCGGCAAGACAGAGCAATTGGAACGTATTGCCTCACTGCCTCCTGCACCGGTTTGCACTTTGTAAATCCGACCTTTCTTGTAGGAGCGCCTCATGCGTGCAACGACACACCATTGTCTGATGGCTGCTTTGCTGTGGCCTATCGTCAGCCCGTCCTTGGCATTCGCCGACGAAATGGCCAGCTATGCCATTGATGTCACAGCCAAGGCTGTATCCGATGTCAGGACCCGGGGCGTTTCGGATTCGTTAAACCATCCCGGCGCCCGGGTCACCGTTCAGGTTGCCCATGAAAGTGGCCTGGTCGCGCTTGCCGAGTTCACCACCGTCAGCAAAAAACAATTCATTGATGGCGACGGAGTGGGCGTTTTACTGGCGAGTGGTTATCGGTTCGGCGATCCGGAGGCATGGCATTACGGCCTGGGCGTGGCCGCGGAAATGTTCCCCGGCGCACAGTTCAAGGCGCCGAACAAATTTGACTTTGAAACCTTCACCCCCACCGATGAGCGCACGACCAACTACAACAGCCAGTTCGCGGTGTTGGAAATTGGCTACGGTGCGTTGGAAGGTCGAGTCGCTCGGGTGCTGTCCAAAACCTACCGTGGTGCCAACACCGGCGGTGTGTGCGGCGCCCAGTTGCAGTTTCGTGACGATCCCACGAAGGGCCTGGAATGCTACGCCAAGGGCGACCGTAACTCCCGTGGCAGCATGCTCTATGACCTGGACTACAAATATGCGCTGGGGATGAACACCACGCTGAAGCTGCACGCTGGTTACCAGCAACTCGTCAATTTTTCCGAGGCGGATGCGGCCGACTATGACATCGGCCTGAGCCACCGCTGGTTGGGATTCGACTGGGGCATCGACTGGATAGCGGTCAAGACCAAGGCGCGTGAACTGTACATGGTCGAGGACGATGGGCATGTGCGTGCCACGGATGACAACCGTTGGGTCGCATCGATTTCGCGTACTTTTTGAGTAAACCTCTATGACTTCGCTTTTCTTATCCCGGACGCCTCAGGCGGCCACCGGTCTGGAGCAACTCGTCCTGGCTGTGGACCTCGGCACCTCCGGTTGCAAGTGCGCCCTGGTTTCACTGGAAGGCGATATCCGGGCGTGGGCGTTTCACAGTGTGCCGCTGCATGTGAGCGGGTTGAGCGTCGAACAGGAACCGCAGGATTGGTGGAATGCTTTCCTGCGTGGCGCCAATGAACTGCTCAGCGCCGATCCAGTCCGGCGGCGCCAGGTGATCGCGGTGTGTTGCTCAACACAGGGCGAAGGCACTGTGTGTGTAGATCGGGACGGCGTGGCTATTGGACGTGCCATGTTGTGGCTGGACAAACGAGGGGCCGGCGCGGTGAAAAAACGCATGGGAGGAGGGCGGTTCAGCCTGGCTGGCTATGGACCGCTCAAGCTCTGGCGTTCATTGCGCCTGACCGGTGGCGTGGCCTCGTTGTCCGGCATGGATGCCGCCGGGCACATGGCCTATATCGTCGATCACGAGCCGCAGCGCTATGAGCGAACCTACAAGTTTCTCAACGTGCTCGACTATATGAACCTACGGCTGTCGGGTCGCTATTGCGCCACCAGCGACTCGATGTTGACCGCATGGATCACCGATAACCGCGACCCTCACCGCATCCGCTACGACGACGGGCTGGTCAAGGCACTGGGAATAGAGGCCGGCAAACTGCCTGAGCTTGTCCGCTCCACCGAAGTTATCGGCACGCTGCGCCCGGAGCTTGCCGAGACGCTCGGACTGGCGCGCACTACGCAAGTGGTGGCGGGTGCCGTCGACACCTCGGCGGTGGCCGTCGGCGCCAGCGTCAGCGATTTTGCTCCGCACCTCTATCTGGGCACCTCGTCGTGGGTAGGGGCTCACGTCCCTTTCAAGAAAACCAGCGTGCGTCACCACATAGCTGCGGTACCCAGTGCCGTCAACGGTCGCTACCTGGCGATGGCCATGCAGTCGGCGGCGGGCGCAAACCTTTCATTCCTGCGCGACAAGGTGCTGTACCACCCGGATGAGCTGCTCAGTGATGAACAGCAGCCGGACGTCTATGCCTTGCTTGACCGTATCGCCGCACGCGTGCCACCGGGGTCGAGAGGGTTGATCTACACACCCTGGCTGTGTGGTGAGCGCTCACCAATCAGTGATCCAAGCCTGCGCGCCGGTCTGTTCAATCTGAAGCTGGAGCACTCGCGGGAGGACATCATCCGCGCCTTCATGGAGGGAGTCGCCCTCAATACGCGCTGGATGTTCGAGCCGTTCGCGCGTTTTCTCGGCCAGCCCAGCGATGTGATCGTGGCCACCGGTGGCGGTGCCCAATCGGATGTGTGGTGCCAGATCATGGCTGACGTCTGTGGGCGCGTTATCCAGCAGCCGCAGAACGCCATCCAGACCAATGCACGCGGGGCGGCGTTCATTGCGGCGGTGGCGTTGGGCAAGCTGCAGTTCCACGACCTTTCCCGCCTCAAGCGCCCCCACCGCCTGTTTGAACCGTCCCGCGTGACCCGCGCGCTGTACGACGACCAATTCGCCACGTTCCAGGAGGTGCGCACGCGCCTTGCGCCGCTTTACCGGCGACTGAACCCCATACAGGAGACGGCCTCATGAGTCATGTCCAAGAGCAAATTGTCGAGCTCTCGCAGCATCTGTGTCACCGCGGCTTTTTTGCGGCCACGGGCGGCAATCTCGCGTTGCGTATCGATGCGCAGCACATCGCGGTCACGCCGTCGGCTACTGACTATTTCACCATGCGCCCCGAGGATGTCTGTGTGCTGCGCCTCAAGGATCTGGCGCAGCTCTCCGGTGACCGTGCCCCCACGGTTGAAAGCGGGCTACATGCAAAAATCCTGCGGGCGCGCCCGGATGTGCAGTGCAGCATCCACACGCATCAGCCCGTAGCCAGTGCTTGCACCTTGCTCGGTAAACCAATGGATGTGCCCAACCCTGAACTGTGGGATTCCTTGGGTAAACACATTCCCCTGGTCGGGTACGCGCCTTCAGGGTCCAACTGGCTGGCCGGCAAGTTCGGCCGGGCCATTCGTTGGGATTACAACGCGTACCTGATGCGCAACCACGGGGTGTTGTGCTGTGGCCCGGATGTCGAGACAACTCTGTCGCGCCTCGAGGACCTCGAGACCTTTTGCCGTGACTACCTGTTACGCCAAATCACCGAACAGTCCCGTCATAAATCACAGTCACCTGCCGCCGTGGCACGCCTGGTCGACGCCTTGGTGCGTTGCAGCGCTGTCGATGCTCACTCTTCTTCCGAGATCCCATCATGAACAAACCCCTGGACCCCATCACATTGCCTGCGGCGGCAGATTCCGCAGTTTCGCAATGGCCTGATGTTGACTCGCTCTATCGACGGTTCGATGCGCTGGTCAAGCAACCCATTCGCCCCTTGAAGCGTGAGGCGCTGAACAAGGTCATGGGCTACTTCGACGAGCGCTGCCAGGGTTCGAAGCGGCTCGCCGAGGGGGCCAAAAAATTCATACCGGGGGGCGTGCAGCATAACCTCGCGTTCAATCACCCGTTCCCCCTCGCCATCGCCCAGGCCAAGGGCGCGCACCTGACCGATGTGGACGGCAACCGCTATATCGATTTTCTACAGGCCGGCGGGCCGACTTTGCTGGGCTCCAACCATCCGGCGATTCGTGAGCAGGTCAATCGGATCCTCGACGACTGCGGTCCGGTCACCGGCCTGCTGCATGAATACGAGGTGAAGCTGGCGCAGTTGGTCTGCGAAGTGATGCCTGGCGTCGACATGGTGCGCCTGCTGGGCTCCGGTACCGAGGCGGTCATGGCGGCGGTGCGCCTGGCGCGCGCGTATACCCGCAAGAAATGGGTGATCAAGATCGGCGGGGCGTATCACGGTTGGAGTGACCAGTTGGTATACGGCATGCGATTGCCGGGCACCGGCCGTATGGAGGCCGTCGGCATTCCACGCGGCGCCACGGCTAACACCCAGGAAAGCCCGCCGAATAACCTGGACGCGTTGCGTCGGCGCTTGCAGATCAATCGCCTGCGCGGCGGCACGGCGGCGATCATGGTCGAACCCTTTGGCCCGGAAAGCGGCACGCGCCCGGTGCACCCGGACTTCAACCGTCAACTGCGCAAGCTCTGCGACGAGTTCGACACGTTGCTGATTTTCGATGAAGTGGTCACGGGTTTCCGTGCGGGCCTGGGGGGCGCACAAGCGTATTTCAACGTGATGCCGGACATCACCGTACTTGGCAAATGCCTGACCGGCGGCTACCCCATGGCCGGTGCCATCGGCGGGCGCAGGGAGGTGATGCAGCTGCTCGCCGGCGGTATTGGTACTTCTGCACGACGGGCCTTTGTCGGCGGCACGTTGTCGGCCAACCCGCTGTCCTGCGTGGCGGGCTACTACGCTTTGACCGAGGCGCGCAAACTGAATGCGCCGGCTTTGGCGGGACGCGCTGGTGACCGTATGCGCAAGGGGCTGGACGAAATCATTAACCGCCGTGGCCTACCGTATGTGGCCTATAACATGGGCTCGATCGTGCACCTGCAAACCTCAGGCGTGTTGTTGCTGGATACCAGCAACCCGCTCAAGTTGCTGCGTGCACGTCATGAAGCCAAGTCGCGTAAACACATGATGGAAGAAATGGGTGCGGCTTATACGGCACATGGGTTGATCACGCTGGCCGGCAGCCGGATCTATACCAGCCTGGCTGATACCGACGACGTCATCGACGACGCGCTCGAGCGATTCGACGCCGTTTTTCAACTGGTGTGAGGTGAGCGTGATGCAGGATGTACTGCGGCAACAATGGCTGGAAATCCGGCAACGGCTGGTGGGTCTGGTACAGGAGGGGAGCAGTTTTTCCTTGCGTATACCGGGCGAGCAAAGCATGTGGTGGGGCCCGTTGGATGACTTGGCCCCCACCCACGTCGGTTGGCCGGTACATGTGCTGGGTGACAGCCAGACCCACCAGGCGATCTACCGTGCCCGGAGTGACGTCGGTGCCATTTTGCTGGGCGGAGGAGACTTCGCCCAGCGCTTGGCAGACTTTGGCGGGGTTATGCCCATTCTGTTTGATGAGCAGGCACGGCATATTGGCCACATGGGGGCGCCGGCGGCGTCAGTCCAGGACATTGCCGGCGCCTTGCAGCGGGGCGGCAATGCCGTGTTGATCAAGGGCGTGCCCGCGACCCTGGGCACCACCGGTACCCGGATGGCGATGAATGCGCAGCTGTTTGAAAAATGCGCCAAGGCGTTCACCCTCGCCAAGGCCTCCGGTGCCAAGATGACACTGCTGCCTTGGTGGGTAGTGCGAGTTGCCAACAGCCGACTGATGAAGGATGAGCAACGTGCGACGCAATGTTTTGCCCAAGGCGAGATTCCGCCGGAAAACCGTGGTTACTGAAAACCCTTCAAGAGGTGTAACGCCATGCACATGCCGTCCGCTGTTTCCCGTAAACACCTGAGTGTCGCCTTGGCGCTGGGCTCTATCGCCGTGCTGATGGTGGGGCTGCAACCCTTGTTGCTGGGAGAGTTGCTGGCGCAGAACCGGCTTTCACTTGAGGGCGTCGGCTTGGTTGCAATGGGCGAAATTCTCGCGCTGGGGCTGGGTGTCGTCCTGGGCGATTTATTGCGCTCCGTGTTCAGCCTGCGCCAGCTCACCGTCGTCGCTATCCTGGCGGCATCGGGTATGGACCTGGTCACGGCCAATACCACCGGGGATGGCGCACTGGCAGTGGCGCGGGCCTTGGCCGGCCTGGCCGAAGGTTTGCTGTTATGGGGCACCGTGAACCTGATCGTCAAGGCCCGGCACCTGACCGCGTGGCGGGGGTGTTCATGGTGGTGCAAACCCTTGGCCAGGCCTTGGTGGCTGCGGTGTTGGCGTATTGGGTGCTGCCTATTCAGAGCACCTCGTCTTATGGTTTCGTGTTCCTGGGTACGCTGACGGCAGCTTCTTTGTTGTTGGTTCGGTGGCAACCCATTCGGCTGGCCAATCAGCAAGCACAGCGAACGGATGATGCCGGGTTCGGTTGGGGTCTTAATCACCTGTTATTGCTCGGGCTGGTCTTTATGCAGCTCAGCGCGATTGGTGGGCTTTGGGCTTATCTTGAGCCGTTAAGCAAATACGTGGGGCTTGATGCGCAAAACGCACAATTGCTGATCTCCGGTACCTTGCTCATGCAGGTATTGGGCGGCTGCCTGGGGATCGTCCTGGTACGCCGGGTCTCGGACTTTTCGTTGTTGGCCGTCGCCGCTTTGTTGTTGGGCGGCATCGCGCTGGGTATGTATTTTTCTGCGGATATGGGCGTCAGGGTATTTCTGCTGCTGTGCGGCGCATTTGGCCTGGTCTGGCTGATGCTGACACCCTTCCAGGTACGTATTGCTCTGCAACTTGATCCTTCGGGGCGAGTTGCCGCGTTGGTGCCGGGCATGCAGTTGTTGGGGTGCGCTTTTGGGCCCTTGATGGCGTCACAATGGGTGGTGGGGGAGAACGCCGAGTACGTGCTGTTGGTCAGCGCCGTGTTCTCGCTGATTGCATTGACGTTGGTCGGCTTGCTTCGCCGGTGCCCGGCAAGCAACCGCGTCAGCTTTGCACGCAAAGTGGTCCTGGTGGTGGGGGCGTCCTCAGGCATGGGGCGCGCTCTGGCGGTGCGTCTGGCGCAGGAAGGCGCCTGGGTTGTGGCCACGGCTCGGCGCAAGGAGCTGTTGAACGACCTGCAACTGGAAATCACGCTCCAGGGTGGCAAATGCCTGGTCTCGGCAGTGGACGCCCTGGATGAGCATGCGGCGGCCGATCTGGTGGGTGAAATTGTCGAGCTGTACGGTCGTCTGGATGTGGTCGTACTGAATGCAGGCGGTGCACCTGCGTTGGATATGCGTGAGATGAGTGCGTCCGACGTCACTGCGTATATGCGCTCGAACTATGATGTGGTGGTCAATTATCTGTTCCCCGCCCTGGAGCATATGAGTCGCCAGGGGCATGGTTTTGTCGTGCACACCAATTCACTGGCGGGGTTCCTGGGGGTGACGTTGCAGGGCCCATATTGCGCCGCTAAAGGCGCACTGCGCCTGTTGATTGATACATGTCGCATTGAGTTTGGTAACAGAGGTATTCGCTTTCTGTCGCTCTACCCAGGTTTGTGGCCACCGCTAAAACCGCAAACGATGGCATGCCGGCACCGCTGGAAATTTCCGAAGCGGCAGCCGTCGATCACATGCTCTACGCAATGCGCAGCCAGCGCTGGGACTACTTGTTTCCTTTATCGATGAGGTGGCTGATCCGTTTGGCCAGAGTTCTGCCCAAACCGATCACGCTCTGGGTATTGCGTCGAGAGTTGCCGGTGTTGGCCAATGACAGCAGCGCGTCTTCACCCGTGATTACCTTCAAGAACACCTCGGCATAAAGTCTGACATCAGGTGGTGCGCTGCGTATTCGGCAACGCACCCGTCCAGCGTTTGAAGGCGCGCCTGAAGCCCCGTGCGTCGCTAAAGCCGATGGTGTGCGCAATGTCAGCTATCGACATACGGGTGTTTTGCAGTAAGTCACAAGCACGCTCGTGCCTGACTCGATCCAGCAGCCCGCTGTACGTCACGCCCAGGTCCGTCAGGCGACGACGCAGGGTACGCTCACTCATGTTGAGCGCCTTGGAAAAGGTCTGAAGCGCTTCAGGATCGTCGAGGTTGAGGCGGATATGACTGGAGAGGGTTTCGATCAAATCATTTCGTGAATCGCCTCTGTTCATCAACTGATCCAATTTCGCCCGCAAGGGTCCACACGCCATGTCGTCGTAATCCGGCAGGCGTGCGTTCAACCAATGGGCTTCGCAGATC
Source organism: Pseudomonas kitaguniensis (assembly GCF_009296165.1). GTDB lineage: Bacteria > Pseudomonadota > Gammaproteobacteria > Pseudomonadales > Pseudomonadaceae > Aquipseudomonas > Aquipseudomonas kitaguniensis. The sequence goes on along the minus strand of NZ_VUAZ01000041.1, from coordinate 43,062 downwards.
AAGCGATTTTTCCCGGCCATGAATTTTATCGGGCAACGAAATTCGCGCCGATAGGCCTGGGCATAATTCGGGCGAGCGTACGACAACTCTACCCTGAGGGGGTTGAAGGCTGGCCCGATAAGCCGCCTTACCACGGACACCGCGCTCGAAAAGGCTTCTTCGATCAAGAAGGGCTCAATTTCCAGATCAAACACTTTGGGTTTGACCTCAATGATGAACTCATTGGGATGGACGCAGGCACGGTGCTCCAGTAAAGCACCGGTATCACCTTGGTGTTCGAGACCGTAGGTGATGGCTTCACCCAGCGTTTTACAGGTCAGCATGGCCAGGCCCGCAAACCCCCAAGACACCGGGGTCTGACGTGCGCCGGTAGATAGGCCCAGCGCAGGATCCTTGACCACTCGCTGCGTTCGAGTAATCAGCATTCGGGTTTGCCGATAAGACAAGCGCATGTCCAGATCAAGCAGTTCGGCATAACCGAAGCCGAGCCCGCGACAAATGCGCTCCGTCGAGAGCCCGCTTTCCATTAACAGGCTGAACAACGCCCGCGCGACGTTGGGAACCACCACCGCTTCATTTTGTTGGGGATGCTGCTTCCAGTGCTGGGCAGCGGCTGCGGGCTCTAACATAGATCACACGCTCTCCATCAGAATGAGTCTGTAGACGATACCTTTCGGTCGGTAATCTAACACCTCCCTTTCTGCTATTGCGGGCATAACGGGTGAGTTTCCTGTGCGCGCAGCTTATCTGTCCTCCATGGTCCCCTGAATGGCCGCGAAAGGCTCATCAAAAGCACCGACTTCCCTTTAGATTTTGGTTCAACACCGAACTGGATATTCAAGGGAAGCGCTATGAAATCAGAACAAGACGCAGCGATTATCGACCGAGGAAATAGCGCCTGCATTATTGGCGCCGGGCCTGGTGGGCTGAGTGCCGCACGCGCACTCAAAGCAAAGAAAATTACCTATGACCAGTTCGAGCGGCATTCGGATGTAGGAGGGATTTGGGACATCAACAATGTCGGCACACCGATGTACGATTCGGCGCATTTTATCTCGTCCAGGGATCTGTCGGGATTCGTCGGGTTTCCAATGCCCAGGGACTTTCCGGAATACCCCTCCCACCGTCAAATCGCGCACTATCTCAGGAGCTTCGCTGCAGCATTCGGGCTGCGTGAGTCTATTCAGTTCAGTACAACGGTAACCCTGATTAGAAAGGATCCTGACGGGCACTGGTCCGTCAGCCTGAGTGATGGTTCTACACGGCGATACCGTTGGATCGTGTTAGCGACCGGGACAAACTGGAAGCCCAACCTGCCAGCGTTTCGTGGTGAGTTTAATGGGGAAATACGCCATTCCAACTCGTTTCAATCCGGATCGGAATTCCAAGGTAAGAACGTGTTGGTGGTGGGCGCGGGAAATTCTGGCGCGGACATTTCCTGCGAGGCCGCCATTCACGCAAAACAAGCCTTTATCAGCATGCGCCGTGGTTACTACTTCATTCCCAAGCATGTGTTTGGTGTACCTGCCGATGTGTTCGGTGAAAATGGGCCGCACCTCCCTTTGTGGCTGGCCAGGCCTGTCTTCAAGTTCTTATTGAAGCTGCTTGTGGGAGACCTGACACGATGGGGCTTACCGAAGCCTGATCATCGTTTGTTCGAGACCCACCCGATCGTGAACTCGCAACTGCTGCATCATCTTCAGCACGGCAATATTGCGGTGCGTAAAAACATCGACAGGTTGGAGGGTGATTTCGTCATTTTTTCAGATGGTGCACGCGAAAAGATCGACTTGATTCTTTGTGCCACAGGCTTCAAATGGGGCGCTGAATGCGCTGCGCAGTTTTTCGAATGGAAGCATGGCAGGCCCCTGCTTTATCTGTCGATGTTCAGCCGCACTCACCGTAACCTCTGCGCCATCGGTTACCTCGACCAGAACTCCAGTGCTTTCAAGCTTTTCGATACCCAGGCGCTCACCCTGGCTGCGTATTTTCGGGCGCAGCTGGATGGGCTCGACACCGCGCGCCAATTCGATCAATTGATTCAGAGCGACGAGCCGGACCTCAGTGGCGGGATTCAGTTTGTTCAATCGGACCGGCATGCGGTTTATCTGGATGCTCGGTCCTTCACTGCTTACCTGGAGACGCTACGCACACGCATGCATTGGCCGCGCTTGACTGAGGATCTGTATGCAGCCATCAAGCTCGATCAGCCCTTTCCAAAGAGCGCTGCTCCTGTGGTTCATGAAGTGCTGGGGGAGAGTCTGCATGGCGAGTAATACGTCATTTACGGGCTGGACAGCGCTGATTACGGGAGGCCGCCGGTGGGTTGGGGCGGGCGATCGCGGCGGCGCTGATCGCCCGCGGTGTCAAATGCGTGCTGGTCGATATTGATGCGGTGCGCCTGGCCGAGGCCGCCACTGCCCTCGGGCCCCAGGCATTGACCTATCAGGCGGACCTTACCGATCGTGAAGCGCTTGGGGGGCTTGTGAACTATGTAAGTAGTGAGATCGGTCGCCTCGATCTGCTGGTCAATAACGCCGGGATATTAAGCAATATTCCATTCGAGACCAGGCCAACTGTATCGATTGCGCGTGAAGTCCAGCTCAATATGATGGTTCCTTTGGAACTGTGTCAGGCGTTTCTACCCTTGTTGCAACAAGCCAGTGACGGACGGGTTATTTCAATTGTTTCCTTAGGGGGATTATTTCCCATGCCGGAAACATGCATTTATTCGGCAACAAAATTTGGCCTGCGTGGCGCCATGCTTTGCTTGGGGTTGGATGGCAAACGCTTAGGCGTAAAATTTACCATTGTGAATCCGTCCGCGACGGAGACGCCGATGCTGATGCGTGAGGCCATTGAAAATGGCAACAAGATGCAGTTTATGGATCCGCCTCAAATGCCCGCAGACGTGGCTAAAACCGTCATCAAAGCGCTGGAAAAACCTCGGCTGGAACTGTTCGTTCGTCCCAGTGAATCCTGGACTGCGCGGTTAGCCATGCTGGTGCCGGGAATTTTACCGCACATATTGCCCTTGTTCCGGCGCAAGAGCGAAAAGGGCCATCGCAACTATGTCGTGTCGCTCGAGCAGCGAGGGTTGATAACCAGAGACGGTGAAGGCTGGCGCCTGAAATGAGCCAAGGGGCGGTAATATGAACAGAGCAGAGAAGGGCGAAGCAGTCGGTGAGTTCTACAGGTTCTATCTGAGTGAACACCTGAATAGAACGTCACGTCGACTGCATTTTATCGGATCGACGCTTGCAGTCGTCCTGCTGGTGGTGGGCTTAGTAACCGGTGTGTGGTGGTTGCTGGTGCTGGCATTTATTGAGGCTTACACATTTGCCTGGGTCGGGCATTTTTTCTTCGAGAAAAACCGACCGGCCACTTTCAAGCACCCCTTGAAGAGTTTTGCTGGGGATTGGCGAATGTGGTGGGAAATACTGACGGGAAAAATACCGTTCTGACAGATGCTGGAAGATAGGCCGCCAGACGAAGTGTCTGGCCGGCCGGTGTATGAAGCAATCTGCCGCTCATGAGGCCCACTCTACGCTCAGATGCGTGCTGACAGCGTCGCCATCGGCAGGCCTTGGGTACTAGAGGGTCATGATAACCACGCCTTTTTGAACGCATCACCTGTAAATCATAGGAACGTGTAGCGGTTTTTTCCCATGTTTCGCGCGACTATTGCACAGCGGTGTCGGCCGATTTTTTATTGAACAGCACCACATAGAGCACCGGAATCAACCCAAGGGTCACCAATGTGCCCAGCGCCAGGCCACCCATCAGCGTGATCGCCATGCCTTCCCACAGTGGGCCGGCGAAAAGCATCAGCGGGATCAACCCGATAATGCAGGTCAGCTTGGTCATGACGATGGGGCGCAGGCGTTTCACGGCAGCATTCACCACCGCTTCGTACACCGGCAGGCCATCGTGGAGTTCCGCCTCGATCCGTTCCAGCAGCAACACGGCGTTGTTGACGATAATTCCCGCCAAGGACAACAGGCCGAACGTGGCCATGAAGCCGAACGGGTAGCCTGTGATCAGCAGCGCGATCGCAACGCCGATCAATACAAAGGGGATTGCGGAGATGACGATCAGCACCTTGCGCAACGAATTGAATTGCCAGACGAACAACAGCAGCATGGCGATCAGCGCGTGGGGCAGGTATTGCAACAGCGCCTGGTTGGCCTCTGCCGAGTCTTCGATTTCGCCCCCCAACTCAATGCGGTACCCCGGCGGCAATGCCAGCGCAACCACCTGTGGCGCCAGTTGCTCGACGATGGAGGTTGCGGTCAGCAACGGGTTGTGCCCGACCACGGTGATGCAGCGTTCCTGATTGCGGCGTACCAGGGTGGAGGGCTCACTGGACGCGACGATGCGTGCGATGGCCGTCAGCGGCAAAGGCGTCGAACCGTCGGCCGGGTAGACCAGAATGCCGCGCAAATCGGGAGCGTCATGGTTGGCCGAAGCGGGTTCACGTACCACCAGGGGCACGCGGGTTTCGTTGTCCTGCAACGACGAAACCTGGATGCCGCCGAAGTGCAGTTGCAAGGCCTGGGCAATGGCTTGGGTGTCCACCCCTGCGCGGCGCGCACCGTGTGCGTCGACCTCGACGGTATAGCGTGCCAGGCGCGTGCTCCAGTCATTGCGCACATCCAGTGTGCCCGGCATGTTACGCAGAGCCTGTTCGATCTGGCCGGCCAGCGTACGTATGACGTTCTCGTCCGGGCCAATCACGCGATAGATGGCGACACCGGCCTCGGTAGTGCCCAGGGAAAACCGTTTGGGTTCGGCACGCAGCTCGGGGTGTTGCTTGAGCAGATAGCGACGCATATTGGCAATCACTGCATCAATATCTGTACCGGCCTTGACGCTGACGGTGAAGTAAGCGGTTTCCGATGCGGGCAAGGGCGGGTTGAGACCCAGCACAATGCGCGGCCCGCCATCGCCCACATAGCCGATGCTGTCGACCACCTGAGGCTCCTTGCCTAACCACAGGCTGATCTCGCGCACGCTTTGCAAGGTTTTGCGCGAACCGCTTCCGGGCTCTAGGGTGATGGGCACCTGGAACTGCATGCGGTCCGACTGAGGCAGAAAGTCATAGGGCACGCGCATCAACTCGAAAACGGCGGCGGCCAGTAGCACCAGCATCGCAATCAGAAACAGCACCTTGTGCAGCAGCACCTGGCGAATGACGGCCCGATAGCCTCGGTAAAAGCCGTTGTCGTAGCTGTCCTCGGCTGCCTTATGGCCTGGGACCTTGGCAAAATACAGGCACAGCAACGGCGTGACGGTGACGCTCAACAGCCAGGAGCCGAGTAGCGTCAGTGTTAGCACGATGGCCAATGAGCGCAGATATTCATTGGTGCTGGTCTGGCCGAGAAAGAACGGCGAGAAGGCCAGCACAATCACCAGTGAGGAGGTCAGCAACGGAATCGCCAGCGTACGCCCGGCATCCTCGCAGGCTTGGCGTCGATCCTCACCGGCATGCAGTCGGCGCTCGATGTCCTCGGCAATCACAATGCCGTTGTCCACCAGCAGGCCCAGGGCGAGGATAATCGCGGCGATAGACACGGTTTGCAGCTCGACCCCGAGCATGCGCATGGCGATCAACGTGCCCAGGATGGTCAGCGGCACAATGGCGCCGACCACCAGCCCGGTGCGCCAGCCGAGGAACAGCATGACCACGGCCATGACGATGACCACCGTCTCGATCATTACGTGCTTCATCTTGGCCATCTGCTGATCGACCACATCGGCCTGGAACGTCACCACATGGGCGGTAAAGCCCAGCGGAAGTTGCTGTTCCAACTGTGCCAAACGAGCGCGCAGGGCTGTGCCGAACTGATGGATGTTCTGTCCCGCAGCCATCGACACCGCCAGCACCACCGCGTCCTGGCCTTGATACACCGCAGCGGTCTGCGGAGGGTCGGCAGCCATCACCGAGATCTGCGCGATTGCGCCGAGTGCTAACGATTGCGTGGTGCCGTCTACACCAGGCAGTTGGATCGGCAGCTGGCGCAGTTGCTCCACGCTGAGCACTTCACCGGTCACGGTCAGGGTGGTGATCTGCCCGCCAATGTTGGCGATACCGCCGGGGGCCAACACATTCTGTTGCTGCAATTGCTGGAACAGTTGCTGGGGAGACAAGCCCAACCCCGCCAGGCGCTGAGGGTTGAAGTCGATCGACAACTGCTGGTCCTGCATGCCGTGCAGCGTCACCTGGCCGATGCCGGGTAGCCCGCCCAACTGGTCGCGCAGGCGCTTCAGCGGCCCGCGCATCTCGCTCATGCTGTAGCCGGGCGCGGTAATCGCGATGGATGCGACGGCGACGCGCCCGAAATTATCGTCGACAAACGGCCCTTGGGTGCCCGGTGGAAAGTCGGCGCCGGCGTCGGCGACCTTGTTGCGCACTTGTTGCCACAGCACCCCCAGGTCCTTGATTTCGTCGCGCGCCGTCACCTGGATCACCACGCTGCCGGGGTGAACGGTGGTCACGATATTTTTGATCTGCGACAGCTCACGCAGTTTTTCTTCCGTTGGCCGCGCCAGCAGCTCTTCGGCGCGTTCGCTGGGCAGGCCGGGGAACTGGATGCTCACCAGCGCATCTCGGATGGTCACCGAGGGTTCTTCCTGGGTCGGGAAACTCAGAAACGTTGCCACGCCTGCGATCAGGATCAACAGCGCGGTGAATAGCGTCAGGCGGCTTGCGCCCAAGGCGTGTCGGGTCAGGTTGATCATTCGGTTGTGCTCAAGCGACTGGAAGGCACTAGCAGGTTGACGGGCTGACCGTCACTGAGAAACGCGACGCCGGTGACGACCACTTGCTCGCCGTCCTTGAGGCCGTTGTCGATGGCGACACGGCCCTGGTCGATCAGGCCGATCGTAATGTCACGCAGGGCGACCTTGCCCTGGGTCGGGTCATAGACAAACACCTGCACCTGGCTGGCGTCGCCGCCCATGCGCAGGGCCTGGGTTGGAATCGACAACGCGGGCGCGGCAGGGGCCGCCAATCGCACGTTGAGGTTTACGCCGCTGGGGAGTGCGAGGTCGCGGGCGTTCAAGCGGAAACGCGCGCTTTGCAACAGGCCGTTCTGCGCCCGCGCCGACAAGCCTTCGAGCACCAACGGCAGGGTTGATCCGGGTGCGGCCGGGTCGGCTGCGACGGCGTGGTCCCCAGGCTTGAGGCCGGCGGCCTGTTCCACCGGGATTTGCACGATGACCTGCAACGCGCCGCCGGCCTCCAGCTCCATCACCACTTGGCCGGGCGACAACTCGCTGTACAACTGCGCGGGTCTTGCCACGACGCGGCCGTCAAACGGCGCAGTCAGTTGGCCCTGGCGCTGATCGCGCCGTACCAGATCCAGCGCCGCTTCATCGGCGGTCTGCTGCGCGACGGCCGCTTGCCACGCCGCTTCAGCTTGCTCCATCGCGCTGGCCGCAACACTGCCCTGGGTAAACAGCTGTTGCTGGCGGACCTTGTTGCGCTTGCGCTCGCCGGTTTGCGCCGCGCTGGCCAACAAGGCCGCCTGCGATTGTTTCAAACGTAACCGCACGGCTGCAGTGTCCAGGCTTGCCAGCACCTGGCCTTGTTTTACGGTATCGCCGACGTCGACGTTCAACGTCACCAATCGCCCCGCGCCTTCGAAGGCCAGGGCTGCGCGTTGGCGTTGGCGCACCACACCGGTCAATGGCGCAGCGTCGGCCGATGCGGCGTGTACGGTGGTGATTTTCACCGACCTTACGGCCGGCTGCGACACCGCTTCCTCGCGCGAACAGGCCGCCACCATGAGGCAGGCAACGCCGAGCAGCAGGGGACGGCCCCAAGGACGGAACAACTGAGCAAAACCCTGCATGCCTGGCGCCTCGTTATCAGAAGGTGTAATTGATAGCGAACATGCCCAGGCCGGCGCTTTCACGTCGGACCAGCGGGCTGTTACGGGCCTGGTCGGCGTACTGGGTCAGCGTCAGGCTGACCAGCGTCGACCAGTGCGCGTCCAGGCTGTGCTGCCAGTTCAAGGCGGCGGAGTAGGCATAGATCCCGGCGTCGGCGTTGTATCGCCCGTAGAGTGTGCGTTGGCTCTGTGCCTGGGTGACGCCGAAGAAGGTCTGGTTGTAGCGGCCATCACCGGCATGGGCGTCGATATCCAGGGCCACGGTGTCGCTGCCTGTGTGGAACAGGATGCCTTCCAGGCCGAAACGGTAGCGGTTGCCGCGGTGCTCGCCGGCCATGCGCAGTTCGGCTTCGCCGCTGACCGACAGCCAGTCGAACAGTTGCTGGCTGAGGGTGAAGTCGGCGACGGTGGCGCCGCTGATATCGCCCATGCCATTCAAGTCGCGGCCGCCCGGGCGGGTGGTGCTGTCTTTTTCCTTGCGGCCCAGGTCGTAGTTGATTGCCGCGCTGGCAGCAAAGCCGCTGTCGGATTGAAACTGCACACCGAGGCCACGGGTGGTGTCGGCAAACAATACGCCGCGCTGGATGCTGAACATCGGCAGCACGAGCGCACGGTAGCGGTCGGCGCCCATGTAGCGAGGTGCGACGCCCATGCCGAGGCCCAGAGTGGCGGTGGTCTTGTCGGCCGCCGGGCTAGCATCGGCTGCCTGTGCCGGGGTCACGAGTGTGCAGGACATCAAGGCGGCGGCGCCCCAGAGCACGGCACGGGTAGGGGGAGTGGTCAAGTTCATGGTGAAACCCTTTCTATGGAGGAAAACAGCGGTGCGCCGGACAGCGCGCGATACAGCGCCAGGCGGTTGAACAACAGTTGGTAGGTCGCCTTGCGTAACTCGATGGCGGATTCAGTCAGGCGAATTGAAGCGGCCGGGTGGTCTGAGTGCGCAGCCGCGCCCACGGCAATTTGTTGGTCAAGACGCTTGGTCTTCAATGCGGTCAATGCCGCCAGATCAATTTGCGTGGTGGCGTTGGCCAACGCTTGTTGACGTTGAGTCAACAGGTCGGCGATTTCGCGAAAAGCGTCCTGCACGGTCTTTTCATATTGGGCGACGGCGGACTGTTGGCGAGCGGTCGCGAGATCCAGGTTGGCCTGGTTGCGGCCACCGTCGAACAGCGGCAGGTTCAGTTGCGGGGTGAACAGCCAGGCGCCGCTGCCGGATGAAAACAAGTTGCTCAAGCGCGGGCTGGCGATGCCCGCACCGGTGCTCAAGGTGATCGAGGGAAAGAACGCCGCTCGCGCGGCGCCGATGTTGGCATTCGCGGCGCGCAGGGTTTCCTCGCATTGGCGCACATCGAAGCGCTGCAACAGCTGCTGTGACGGTAGATCGACCAGCCATGACGGAGGCTTGAGATCGATGACTTGGCTTTGTGCCGCCGCTGCCAGAGGGGCGACCTGATACCCTGTGACCCACGACAACGCCTGTTGCGCACGCACATGTTCAGCGTTCGCATCCTCAAGTTGCAGCGCGGAACGACGGACCTGCATGCGCTGAGTGTCAACCGTGTCCTGCGCCACTAGGCCTGCTTTTTGCTGGCCGTCGAGTACGCTCAGCAGCTGGTTTTGGTTGTCGAGAATGGACTGTGTGTCGGCCCTCACGCTGGCCTGCAGGCGTTCCTGCAAATATAGCCGCGCCACTTCGACGATCAGCGCCTTGCGCGCGGCCTGGTTACCGTAGCGCGTGGCCAGGTAATCATGTCGCGCCGCTTCGGACAGGCTGCGCACGCGTCCGAAAAAATCCAGCTCAAAGTCCGAAATACCCACGGACGCCACCGCGATGTCCTGCCCATAGCGTTCGTCGGCGGCCTTGTCGTGCAAGTGCTGGCGGTCGCGTTGCAGCCCTAAGGCCACGGTGGGCAGGCGATCGGCGCGGGAAATACCGAACTGGGCGCGGGCTTGCTCGACACGCAGCAACGCCAGGCGCAGGTCACGGTTGTAGTCCAGGGCCTGTCCAACCAGGTGCAGCAGCTGCGCCGATGAGTCCAGGCTGCCCAGCAGCTGTTTCTCTTCTTCGCTGAGCGCTTCTACATCGTTGATCGTGGAGGAGGGGGCGTCCGCTACCCGTGTGCCTTGCAGGTTGTCCGGTACCGGCAACGCAGGCGTGTGATAGGTCGGCGTAAGTGAACAGCCGGCCAGCATGCCGGACAGCAGCAAAACCGCGCCGAGGTGTTCAGGCAGCTTGATAGGCTTGGACAGCGGTGCAGTGGTCGGCATAGGATCGGTTCGCGAAAGTCGGGCGTAGGGCAATACTGGCAGCGGACTTTCAATAAACCGTTCGTGAATTATCAAGGTTTCATCAAGAGGCTTCTTTGTGTCAGGAAAACGTATCCTCATTGTCGAAGACGATGCCGACAGCGCCAATATTCTCGAAGCCTATCTGCGCCGGGATGGTTTTGAGGTAGCCTTGGCCGAAGACGGTCAGCGTGGTCTGGACCTGCACAAAAGCTGGCAGCCCGACCTGATCCTGCTGGACGTGATGCTGCCGCGCTTGAGTGGCACTGAAGTGTTGTCCGCCGTGCGCCGCAGCAGTGATACGCCGGTGATCATGGTCACGGCCATGGGCGATGAGCCGGAAAAACTCGGCGCCTTGCGTTATGGCGCGGATGACTACGTGGTCAAACCCTACAGCTCGCGGGAAGTGGTGGCGCGGGTGCATGCGGTATTGCGACGTACCCTGGGCAGCCAGCCGGTTGAGCAACTGCTGCGCCATGAAAACCTGCGCGTTGACCTCACTGCCTTCACGGCGGCCATTGAGCACCGCGATGCGCCAACGCAGTTGCTGGACCTGACGCCGACGGAGTTCAAGCTGCTGGTCACGTTGCTCAAGACACCGTCCAAGGCGTTCACCCGGGATGAGTTGCTGGAAATCTGCCTACCGGAAAGCGAAGCCCTGGCCCGGGTCGTTGACGCCCATATTCACAACCTGCGACGCAAGTTGGAAACCCATGGCATCGCCGGGGTACTGGTGACCGTACGCTCCATTGGCTATCGGTTCAGGTAACCCGCATGTTTGAGAAGTCTCGGGTCAACGACAAACCGCTGTGGCGCTGGGTCGGTATGCGCATGAGCCTATTGGCGATCGGCGCCGTGGTGGTGATTGCCCTGTGCATGTGGGGCAACTTCAGGCTTTCGGACTGGTATTTCTTGCAGCGCCTGCCGCCGCAAGCGCGTGAGGAATTGCTGCACCTGCGCGCCGAGCCGCAACTCAACGAGACACGCTTGCGCCAACTGGTAGCCGAATACTACCCAGTGGAATTTTTCCAGCCGGATATCGCCAATCGCGACTGGCTGATCCTGGCCTGCCTGGTGTTGGCGGCCATCCCGATCATCATCGTCTGTGGCTTGTGGTTTTCGCGCCCCTTGTCCAGCCAGTTTTCGGCGATAGCGCAAGGGGCACGGCAGGTTGCCGGTGGAGACTTCTTCACGCGCCTGCCGATTCACCGACACACGCCCGACGAACTGCAACGCCTGATCAGCGACTTCAACAGCATGACCACGCAACTGGAGCGTTACGAGCGGGATGTGCGCGAGTCAAGCGCGGTCATCGCCCATGAACTGCGCACGCCCCTGAATGCCGCCATGGGACGCGTGCAGGGCATGCTCGATGAGGTGTTCCCCAGCGATGTAGCACAATTGGGCATGGTCAAGCGTCAGCTCGATCAACTCAGAAAATTGGTGGATGACTTGCACCTGTTGTCGATGGCCAGGGCGGGTCGGTTGGTGCTGGAACGCAGCGACTTTCCCCTCGCGGCCCTGGTGAGCGAACGATTGGCCTGGTTCCAGCCGCAATTGGATGACGCCTGTGTGCGTACGCACGTGAGTATTGCCGATGGGTGTTGTATCCATGCTGATCGCGATCGCTTGGGCCAGGTGCTGAATATCCTGATTGATAACCTGCTGCGCTACGCGGCAGGCGGCGGCGAGCTGAGCATCATGGCGCGGCAGGTCCAAGATCGGGTGGTGATTGAGATCGGGGACCGCGGCCCCGGTATCGAGGCGCAGCACTTGGACAGCGTATTTGATCGCTTCTGGCGTGCGGAGCGTTCGAGGGCGCGTTACTCGGGCGGCAGCGGATTAGGTCTCTCCATCGCCCGTGCGATTTGCCAGGCCCATGGTGGCGCTATTACCGCCAGCAATCGTGACCAGGGTGGCACCATGATCAGCGCGGTATTTCCGTTGTAACCGTGGACCCATCTACCTATACAGATGGCTATGTAAATCATGCCCTCAGACGTGCCCCCAATGTAGTAATCCACTGGAAGTGAATGGAGCTACATGGTTTGTTGAAAGGCAGAAATGATCAGATAAATAGCCTGTCCGGGGACTTCTAAAGACTCTCAGGGTCGCCAAAAAACATCTGAATCCGCGAGCGCAACCAGCGCTCACCCGGATCGTTATCCTGCGACCCGCGCCACGCCATGTGCAGTTCAAACGAGCGCACCGGCAACGGCGGTTCTTCCGCGCGCAGGCCGCCGGTTGCGGTCAGCGCTTGCGCGGCGTAGTCCGGCACGATCGCCACAATGTCAGTGCCCGCCAGCAACGTGCCCAGCCCATTGAACTGTGGCACGGCCAGCACAACGTGGCGTTTGCGCCCCAACTTTTCCAGCTCTTCATCGATAAACCCGCTCAGGTCACCGGCGAACGACACGAGGGCGTGAGGGCGTGCGCAGAAGTCGTCCAGGCTCAGCGAGCCGGGCACGCTGTCGGCGCGCAGCAGTTTCGGCAGGCTGCGCCGCAGCACTTTGCGCTTGGCGTTGGCGGGCAGGTCGGCGGTGTAGCTGACGCCAATGGAGATCTCGCCGGAGGCCAGCAGGCCGGGCATCAGGATGTAGTTGACGCGGCGCACCACCAGCACGATGCCAGGGGCTTCGGCGCGCAGGCGCTTGAGCAGTTGTGGCAGCAGGGCGAATTCGACATCGTCCGACAGGCCGATACGGAACACGGCGGTGCTGGTGGCCGGGACGAATTCTGCGGCGCGGCTGACCGCAGTGGAAATCGAGTCGAGGGCTGGGGAGAGCAGGGCGAAGATTTCCACGGCGCGGGCCGATGGCTCCATGCTGCGCCCGGTGCGCACAAACAGCGGGTCATCGAACAAACCGCGCAGGCGCGACAACGCCGCGCTGATGGCCGGTTGGCCGAGGAACAGCTTCTCGGCGGCGCGGGTCACGCTGCGCTCATGCATCAAGGTTTCGAATACGATCAAGAGGTTAAGGTCGACACGACGCAGGTCGTTACGGTTCATCTTGTGTCCTGGTAGAGTCAGCTTACTTGACGAGAGCGGCCATACAGGAACCCTTGAGGTTCCGTTGTGAGGCACGACCGGCATTAATCTTACGGGCAAAGGCTGTTACTCTGCACCGGCTAATTGCGTTTTCCTACGCGCAAATTGAGTTTTCCCACAACGGCTGAGCACAAATATTCAGCTGCGGAATCAATGACAAGCATGTCGACTATTAATGGCGACCGGTGGCCTTACCTGGAAAGCCCAGATAAAGTTCATGGCATTAGAGGTTACTTTGACGAGGTTTGCGATGTCCCGCACGATCCGTTTTCACAAGTTTGGTCCGGCCGAGGTGCTCAAATGCGAAGAGCATGTAGCCGCGCAGCCCGCACCGGGCGAAGTGCAGGTGCGTGTCGACGCGATTGGCATCAGCTGGTACGACATTCTGTGGCGCCAGAACCTGGCGTCCTCGCATGCACGTCTGCCGTCTGGCCTCGGCCATGAGATGGCTGGGGTGGTGGTAGCCCTCGGCGACGGCGTGGATGACTTGGCAGTGGGCGATAAAGTGGCCAGTTTTCCGGCCGAGAGCCCCAACGATTACCCAGTGTATGGCGAACAGATCGTGCTGCCCCGTTCAGCGTTGGTGCGGTACCCGGATGTGCTGAGCCCGATTGAAGCCAGCGTGCACTACACGCCGTTGCTGATCGCCTACTTTGCCTACGTTGACCTGGCACGCGTAAAACCCGGGCAATTTGCTTTGGTCACCGACGCGAGCCACTGTGCCGGCCCCTCGTTCGTGCAGTTGGGCAAAGCCCTGGGTGTGCGGGTGATTGCCGCCACCAAAGACAGTGCGGAGCGTGAGTACCTGCTGTCGCTGGGCGCAGAAAAGGTGATTGTCACCGAGGAGCAGGACTTGCTCATGCAGATCAACAAGTTCACTGATAACCGCGGCGTTGACGTGGTGTTCGATGGCTTGGGTGGCCCGCAGATGTCATTGCTCGGTGATGTGCTTGCACCACGTGGCAGCCTGGTGCTCTACGGCCTGCAAGGCGGCAATCAAACGCCGTTCCCGGCGTGTGCCGCGTTTCAGAAGAACATTCAGTTCTTTGTGCATTGTATCGGCAACTTCACCGGCAAACCGGAGTTGGGCATCATTCAGGACCAGGTTGCGCTGCAGCGTGCGTTGCGCGACATCAACCAACTGACCGCCGACCGGGTGCTGGTGCCATTGAAAACCACAGTGTTTCCGTTCAATCAGTTCGTTGAAGCACACCGTTATATGGACGAGTGCCCTTGCCGCGAGCGCGTTGCGCTGCAGGTCGAAGCTGTTTGAGGTGTAGGAGTATTCGCAAACGAGTATTCCAAACCCCTGGCGCATGCGGCAGATGCGCCATCTGACATGACTTGTACCCGCGCGCTGTCCGAAGCGCGCATCCGCCTTTAGCCCCCGTAAATCATACCTTTCTTCTTCGCGCCGCCCTGAATTTCAGCGCGGCGCTTGCGTGTGTGCGTTATCAAATTACCGCCCGGGTAACTATCTGAACTGGTTTTCGACCCGGTTCTGTATCTGTTAATAAAAATGTCAGTCCTGATAATTGAGTCTTCACTTTCAACTCAAGGACTGAGTAATGATCCGAATTTTGATACGGCCGCACGGGCTTTCAGCAACTAAAAGTTTGGCGTCTGCCTGGGCCGGACGCCTCGGGCATTTGCAAGGCGCATCTCAATCAAATAAGCCGATCAGGATTAAAGTTTGAAGAGGTTTATTTGTCGGACAGATCTTTAAGTTCAGGGTTAAAAGGGTGTAGGACGTCGTGGGAAAGGTCCTAGGAGTGATGCCGTAAGAGGCCTTGGCGCTTGGCGCACGGGCGTCAGCGCCATGAATGCCCTCAGCGCGGTCACGCCCCCGGCACCTGTCGATTTGTTGCAAAGTGCTAGTGTTTGTATAGGAAGAACACTGCTGCGTGAGCGACATTCTTACAGACGTAATAGATCAGGCAACTGCGCTCGGTAGTTGTTTGAAACTGATATTTTCACTCAGGTAGTAGAACTATGAGCGCCATTCACGAACAGGCCATGAATTATGTTTACCAGCAAGTTCAGCAGCGGTTGATCGGGCACTTCAGTCGCACCGAACGCACCACACTTCAATTGTTGATCCAGCGTATCGTCGTGGCGGCGGGCGGCATGGAACAGGTGGGCGGTTACAAGGTGCTTGTGGCCCATGGCGGTGGTGAAGTCAGCAGTTACACCCTGGCGTTGCTGCGTGCTGCACAACTGAGTATTGCTGCACGAGCGCCCAAGACGTTTCAGCTGCGGGTCGCCACGCTGCGCCACGCGGGTATGACCCAGGCCACGCTGGATACGATCCATCGTGGTTACACGCAACTGTTTATGCACGATGACGACCGGGTTGAGTTACTGATGGTGGAAGACCAACAGGTACTGCCGTTCAACCACCAGCGCCTGGTGTCACCCGTTGGGCGCGGTATCAGTCAACGCAACAAGTTGATAATCGGGCATATGACGTCCGGCGATATTTGCGCAACGTTGTGCAACGACACGTACTTGGCCTTGGGTGATTTCTACCAGCGTGTCACCGCCTGGAACGGCGGCGTGCATGCGCTGGTCAGCGGCGATTGCGCGCGTAAACAAAGCCAGCTCATTGCCTGGTTGAAAAAAGCCGCTCAGGCCACCGGGGCCAAGGCCACGGTCAATCCCGCATCGCTCAATGGGCTGTTTGCGCGCATGGACGCCTGGAGCGATGACTTCTATCGTGACATTTATGGTGAGCTTTATGTGCCAAAGGCTGACCCCTGCCTGGGTGGGCACCATCACTTGGCGTACATCGGCATTGTCGACCTGTTCGAAGGTATCGACAGAAGTTGCGCGCCTTTGCTCACCGAGTTCATGGCCTATGCCCCGGATCCGTTGGGCTTTCATTTCAGCCACCCGGCCTTTGCCAGCCCGAGGTTGATGGCACACCTGCGAGGCCTGCAGGCCGAATGCGTGCGGGCATTGGACTACAAGGCAGCCGTAGAAGCCTTCGTGCTGCAGGCGCAGGCGTATCTGCAGAGCCTGCAGGCTCCCGAAGCACTGATGGCGCAAGCCGGCAGCCGTGACGGGCGCGCCTTGGCTGCCGGGTATGCCCAGCAGGCCCTCGGCCTGGATGAAAGCCAACTGGTCTGCCTGTTGTTTTCGCCTTTTATCCATCACGGCGAACGGCTGGAAGGTTATTTGCGCCAGTGCCACCCAGGCATGCTGGTGGCGCTGCCTGAACTGCACAAAGTGCTGCAGGGCAAGCCTGCAGCTGAGATGTTGCAGCAATGGGTGGCTGACACCAGCGGCATGTCGTTGCCGTTGCTCCAGCATCTATACCGTCAACGGCCGCGGGCCATTGCTCCAGGCGGCGGCGAACGCGGCACTCGCCATGAGCACGCCCTGCCCGACGGCGACCTGAACTTCCAGCTGTACGGACGATGACGCTGCGCGGTGTGCGGGATTTCGCCTACCAGGCGGTTTACCGCTACATGATCAACCTGATTAACGAGGTCAGCACCGATACCCGGGTGAAACTGCCGTCTTTGCGCCAGTTATCGCTGCGCCTGAATGTATCAATCTCGACCATTCAGTACGCGTACTCGCTACTGGAAAAAGAGGGCAGGGTGTATTCGGTGGCCAAGTCGGGTTATTACGCGTGGCCCTTGGCGAGCAACCCCATGGCCATGCCCAGCGGGGATTTGCTTGAGCGCCTCTACGTAGCCGCGCGCGCCCGGGCATGGTGGTGCTCAGCGGCGATGAGCCAGCGCTGTTGGCGTCGCTGATGGCACGTTGCTGCGACTCGAGCGCGAACTGGTGCGCCAATACCCGCACCCTTCGCAGCCTTGGTCGCAGCCTTGCGGGGGCTGGGAGCTGCGCGCGGCGCTGGCGGCGCGCTATACCTCGTCGCCCACCCGCTGCTGGCACGCCGACGATGTTTATATCGGTGCCGACCTGCGAGGCGTGCTCGATATTCTTATCGAGGTGCTGGGCCTGCGCGGTGCCACGGTGATTGTCGAGTCGCCCTGCGACTGGCTGATCCTGCGCCTGCTGCAGGATGCCGGGGTGCGAATTCTAGAGTTGCCCTGGGCGCACGATGGCAGCCTGGACCTGGTATCGCTCGAAGGCATGTTGCGCGGTGAGTCGGTGCGCCTGGTGTTGCTTTCGTCGGCGATCAACCTGCCCTCGGGGTTCGCCATGCTGCCGCACGATTGTCTGGGTGTGGCGCGCCTGTTGGACCAGTACGGTTGCTGGCTGCTGGAGAACGATACCTACGGAGAGCTGGGGTTCAAGCCGCCCCCGGCGGCGCTGCGCGATGTGGTCAATCCGGAGCGGCTGGTGGTGTTTTCCTCCTTCGAAAAAATACTCGGGCCGGAGGCGCCGTATGCTTATGCGCTGTCCCGGCACATGAGCAGCGAGTTGCAGCGCCAATTCTTGCTGCGCTCGTTCCGGTTATCATCGATTCGCCAGCGCGCAATTGCGCGTCTGTACCACAGCGGGCGCATTGATCAGCACCTGCGCAATTTGCGCCCGTTGCTCAGCCAACAGGCGGACGAAATGAGTCAGCGCCTGGCGCAACACGTGGGTAATCAAGTGACCTGCCGCATGCCCGCCGGTGGCGCCACCCTCTGGTTAGGCTCTACCCATGCGGTCGACATGCGCCAGGTGTTCCAGCATTTACTCGCCCGGCAGGTGGTTGTCGCGCCCGGTGAGTTGTTCAGCGTCGGCGGGCTGCACCACCAGCATTTTCGCTTGAGCCACACGTTTCATGGGCAGCCTGACCTTGAGATTGCGCTGGCGGCGCTGAGCGAAGCACTGCGCCGGGCGCAGATAGGCTAGGCCTGTGAAATTTCTCTTCAGGTTGTAGGATCGATACCGTCGCGCAGTAGTCCAACTCTCAGTAAACTGCCATTTTTTCCGAATCCTTCTTTTCGAGGTTTATGCATGACAATCAGTCCTTTTGCGGGCAAGCCAGCGCCAGCCCAGTTGCTGGTAGACATCCCGCGACTGGT
This sequence comes from Pseudomonas kitaguniensis, assembly GCF_009296165.1. Lineage (GTDB taxonomy): Bacteria > Pseudomonadota > Gammaproteobacteria > Pseudomonadales > Pseudomonadaceae > Aquipseudomonas > Aquipseudomonas kitaguniensis. The sequence continues at coordinate 24,841 of NZ_VUAZ01000041.1, read as the reverse complement.
CACGGCCTATTACACCGGCCAGCCTGATGCAGCGATCTCCACCCAGCGCGTGGCCTTTGGTACTTCCGGGCACCGTGGCAGCTCGTTCGAGCTGAGCTTCAACGAATGGCATGTACTTGCCATCAGCCAGGCCATCTGCCTGTACCGTGAAGCGCAAGGCATCAACGGCCCGTTGTTCGTGGGCTTGGACACCCATGCGCTGTCGACACCGGCCGGTGCCAGTGCACTGGAAGTGCTGGCCGCGAATGGCGTGCACGTGATGCTGGCCGAAGGCGATGAATACACGCCGACGCCGGCGATTTCCCACGCGATTATTTGCTACAACCGTGGCCGCACCAGCGGCCTGGCCGACGGCATCGTGATCACGCCGTCGCACAACCCGCCGCAGAGCGGCGGTTACAAGTACAACCCACCCAACGGCGGCCCGGCCGACACTCACGTGACCAAGTGGATCGAAGCCAAGGCCAATGAACTGCTGGCCAACAAGCTTGCCGGGGTCAAGCGCATCACTCACGCACAGGCGCTCAAGGCGGACACCACGCATCGCCATGATTACCTCAACAGCTACGTGGCTGACCTGATCAATGTGATCGACATGGATGCCATCCGCAGCGCCGATCTGCGCCTGGGCGTCGATCCATTGGGCGGAGCAGGGGTGCGCTACTGGTCGGCGATTGCCGAGCACTACCGTTTGAACCTCGACGTGGTCAACACCGAAGTCGATGCCACCTTCCGCTTCATGAGCGTCGACTGGGACGGCCAGATCCGCATGGACCCGTCTTCCAGCTACGCGATGCAAAGCCTGATCGGCCTCAAAGAGCGCTACGACGTGGCGTTTGCCTGCGACCCGGACCACGACCGTCACGGCATCGTCACCCCGTCCGGCGGCCTGTTGGCGCCGAACAACTACTTGGCGGTGAGCATCGATTACCTGTTTCAGAACCGTCCTGACTGGCGCAGCGATGCGGCCGTGGGCAAAACCGTGGTCAGCAGCGGCTTGATTGATCGCGTTGCGGCGCGTATCGGCCGTCGCCTGTATGAAGTGCCGGTTGGCTTCAAGTGGTTTGCCGATGGCCTGTTCGAAGGTTCGCTGGGTTTTGGCGGTGAAGAAAGCGCCGGCGCCTCGTTCCTGCGCAAGGATGGCAGTGTGTGGAGCACCGACAAGGACGGCCTGATTCCGGCCTTGCTGGCGGCGGAAATGACCTCGCGCAAGGGGCAAGACCCGAGCCAGATCTACCGTGGCCTGACCGACGCGCTCGGCGAGCCATTTGCGATTCGCGTCGACGCCAAAGCCACGCCGGCGCAGAAGGCCTTGTTAGGCAAACTGTCGCCTGAGCAGGTCACGTCCACGCAATTGGCTGGCGAGAGCATTCAGCAAATCCTCAGCCATGCGCCGGGCAACAACCAGGCGATTGGTGGCTTGAAGGTGATGACCGAAAACGGCTGGTTCGCCGCACGGCCATCGGGCACCGAGGATATTTACAAGATCTACGCCGAGAGCTTCGTCGGTGAGGATCACCTCAAGCAGTTGGTTGAAGAGGCCCAAGTGTTGGTGGACGGTGCGATCAGTTCCAACTGATAACCCGGCCGCATGATGTTCCCACGCTCTGCGTCTAGCTCTAGAAGCTGGCGCGGAGCGCGGGAACGATCAATCAGGCCAGATCAACCAGCACGATCTCGCTGTCTTCCAGCGCCGTTACGCGCAACACCTGCTCATTTTCCACCGCCACACCATCCCGCGCCTGTGCACGCAGCCCATTCACCTCAATCACCCCCGTCGCCGGCACCAAGTACGCGCGCGCCCGCCGTCCAGCCTGTATTCGGCGCTTTCCCCAGCCTTCAGGTTGGCCGCCACCAACCGCGCATCCGCACGAATCCGCAAGCTTTCACTGTCCCCCGCCTTGCCACTGGCCAGCGTCACAAAGCCCTCACGGTCGCCTTTCGGAAACGGCTTGGCACCCCAGGAAGGTGGCAAACCCGCCTCATTCGGAATAATCCAGATCTGAAAAATCTTCGTCGGCGCGCTTCCAGGTTGTACTCGCTGTGCGCAATCCCGGTGCCCGCACTCATTACCTGCACATCGCCAGCCTCTGTGCGGCCTTTGTTGCCCAGATTATCGGCATGGCTGATAGCGCCTTCACGCACATACGTGATGATTTCCATGTCACGGTGCGCGTGCTGCGGGAAGCCGGTGCCGGGCGCGATGATGTCGTCGTTCCATACCCGCAGGTTGCCCCAATGCATGCGTTCGGGGTCGTGGTACTCGGCAAATGAAAAGTGGTGATGGGCATCAAGCCAGCCATGGTGGGCGCCGCCCAAGGTATTGAAAGGTCGAAGTTCAAGCATGATCGTCTCCTGTTGATGTCGCCATGATCCACCCGTGCATGATCGATAAAAAGCGTAAAAAATGCCTTATTCCCATCCAATATTTCGATTGGTTCCTGGCGTTTTGACTTTCACTTCATCGGCTAACTGCATGACGTGAAAGCAATTGGCTGGAACTCAACGCCGATTCCGGCGACCATGGCGGCTTCGCCAAAACATCCTCATCGCTGGAGTCCGCGTGCCGCAACAAACGCCCGATTTGCCCCCCGATCTGCTGCCACTGGCGCAAATGCCCCTGCTTAAACGGCTGGCCGCCCGTTTGTTCGGCCACGGCCTGACGCGCTTGCGTGCCCAGCACCGGTTTTCCTGGCTGCACGGGCAAGCCGATGGGTTCCGCAGCGGGCACGAGGCCGGTGTGGAATATGGCTACCGCGAGGGTAAGGCAGACGGTATCGAGGAGGGGCGGCAAGTATTGTTGATCCGTGACTTTCGCCCCGATGAGCACACGGCGCCAGGCGTGGATCACAACCTGTTCGACGATTGGCGACTGCCACTCGGCGCCGACCTTAAAAAGCGCATGAAGGCCGATGTAGCGCGCTTGCTGCCGGCCCATGCGCAGCCGAGTGCCGCGCAATGGAAGATGATTTTCAGTGACACGCCCTCGACCTCGGTGATTGCCGGTGCCGGTGCGGGTAAATCCACCTCGCTGGTGCTGCGCATTCTGTTGCTCACGCATTACCTGGGCTTTGAATTGAGCTCGATGACCGTGGTGACCTTCACCCGCGAGTCGCGCAAAGATTTCATCAACAAGCTCATGCACATTCTCAGCCTGTGGGGCCAACCCCTTGGCATTAAAGAAGCCCAGGCCGTGGTGCGTACCTTTCATTCACGCATTCTGCCGATGGTGCGCAGCTTGCCGGGGTTCGAGCGCTTGCAAGCCTTCGAGAACCTCGGCAGCGGTGTCGAGGACGCGGACAGCAACCCGTTCGACCTGCGCATCAGCGACGCGCAGCGCCAACAGATGAACGCCTGCTATCACCGGCTGCAGGGCCGACATGAACGTTTTCGCGAGCTGATCGCGCCATTGGCACGCCATGGCCTGCAACTCAAGGAGCTGGAGCGCGATCACCCGGATGTACAGAAGCGCATAGCGGTAACCGAGCTGGCCGCCAAGCGCGATGAAGAACTCTGTGATGTGATCGAAGACCTGTGGTTTCGCGCTGGCGCCTGGCCGATAAAGGGCATTGAGCCGAGCCGCCAGGCCTTCGAAATCAACGGCGCGCAATTTCATTGCCACGGCTACATCCCGGAACTGGATGCCTGGGTGGTGCTCGGCTTCGACGCACGGGAAGACGCCCGGATCAGCCGGCCGAATTCAAAACTGTCGGTACGCGCAGAGTGGGCGGTAAAGCGCACCTTGTTTCAAGCTTTCTGCCGTAAGCCATTGATATGGTTGGATAGCTACGAGTCTTCCAAGCGCCTTTTAAGCAGCCTGGCGGGTGATGCCAGCGCCGGGCCTGGCTTTGATTACAAGGTGAAAGGCGAACTCACGTCAGCACCGCTACTGGACAGTTTTGTCATGGCCGCCGGGTTTATCGAGAACCTCGGGTTGGACGTACCCGCCGCTGTGGGGCAGATGAGCTTTGCGCAGGACGACCCGGACCGCTGTTTTTTTGAAGCCCTGAGCATTTTCTGGAAAGCTCTGGAAGAGCACCTGCTCGACCAGTCGCCGCCGATCATGACTTATAACCGCATGTTCTCGCTGTTCGGCGAGAACACCCCGGAAAATCTCAAGTTGCTCAGTGACCCCTTGCTGCGACCGATGTCGCACCTGATGATCGATGAATTCCAGGACGTATCGCCGCAGATCGTCTCGTGGGTGCGCGCCAGCCTGCGCGAAATCCGCAGCCGTGGCCCGGCAATGCACGTCGGCCGTGGCGCGCAACGCTCGTCGTTGCTGTGTGTGGGTGATGACTGGCAATCGATTTATGGCTGGCGCGGCAGTTCGCCCAAGTACTTCATAGAATTCGACCAGCAATTCCCGTCACCCAGCACTACGCGCGTGATGCTCAGCGAGAACTACCGCAGCCATCAACACATCATCGACGCTGCCGAGCATATCGTGCGTGCAGCGCCGTCGCTGCCCGGCAAGAAGGCCAAGGCGAGTGGTCAACCCCGAGAGCGGGTGCCCGTGACTGTGCTGACGCGCGACGACGCTGCGCTGGGTCGGCAGTTACTGGAACGCTATCAACAGGGCGATTCGGTGTTAATGCTGTATCGAAAAAGTAGCGATAAGCTATTGATTGAACAGCATATTCAGCCCGTAGTTAATCTGGATTCTAGCTTGCCGCCACAAGCCCGCCGGTTAAAACAGCTGACGTATCACAGTGCCAAAGGCCTGCAAGCGGATTCGGTATTCCTGCTCGGCGACTGTCAGCACCTCACGAGTTCGCCCTACAAAAACCAGGTGTACCGCATGGCGGGCTTGGGCAAGGATGGCGACAGTGAACCGTATGACACCGCGCAAAAGGACGAAGTGCTGCGCCTGGCCTATGTCGGCATCACGCGGGCGGTAAGCCATTGTTATTGGTATGTGGAAAAGCCCGAAGGCCAGGGCGTGAATCTGCCCAGAGCATCTGAGCGGGTAGACGGCGCAAAAGCGTTTTTTGACGATCAGCGCGGCTAAACCGGCTCAAAAGCAGGCGGCCCAAAAGCAGGCCTGAATGGTCGGATAAAACGCGCTTGTGTGGAGGCGGGCTTGTGTGGGAGAGGGCTTGTGTAGGAGCGGGCTTATGTGGGAGCGGGCTTGCTCGCGATAGCGGTGTGTCAGACACGTATTTTTCAGCTGACACACCGCTATCGCGAGCAAGCCCGCACACAGTTGCCCGGCAAGCAATGCTGGAATCGAATCAGGCGCGCAAGGACAGCGGTGGCACGAAACACTCCAGCTCGTACTCCACCGATTCGATGATGCGCTCAACATCGGCGGCATTCATCACGGTGGCGCACGGGATGCCGGCAATCGCGATCAGCGTCTCGCCGCTGGCACGGTCGAACAGGCGGGCAACCATGCTGCCGGGGGCGTCCATGCTGCCCTCGAAGCCCATCGGATGGAAATGCCAGCGCATCAGCTGGCAGGCGTTGGGGAACGTCACTTTGTTCATGTTGCCCACCTGGTTCATTGAGCGCTTCCTTAAGCTCGCGGCAGGGCCATAACCTTCACTGGTCGTGGCAGTGTAGGACTTCAAAGTAGCATTCGCGCGGGCGCCCAAGGTGAGTTTTTTGGCGCCGTTTGGCGGTTGTTTGCGATTAATTTGATCTGCGTCATGCCCGTCTGCAAATCAGGCGAATTGCCACTATTGATAGACGCCGTTTCGCCATTGACAGCGCGGTCAAACCCAGGATGTAACCGCCGTCTGCCCGTCACGGCGCTGCACATGCCGCGTATTGCCTCGGCCTTACCATCGCTGGGTCATGCGTTGTTGCCCGCGCTCTATCGAAGTGCGACTAAGTACAACTTAGTGGCACTATGCCTTGCACTTTTGTGGCCCGGTAATGGGGGACAAGCCTGATTAATAGCGCAAGTAGCCTGTCGCCAATGCGGTAATTGGCACGGTGGCAATATATTGGATCCATTCAACAACTAGGCTGTTAAAACGTGTCCGTGCGCAACGCTATTTAATATTTAAATAACACCCAGTCTGAAACTGTCGGACAAAAGCAGTTGCGCCCAACAAACACTGCGCGCGACTTTATCTTATTGAATGAGCGCCACCTATTCACTGCGGAAATATGTGTAGACGGAAGATTTCAAATTGTGTCAATTTTCTTACGCCTTCAAAAGAGGCGAGTGATAGGACGACCTCGCCCGCGTGGGTCCTATCGACCAAGACTGATGCATTTGCAAACAAGGAAGTCCGTTTATGTCAAAAGTAAAAGAGAAGGCTATTGTTTCTGCCGCGCAAGCCAGCACGGCTTACTCGCAAATCGATAGCTTCAGCCATTTGTACGACCGTGGCGGCAACCTCACGGTCAATGGCAAACCGTCCTACAGCGTCGACCAGGCAGCCAACTTTTTGCTGCGTGATGGTGCCGCTTACCGGGACGTCGATGGCAACGGTAAGATCAACCTGACTTACACCTTCCTGACCTCGGCTACCACGGCCACCATGAACAAACATGGCATCTCCGGGTTCAGCCAGTTCAATACCCAGCAGAAAGCACAGGCCGCCCTGGCCATGCAATCCTGGTCGGATGTCGCCAACGTGAGCTTTACCGAAAAAGCCACCGGCGGTGATGCCCACATGACCTTCGGTAACTACAGCGGCGGCCAGGATGGCGCAGCGGCGTTCGCCTACCTGCCCGGCAACGGCGCAGGCTACGACGGCGTCTCGTGGTACCTGACCAACAGTGGCTACAGGGAAAACACCACGCCGGACGTGAATAACTACGGCCGTCAGACCCTGACCCACGAAATCGGCCACACCCTGGGCCTGTCCCACCCTGGCGACTACAACGCCGGTAATGGCAACCCAACCTACAACGACGCGACCTACGGACAGGACACGCGCGGCTACAGCATCATGAGTTACTGGAACGAGAGCAACACCAAGCAAAACTTCAGTAAAGGTGGCGTCGAGGCTTATGCTTCCGGCCCGCTGATCGATGACATTGCCGCGGTTCAGAAGCTCTACGGCGCCAACTACGCGACCCGCGCAGATGACACCACCTACGGTTTCAACTCCAACACCGGTCGTGATTTCTATAGCGCAAAATCCAGTGCCGACAAGCTGGTATTTTCGGTATGGGACGGTGGCGGCAACGACACCCTGGACTTCTCCGGTTTTACCCAGAACCAGAAAATCAACCTCAATGAGGCCTCGTTCTCCGACGTAGGCGGCATGGTCGGCAACGTGTCCATCGCCAAGGGGGTCACCATCGAGAACGCCCTCGGCGGTTCGGGTAATGACCTGATCATTGGTAACAGCGCAGCCAACGTAATCAAAGGCGGTGCCGGCAACGACATCATCTACGGCGGCGGCGGTGCGGACCAACTGTGGGGCGGCACCGGCAGCGATACCTTCGTGTACGGCGCCAGCAGCGACTCCAAGCCAGGTGCTTCGGACAAGATCTTTGACTTCACCTCGGGTTCGGACAAGATCGACGTGTCCGGCATTACCAAAGGTGCGGGCTTGAGCTTCGTCAGTGCGTTCACCGGGCATGCCGGCGATGCCGTGCTGAGTTATGCCTCGGGTACTAACCTGGGCACCTTCGCCGTAGACTTCTCTGGGCATGGCGTGGCGGATTTCCTCGTCACTACCGTGGGCCAGGCAGCCGTCAGCGACATCGTGGCGTGATGTAAAGCGCGCGGCGCTGCGGCGCCGCGCACTCTGCCGGAGTTAAAGATGCCGCGTTTTTTTTATTTGATCGCCTGTGTTTCACAGGTGTTGTTCGTGTCGGCAGGAGCCCATGCAATGGCTAGCAGTCTCGTTTTACTCTCAACCGCGCAATTGGCCGGCCATTGGCAGTTGCACCAGCAGGATCAGGTCTGCGCGCTGGACCTGTTGGAAAAGGCCAACGCCCTGGCCGGTGATGTCGCCTGCGCCGAGCAATGGCTGGGTGATAAACCGCTGAGCTGGTCGCCGACGCCCGACGGTATTTGGCTGATGAACGCCGAAGGCACTGGCATTACCCATTTAAATCGCGAGAAACCCGGCGAATATAAAGGGTATACTCCCGCAGGCACAAAAGTTGTTCTGCAACGAATACCTTAGTTAACAGTAATAAGCATATAACTCGATTTTAATAGTTGGCCGTCCCGTGTCAGGGGCGCGGGCAACTGTTGCGCGTCATTCGGTTCAGGGAAGATCAAACACTATGGCGACGTCCCGTGCGGTTGCACCCTTATTCAGGGCGCTGGGTGAATATAAGAGCATTTTGATCAGCATCGGCTGTTTCACCGCATTGATTAACGTATTGATGCTGGTGCCGTCGATTTACATGCTGCAAGTGTATGACCGCGTGTTGTCTTCGCAGAATGAAACCACGCTGGAGATGTTGACGCTGATGGTCGTGGGCTTCTTTGCCTTTATTGGCACACTCGAAGCCCTGCGCAGTTTTATCGTGATTCGCATCGGCAGCCAGTTAGAGCGGCGGTTCAACTTGCGCGTGTACAAAGCCGCGTTTGAACGCAACCTGCAACGCGGCCAGGGCAATGCCGGGCAGTCGCTGGGCGACCTCGGGGTTATTCGTCAATTCATCACCGGGCCTGCGCTGTTCGCGTTTTTCGATGCGCCGTGGTTTCCCATCTATCTGCTGGTGATCTTCCTGTTCAACGTGTGGCTTGGCGTGCTGGCCACGGCGGGCGCGGTGCTATTGATTGCGCTGGCGTGCCTGAATGAATACCTGACCAAAAAACCGCTGGGCGAGGCGGGCGCGTTTTCCCAGCAGTCGACCCAGTTGGCCACCAGCCATTTGCACAACGCCGAGACCATCCAGGCCATGGGCATGCTCGGCGCGTTGCGCAAACGCTGGTTTGCCGTGCATTCGCAATTTCTCGGTTTTCAGAACAAGGCCAGCGACACTGGCTCAATCATCACCTCGCTGAGCAAGTCGCTGCGCCTGTGCCTGCAATCGCTGGTGCTGGGCCTGGGCGCGTTTTTGGTGATCAAAGGCGAGATGACCGCCGGCATGATGATCGCCGGCTCCATCCTGATGGGCCGCGTGCTCAGCCCCATCGACCAGTTGATCGCCGTATGGAAGCAATGGAGCTCGGCCAAGCTGGCCTACCATCGGTTGGACGATTTGCTGCGTGAATTTGCCGCCGACGAGGCGCCCATGGCGCTGCCTGCGCCCAAGGGCCAGGTGAGCTTCGAGCAGGTCAGCGCAGGCCCGCCCGGGCGGCGCGTGCCGACCTTGCAGCAGGTCAGCTTTAACCTCGGCGCCGGTGAAGTGCTCGGTGTGCTCGGCGCCTCGGGCTCGGGTAAATCGACCCTCGCCCGCGTGTTGGTGGGCGTATGGCCAACCCTGGCCGGCACTGTGCGCCTGGATGGCGCCGACATCCATCGCTGGGACCGTGAAGACCTCGGCCCGCATATCGGTTACTTGCCGCAAGACATCGAGCTGTTCAGCGGCAGCATCGCCGACAACATTGCGCGTTTTCGTGATGCCGACCCGGCGCTGGTGGTCAAGGCCGCGCAACAAGCCGGCGTGCATGAGCTGATCCTGCGCCTGCCACAAGGCTACGACACGCTGCTGGGTGACAGCGGCGGCGGCTTGTCCGGTGGCCAAAAGCAACGTGTCGCCTTGGCGCGTGCGCTGTACGGCGGGCCGCGCCTGATCGTGCTGGATGAGCCCAACTCCAACCTCGACACCGTCGGCGAAGCCGCCTTGGCCAGTGCCATCGTGCAGATGAAAGCCCAAGGCAGCAGCGTGGTGCTGGTGACGCACCGTTCCTCGGCGTTGGCCCAGGCCGACAAGTTGCTGGTGTTGAACGACGGGCGTTTGCAGGCCTTCGGCCCCAGCCAGGAAGTGCTGCGGGCCTTGTCGGGCCAGCCGCACGAAGCACCGCGTGAAAAGGCCGGCGTCAGCCTGAGCCGTCAGTATCAAGCCGCAGGGAACCCTGGCGCATGAGTAGCCTCACTGTTGAACCTCGTTTTAAAGAACGCGACGCCGGTTTTTTTGTGCGCATCGGCTGGCTGATGACCCTCGTCGGCGCGGGTGGATTTTTCCTCTGGGCCAGCTTGGCACCGCTCGATCAAGGCATCCCGGTGCAAGGCACGGTGGTGGTGTCGGGCAAGCGCAAAGCCGTGCAAACCTTCAGCCCCGGCGTGGTCAGCCGGATTCTGGTGAAGGAGGGCGAGTGGGTGAAACAGGGCCAGCCGCTGTTTCGCCTTGACCAGACCCAGAACCAGGCCGATGTGCAATCGCTGCAAGCCCAGTACCGCATGGCGTGGGCCAGCGTGGCACGCTGGCAGGCCGAGCGTGACAACCGTGCAAGCATCAGCTTTCCGGCCGAACTGAGCGCCAGCCCCGACCCGGCGCTGGCGCTGGTACTCGAAGGCCAGCGCCAACTGTTCAGCAGCCGACGCGAAGCGGTTGCCCGTGAACAAGCGGGCATTCGCGCGAATATCGACGGCGCCACCGCACAGTTGAACGGCATGCGCCGCGCCCGCAGCGATTTGACCGCCCAGGCGCAATCGCTGCGCGACCAACTGAGCAACCTGCAACCGCTGGCCGACAACGGCTATATCCCGCGCAACCGGCTGATGGAATACCAGCGCCAGCTGTCCCAGGTGCAGCAGGACTTGGCGCAGAACAGCGGCGAAACCGGCCGTGTGGAGCAGGGCATCGTTGAATCGCGGCTCAAGTTGCAGCAGCACAGCGACGAATATCAAAAAGAGGTGCGCAGCCAATTGGCCGACGCGCAATTGCGCAGCGTCACCCTCGAACAGCAACTGACCTCGGCAGGCTTCGACCTGCAGCACAGCGAAATCAACGCGCCGGCCGATGGCATTGCGGTCAACCTCGGTGTGCACACCGTCGGCGCCGTGGTGCGTGCCGGTGAAACCTTGCTGGAAATCGTGCCCCAAGGCACTCGCCTGGAAGTGGAAGGGCATTTGCCGGTGCATCTGGTCGACAAGGTCGGCCCGCATTTGCCGGTCGACATTCTCTTCACCGCCTTCAACCAGAGCCGCACGCCGCGTGTGCCGGGGGAAGTCAGCCTGATTTCCGCCGACCAGATGCTCGATGAAAAAACCGGCGCGCCGTATTACGTGCTGCGCACCACGGTGAGTGAGTCCGGCCTGCAAAAACTGCATGGCCTGGTGATCAAGCCAGGCATGCCGGCCGAGATGTTTGTGCGCACCGGCGAACGCTCGTTGCTCAATTACCTGTTCAAGCCGCTGCTCGATCGCGCCGGCTCCGCGTTGACTGAGGAATGAGCATGAAACCTGTGTTCATTGCCTTGCTGCTGTGCTGCACCAGTGCACACGCGGCCATGGGCCCGTTCGATGTGTATGAGCAGGCGTTGCGTAACGATCCGGTGTTTTTGGGCGCGATCAAGGAGCGCGATGCGGGCCTGGAGAACCGCACCATCGGCCGCGCCGGGCTGTTGCCGCGGCTGTCCTACAACTACAACAAGGGCCGCAATAACTCTGAAGCGCACCTGCCGGACGGGCGCGGCGGCAACTACCGCGACGACCGTAACTACAACAGTTACGGCTCGACCTTCAGCCTGCAACAGCCGTTGTTCGACTACGAAGCTTATGCCAACTACCGCAAGGGCGTGGCGCAGTCGCTGTTTGCCGATGAAAGCTTTCGTGACAAGAGCCAGGCGCTGCTGGTGCGCGTATTGACCTATTACACGCAGGCGTTGTTTGCCCAGGACCAGATCGACATTGCCCGCGCCAAGAAGAAGGCCTTCGAGCAGCAATTCCAGCAAAACCAGCACCTGTTCCAGCAAGGCGAGGGCACGCGCACCGACATTCTGGAAGCCGAGTCACGTTATGAGTTGGCCACCGCCGAAGAGATCCAGGCGCTGGATGAGCAGGACGCATCGCTGAGGGAATTGGGCGCGTTGATCGGCGTGCAGAGCGTCAACATCAATGACCTGGCACCGCTGAACCAGAGCTTTGCCGCCTTCACGCTGACCCCGGCCAACTACGACACCTGGCATGAACTGGCGATCAGCAATAACCCGACCCTTGCGTCGCAGCGCCAAGCCGTGGAAGTGGCGCGCTATGAAGTCGAGCGCAACCGCGCCGGGCACTTGCCCAGGGTCACCGCCTATGCCAGCTCGCGCAAGCAGGAGTCCGACAGCGGTAACACCTACAACCAGCGCTACGACACCAACACCATCGGCATCGAAGTCAGCGTGCCGCTGTATGCCGGTGGCGCCATCTCGGCATCCACCCGCCAGGCCAGTCGCGGCATGGAACAGGCCGAATTTGAGCTGGAAGGCAAAACCCGCGAAACCCTGATCGAGCTGCGGCGCCAGTTCAGCGCCTGCCTGTCGGGCGTGAGCAAGCTGCGCGCCTATCAAAAGGCGCTGAGCTCCGCCGAAGCGCTGGTGGTGTCGACCAAGCAAAGCATCCTCGGCGGCGAGCGCGTCAACCTCGATGCGCTGAACGCCGAGCAACAGCTTTACAGCACCCGTCGCGACCTGGCCCAGGCGCGTTACGACTACTTAATGGCCTGGACCAAATTGCACTACTACGCGGGCAACTTGCGCGACACCGACCTGGCAAAAGTCGACGAGGCCTTCGGCCCTGTGAAATGAGCCGCCATAACAACAATAAGGATGGTTTTAATGATCACCGATTCACCGCGCTTCAAACCCTTTACCGCAGGCTCATTGCTGCTGTTGTCCGTTGCGGCTCAAGCGGCTTACACCGAGACCGGCCAGCCGGGTAACCCGGCCAGTTGGCGTTCTGCCGAATTCCAGAGCGACTGGGGCTTGGGCCGCATGAAGGCGGATGAAGCCTACGCCGCCGGAATCACCGGCAACGCGGTGAAAATCGGTGCGCTGGACTCGGGGTTCGATGCCGATCACCCGCAAGCCTCCACAGCGCGTTACCACGCGGTCAGCGCCACCGGTACTTATGTGGATGGCAGCGCGTTCAGCACCACCGGCACGCTCAACCCCAACAACGACTCGCATGGCACGCATGTCACCGGCACCATGGGCGCGGCCCGCGATGGCGAGGGCATGCACGGCGTGGCCTACAACGCGCAAATCTATGTGGGCAACACCAACGCAAATGACAGTTTTCTGTTTGGCCCGACGCCAGACCCCAAGTACTTCAAGGCCGTGTACAGCGCCTTGGTCGATTCCGGCGTGCGCGCGATCAACAACAGTTGGGGCAGCCAGCCCAAAGACGTCAGCTACCAAACCCTCGGCGACCTGCATGCCGCCTACGCGCAGCATTACCAGCAGGGCACGTGGCTGGATGCGGCGGCGGACGTGGCCAAGGCCTCGGTGATCAATGTGTTCAGCGCCGGCAACAGCGGCTACGCGAATGCCAGCGTGCGTTCGGCGCTGCCGTACTTTCAGCCGGAACTCGAAGGCCACTGGCTGGCCGTGTCGGGCCTGGACAAGGCGAATAACCAGAAATACAACCAGTGCGGCATCGCCAAGTACTGGTGCATTTCCACCCCCGGCGCGTTGATCAACAGCACCGTTCCGGGTGGCGGCTACGGCGTAAAATCCGGCACCTCGATGTCGGCGCCGCATGCCACCGGCGCCTTGGCGCTGGTGATGGAACGCTATCCGTACATGAATAACGAGCAGGCCTTGCAGGTGCTGCTGACCACCGCCACGCAGCTCGACGGCTCAATTACCCAAGCCCCCAACAGCAGCGTGGGCTGGGGCGTACCGGACCTGGGCCGGGCGATGCACGGGCCAGGGCAATTGCTTGGCGCGATGGACGTAAACCTGGCGGCCGGGCAGGGCGATGTATGGAGCAACGGCATCTCTGACCAGGCGTTGCTGCAACGCCAGGCCGAGGATCGCAGCGAACACAGCGCCTGGCAGCAAACCCTGATCGACAAGGGCTGGCAAAACGGCGTGAGCGCGACCGCCAGCCAGCAGGACCAGACCGACTACGCGGTGGGCAGCGCACGCGACCTGGCTGCGGCGAACCGCGTGTACGCAGGCAGCCTGATCAAGTCCGGTGCCGGCAGCCTGGTGCTCAGCGGTGACAGCACCTACCGCGGCGCAACCACCATCAATGGCGGCTTGCTGGCGGTCAATGGTTCGTTGACCTCGGCGGTGACCGTCAACAACAGCGGCACGCTTGGCGGTTCCGGGCGCATTGCAGCGCTGCAGGTGAACAGTGGCGGCCGCGTGGCGCCAGGCAATTCCGTGGGCACCTTGCAGGTGGCGGGCGACGTGAATTTGGGCGCGGGCTCTACCTACGCGGTGGAACTGACGCCGACCAGCAGCGACCGCATTGTGGCGGGCGGCAAGGCCGTGCTGGGTGGCGGCACGGTCACCCTGGCGCTGGAAAACAGCCCGACGTTGCTCAGCCAAAGCCAGGCGCAAAGCCTGATCGGCCGTCAATACAACATTCTTCAGGCTGCCGGCGGCGTACAGGGGCAGTTTGGTCAGGTGCTGCCTGACTATCTGTTCCTTGGCGGCACGCTCGACTACGCGGCGAATGGCGTGCAATTGAACGTGGTGCGCAATGAGACCAGCTTCGCCAGCGTCGGGGCCACCCGCAACCAGCGCGCTGTGGCTGGCGCCGCCGAGCAATTGGGCGCGGGCAACCCGGTGTATGAAAGCGTGCTGCAGTCGGATTCGGTGGCGGCGGCCCAACAAGGTTTGCAGCAGTTGTCGGGCGAAATCTACCCGGCGCTTGGCGCGATGCTGATCAACGACAGCCTGCAACTGCGCGACGCGGTAGGCGAGCGCCTGCGCCATGTGCCGGTCAGCGGCGAGCGCAACCTGTGGTTCAAGGCGCTTGGCGCCTGGGGCAAGGCCGACAGCCGCAGCGAAACGGCGGGCGCCACGACGTCCATCGGCGGCCTGCTCGCGGGTGTCGACGGCGCCCTTGATGAGCAGACGCGCGTGGGTGTGGTTGCCGGCTACAGCGACAGTTCATTGAGCCTGGGCAACGGCACGCATTCATCGGCGTCCATCGACAGTTACCACTTCGGCGCGTACGCCGGGCGTGAGTTGGGTGA
This sequence comes from Pseudomonas kitaguniensis, assembly GCF_009296165.1. GTDB lineage: Bacteria > Pseudomonadota > Gammaproteobacteria > Pseudomonadales > Pseudomonadaceae > Aquipseudomonas > Aquipseudomonas kitaguniensis. The sequence goes on along the minus strand of NZ_VUAZ01000041.1, from coordinate 9,832 downwards.
TTGGCGCGTCAGCGTCGGCGGCGCTTACAGCTGGCATCGCGGCGATGTAAAGCGTGACCTCAACTATGGCGAGGTCAGTGGCAAGCAAAAGGCCAAGCTGGAGGCGCGTACTGCGCAGTTGTTCACCGAGGCCGCCTACCGCATTCACCTGCAACCGTTGGCGCTGGAGCCGTTCGCCAACCTGGCTTACGTGCATTTGGACAGCGATTCCTTTCACGAAAAAGGTGATGCCGCAGCGCTTGAGCGCGGCAGCGATCAGCGCGATGCGCTGCTCAGCACGCTCGGTCTGCGGGCGCTGAAAAGCCTTCCTTTGAATGACCACCAGCAACTGCAATTGTCCGGTTCGCTGGGCTGGCAACACAGCCTCAGCGCCGTCGAATCCGCCGAGCACCTGGCGTTTGTCGCAGGCGGGCCTTCGTTCGCGGTGCGCAGTACGCCGTTGCTGCGTGATGCCGCGCTGGTCGGTGTGCAGGCCAGCCTGGCGCTGAGCGCGCAGACGCGAATCAACCTGGATTACAACGGCCAGTTGGGCGGCCGCGAAAAAACCCAGGGCGTGGGTTTGAGCCTCAACTGGCAGTTCTAAAACACCCTCATTCAAACCAGCTCCACCACTGAGCGTTCCCACGCGCAGCCAAGGATGCCTCCCGTGACGCCTGACAACCTCGCCAACAGCGGGACGCAGAGCGCCTGGGGCGGCATTCCCACGCAGCGCGTGGCAACGATCAAAAACGTCATAAAAACTAAGGACGGTCAACGTGAACAAACGCAAATCAGGGGGGGGGTTCCCCGACTCGCACAGGCCCGGGCTACCCGCTCAGTGCGCTGCTGTGCTGCCTGGCAGGTCTGGGCAGCGCCCAGGCCGCGCCCTATGTAGAAACCGGCAAACTGGGCGACGCCGCCAGTTGGCGCAGCGACGAGTTCAAGGCCGACTGGGGCCTGGGCGCGGTGCATGCAGACACCACCTACGCGGCCGGCTACACCGGCAAGGGCGTCAAGCTTGGGATCTTCGATCAGCCGGTGTACGCCGCGCACCCGGAATTTGCCAGCCCCAACAAAGTGGTGACGATTGTCACCGAGGGCATTCGCCAATACACCGACCCGTACATTCCGGTGAAGGCGGGCGATGCATTCCGCTACGACGGCACGCCGTCGTTGGGCTCCAACGGCAAATTGGGTAACCACGGCACCCACGTCGGCGGCATCGCTGCGGGTAACCGCGATGGCGGGCCGATGCATGGCGTGGCGTTCAATGCGCAAATCATCAGCGCCGAAAACGGCGACCCTGGCCCGGAAGACGGGATCATCCTCGGCAACGACGGCGCGGTCTACAAAGCCGGCTGGGACGCACTGGTCGAAAGCGGTGCGCGAATCATCAATAACAGCTGGGGCATCGGCATCGGTGAGCAGTACGCGAAAGGCGGGCGTGACCCGGCCTTTCAGAATTTCACCGTGAATGAAGCGCAGGCGCAGTTCAATAACATCCGGCCGATCCTCGGCACTCTTGCCGGTGGCGCTTATCAAGGTGCAATTGATGCCGCGCGCAGCGGTGTGCTGACGATCTTTGCCGCCGGTAACGATTACAACCGCAACAACCCGGACGCGATTTCCGGCCTCGCGTATTTTGTGCCGGACATCGCGCCGAACTGGCTGTCGGTGGCGGCCTTGCAGCAAAACCCGGACACCACCAGCGCCAATCCTTATGTGATCAGCACCTTTTCGTCGCGCTGCGGCTATGCGGCGAGCTTTTGCGTGTCGGCCCCCGGCACGCGCATCTACAGTTCGATCATCAACGGCACCAGCCTGGAAAACCTCACCACCGACTACGCCAACTTCAACGGCACCTCCATGGCCGCGCCGCACGTGGCCGGCAGCGCGGCGGTGTTGATGGAGCGCTTCCCTTACATGAATGGCGAGCAAATTTCCACGTTGCTGAAAACCACCGCCACCGACCTCGGCGCGCCGGGCATCGATTCGTTGTATGGCTGGGGCATGATCAACCTGGGCAAGGCAGTAAACGGGCCGGGAATGTTCGTCACGGCTGAAGATATTCCGGCTGAGTTTCGCATCGACGGTGCGTATGGCAGCGGGCAATTTGTAGCTGACCTGCCAGGCATCGGCGCGGTGGTGGATGCCGGCAAACCGACCGAACGCGTGTGCACCGACGTGCATTGTGGCCGCGATGTGTGGAGCAATGACATCTCGGGCCATGGCGGCCTGACCAAGCAGGGTATCGGTACGTTGCTGCTGACCGGCAGCAACACCTACAGCGGCCCGACGTTGGTTAACCAGGGTTTGCTGGCCATCAACGGCTCGGTGACGTCTGACGTCACCGTCAGCCAGAGCGGCATCGTCGGTGGCTCGGGGCGCATCGGTTCGCTGACTGCGCAAAGCGGCGGCACCGTGGCGCCGGGTAACTCGATTGGCACGCTGAACGTGGCGGGCGATGTGACCTTTAACGCTGGCTCGACTTATGCGGTGGAGTTGTCGCCGACCAGCAGCGACCAAATCGTCGCCAGCGGCACCGCCACGCTCAACGGCGGCACCGTGACCCTGGCCCTGGAAAACAGCCCGACCTTGCTGAGCAGCGCGCAGGCCGCAAGCCTGATCGGTCGTCAGTACAACATCCTGCAAGCGGCGGGTGGCATTACCGGCAATTTCGCTGCGGTACTGCCCGACTACCTGTTTATCGGTGGCACCCTGAACTACGCCGCCAACGGCGTGCAGTTGGCTGTGGCGCGCAATGCCAACAGCTTCGCCAGCGTCGCCGCCACCCCAAACCAGCGTTCCGTCGCGGCGGCTGCCGAGCAATTGGGGGCGGGCAACGCGGTGTATGAAAGCCTGTTGTTGGCGCCGACTGCGGCTTCGGCACAAGGCGCGTTCCAGCAACTGTCCGGCGAAATCTACCCGGCGTTGGAAAATGCCTTGGTCAACGACAGCCGCTACGTGCGCGAAGCGGTGGGTGAACGCTTGCGCAATGGCGACATGGGCGCGAGCAGCCAAACCCTCGATAGCCGTGGCAACGTGTGGGTCAAGGCACTCGGTGCGTGGGGCAAGACTGACAGCCGCAACGACACCGCAGGCTACACCAGCGCCATCGGCGGCCTGCTGGCCGGCGTCGACGGCGCGCTGGACGACGCCACCCGCATCGGCTTGGTGGCAGGCTACAGCGACACCTCGTTGAACATGGGCAGCGACACTCACAGCCGTGCCTCGGTCGACAGTTACCACTTCGGCGCCTATGCCGGGCGTGAGATCGGCGCCTGGCGTTTGAGTGGCGGCGCGACCTACAGCTGGCATCGCGCGACGTGAAGCGCGACCTGCAATACGGCGCTGTAGCTGGCAAGCAGACCGCCAAGGTCGATGCACGCAGCACTCAGGTGTTCACCGAAGCGGCGTACCGCGTCAACCTGCAACCGTTGGCGCTGGAACCGTTCGCCAACCTGGCCTACGTGCACCTGGACAGCGATGGTTTTACTGAAAAAGGCGATGCCGCTGCGTTGAAAGGCCGTGACGACACCCGCGACGTGGTGCTGAGCACCTTGGGCGTGCGTGCCTTGAAGACCTTCAACGTCAACGACCACCAGCAACTGGAGGTGTCCGGCACATTGGGCTGGCAGCACAACCTGAGCAGCGTCGATTCCGAACAGCACCTGGCGTTTGCCTCGGGCGGGCCTTCGTTTGCGGTGGAAAGTACGCCGCGCGCGCGTGATGCGGCATTGGTCGGCGCTCGCGTCAGCCTGGCGCTGAGCAAGGAGGCGCGGGTGAGCTTTGATTACAACGGCCTGCTGGCCAGTAAAGACAAGGTGCACGGGGTGGGTTTGAGCCTCGACTGGGCGTTCTAAAGGGTGACAAACCTGATGCATACGCCGGGCGCTTGTTAGCGCCGGGCTTATGCATCAGCGGTACAAGTGTTTTCGCTTTCTCGACAAATCCAACAAAAGAGAGGCATTACCATGGGTATCTTTGACTATAAAAACCTTGGCAACGAGGGTTCCAAAACGTTGTTCGCCGATGCAATGGCGATCACCTTGTATGCTTACCACAACTTGGATAACGGCTTTGCCGTGGGCTATCAGCACAACGGTTTGGGCGTGGGCTTACCCGCCACACTGGTCGGTGCGCTGCTCGGCAGCACCGATTCACAAGGCGTGATTCCCGGCATTCCCTGGAACCCCGACTCGGAAAAAGCCGCGCTTGAGGCGGTGCAAAAAGCCGGTTGGACGCCGATCAGTGCGAGTGCGTTGGGCTATGGCGGCAAGGTCGATGCGCGCGGCACCTTCTTTGGCGAAAAAGCCGGCTACACCACGGCGCAAGTCGAGGTGCTGGGCAAATACGATCACGCCGGCAAGTTGCTCGAAATCGGCATCGGCTTTCGTGGCACCTCGGGGCCACGCGAAAACCTGATCAGCGATGCCATCGGCGACCTGATCAGCGACCTGCTCGCCGCCTTGGGGCCTAAGGATTACGCGAAAAACTACGCGGGTGAAGCCTTCGGCGGCCTGCTCAAAAATGTCGCCGACTATGCCGGTGCGCAGGGCTTGAGCGGCAAAGACATCGTGGTCAGCGGCCACAGCCTGGGCGGGCTGGCGGTCAACAGCCTGGCGGATTTAAGCAGCAGCAAATGGTCGGGTTTCTACAAGGACGCCCACTATGTGGCCTTCGCCTCGCCAACCCAAAGTGCCGGCGACAAGGTGCTGAATATCGGTTACGAAAACGACCCGGTGTTCCGCGCTTTGGACGGCTATTCCTTCAACCTGTCGTCGCTTGGCGTGCACGACAAGCCGCACGATTCGACCACCGACAATATCGTCAGCTTCAACGACCACTACGCGTCGACGATGTGGAATGTGCTGCCGTTTTCGATCGTCAACCTGCCGACCTGGGTGTCGCACCTGCCCACGGCGTATGGCGACGGTATGACGCGCATCCTCGAATCCGGCTTCTACAACCAGATGACTCGCGATGCCACGGTGATCGTCGCCAACCTGTCCGACCCGGCGCGGGCCAACACCTGGGTGCAGGACCTCAACCGCAATGCCGAACCGCATAAGGGCAACACGTTTATCATCGGCAGTCACGGCGACGACCTGATCCAGGGCGGCAAAGGTGCGGACTTTATCGAGGGAGGCAAGGGCAATGACACGATCCGCGACAACAGTGGGCATAACACCTTTTTGTTCAGCGGCCACTTCGGCAACGACCGCGTGATTGGCTACCAACCGACAGACAAACTGGTGTTCAAGGATGTGGCGGGGAGCACCGACGTGCGTGACCACGCCAAGGTCGTCGGCGCCGATACCGTGCTCACGTTTGGCGCCGACTCGGTGACCCTGGTGGGCGTCGGGCATGGCGGGCTGTGGACGGACGGTATTATGATCGGCTGAGTTAAAGCCCTGTGGCGAGCAACCACAAAGGGCCGCTCGCCACAGGCACGGTTGTGATTACTTTTCGTCGCGCACTGTGGCCACGTCATCCGCTTTCACGCGGATGTGCTTGCCGGCTATGTCGGTGAATTCATAGAAGCCGTCGGCGGTTTTGGTTTTGGGGGTGTCTTTCGTCAAATACTGCGTGCCATTTTGCAATGTCACCACGGTTTGCGTCGCGCAACCGGCCAGTACCAGAAAAGTGAGTGCAACCATCGGTAGACCCAAATTCTTCATGTTCATAACCCTGCCTTTAACCCTGAAAAGTCCCGCGCCATGGGCTGCGGGCCGATAAATGTTACTCGATCAACAGCCCTATCTGATCACTTTTATACGAAAAGTTGCGTGCGCCATTTATCTATTAGCGATTGCAACAAGCGGTTTGCATCGGCACTCTGTATGCATAACCAGTATTTGATCAGCGCGCGCCATGGCCAACCCCCTCGACGACCCCTTGTATTACCTGCACAACTTCCGCCAAGTGCTGCATTGGCTTGCGCAGCGCTATGCCGATTTGCTCGACGCCGATGAATTGCACTTCATTCAGCAATTCGACAGGTTGCCGCAGGCTTCGCAAGCGCTGCTGGTGCGCATGGTGATGCGCAAGGGCGTGCACTTTCGTGCGAGCAAACTCAACTACCTCGAAATTGGTTGCACCCACGCCGCCGCGCTCGCGCTGGTCGAACAGGGCTGGGTGGATGAGCGCAGCCTGCTGGCGTTTGAAGCGCTGTTCGCGCTGCTGCAAAAGGGCGAAGTTCTCGACGCGTTCAAACCGTGGATTGATCAACCCAAGGCCAAAAAGGCCGATTGGCTGGCGTCGCTGGCCGAGCAGTTCACCGAACAGCGCAGCTTTACGCAGTGGTGCCCGCAGGTCGGCGATGCGCTCTACAGCCTCACCGTGATGGACCTCTGCGACCGCCTGCGGTTGATGTTCTTCGGCAATCTGTACCAGGACTGGTCGGAGTTCGTGCTGGCTGACCTGGGCATCTACACCTACGAAAAAGTCGAGTTCTGCGCCGAGTCGCGTGGCCTGCGCAATCGCGACGATGTGCACGGGTTTCTGTTCCTGCACCACTGCCAGCAGGCCTTTGAAGCGGGGCAGGCGCTGGACGAGGTGTTAGCGCAAATAGCGACGCTTGCCACCGACAATCCCTGGCTGGAAAAACGCCGTGCCAAACTGCTGTTCCAGATCGGCCAATGCTGCGAGCGCAGTGCCGAACTCGACCTGGCGCAACAGATTTACCGTGCTTGCGCCTACCCCGGCGCGCGTTCACGGCTGATTCGGGTGCTCGAGCGCCAAGCCGATTACAGCCAAGCCATGGCCCTGGCGTGCGCCGCGCAACAAGCGCCGGAAAGCGCCGCCGAACACCAGCATATGCTGCGGGTGCTGCCGCGCCTGCGGCGCAAACTTGGCGAGCCGGCGCAGCCCAAGCCCAAGCCGCGTGCGGTGACCCGCCTGGACTTGGCGCTGGCCGTGCCGGAGCCGCTGATGTCGGTGGAATATTGCGTGCAGGCGCACCTCAGCGAGCCCGATGCGCCGGTGCATTACGTCGAGAATGGGCTGATCAATTCGCTGTTCGGGCTGTTGTGCTGGGAGGTGATTTTCGCGCCGTTGCCGGGCGCGTTTTTCCACCCGTTCCAGCGCGGGCCGGTGGACCTGCACAGCGAAGATTTTCATCAGCGCCGCGCCAGCTTGTTCGCCGCGTGTTTTGAACAACTCTCGGATGGTCGCTACAAAACCACCATCCGCCAACGCTATGCGCAAAAATGGGGCATTCAATCGCCCTTTGTGTTCTGGAACCTGCTCAGCGAAGAGCTGTTGGAGCAGGCGCTGGCGTGTTTGCCCGCCGAACACCTGCGCTATTGGTTTGAACGCCTGCTGCTCGACATTCGCGCCAACCGGACCGGCATGCCCGACCTGATCCAGTTCTGGCCGGCGCAAAAGACCTACCGCATGATCGAGGTCAAAGGCCCCGGCGATCGCCTGCAAGACAACCAACTGCGCTGGCTGGAGTTTTGTGGTGAATACCAGATGCCGGTCACCGTCTGCTATGTGCGCTGGGCAACACCCGCTTGAGCTATAAGGTCGCGGTGCGCGCGCTGTGCGAGTTCACGGGCAAGGTCGGCGACCTCGACCTGCGTTTCACACCGTCGCCCAGCGCCCAGGAAGGCATCGTCGGCCACCGCACCGTCGCCTCGCGGCGCAGCGCGCATTACCAGCATGAAGTCGCGCTGGAAGGCGAATACCAGCAGCTCACCGTGCGGGGCAGGGCGGACGGCTACGACCCTGACCGCAATCGCCTGGAAGAGGTCAAAACCTATCGCGGCGACCTCGACGCCCAGCCGGCTAACCACCGGCTGTTGCATTGGGCGCAGGTCAAGGTTTATGGCTGGCTGATGTGCCAGAAGCTCGGGCTTGGCGAAATCGACTTGGCGCTGGTGTATTTCGACATTGTCGGCGAGGGCGAAACCCTGCTCAACCAGCGCTTTCAGGCGGCCGATCTGGCGCTGTTTTTCAACCAGCAATGCGCGCTGTTCCTCGGCTGGGCGCGCCAGGAGATGCAGCACCGCGAAGCGCGCAACAGCGCCGCGCAAGCGCTGGCGTTCCCGCACGCTGACTTTCGCCCCGGCCAACGCGCCTTGGCCGAATCGGTGTACAAGGCGGTCAGCACCGGCCGCTGCCTGATGGCTCAGGCGCCCACCGGCATCGGCAAGACCGTCGGCACGATTTTCCCGCTGCTCAAGGCGCTGGCGCCACAACAACTGGACAAAGTCTTCTTCCTCACCGCCAAGACTCCCGGCCGCAAGTTGGCCCTCGACGCCGCACAAGTGCTGTACGACAGCCATGCCGAATTACCGCTGCGGGTGCTCGAACTGGTTGCGCGGGACAAGGCCTGCGAACACCTCGACAAAGCCTGCCATGGCGACTCCTGCCCGTTGGCCAAGGGCTTTTACGACCGCTTGCCCGCCGCGCGCACGGCCGCCTCCAGGGTGCGCCTGCTGGACCAGCGCAACCTGCGCGAGGTGGCGCTGGCGCATGATGTGTGCCCGTACTACCTGAGCCAGGAAATGGCGCGCTGGGCCGACCTTGTGGTCGCCGACTACAACTACTATTTTGACTTCGGCGCCATGCTGTTCGGCCTGGCCCAATTGAATCAATGGCGGGTCGCGGCGCTGGTCGACGAAGCCCACAACCTGGTCGAGCGTGCGCGTTCGATGTACAGCGCGAGCCTTGACCAATACAGCCTCAAGACCGTGCGCGACACCGCGCCCGAGCCACTGAAGAAACCCTTGCAACGCCTCAACCGCGAATGGAACGCCCTGCACAAGGACCAGCTCGCGCCTTACCAGGCCTATGCGAGCAAGCCGGACAAACTGCTCCAGGCGCTGAGCCTCTGTGCGAGCGCGATGGGCGATTATTTCAACGATTACCCCGAAGCCCTCAGCGGTGACCTGCAAGCCTTCTACTTCGAGGCGCTGCAATTTGCCAAAGTCGCCGAGCTGTTCAACGAACACTTCATCTTCGACATCAGCAAGCGCCAGTTCGGCGGCAAACGCAGCGCCTCAACCCTGTGCCTGCGCAATGTGGTACCCGCCGAATTTATCCGGCCCAGGCTCACGGCCGCGCGCAGTAGCGTGCTGTTTTCTGCGACCTTGAGCCCTCGGCATTATTACGCCGACTTGCTCGGCTTGCCGGCAGACACCGCGTGGATCGATGTGGAGTCGCCGTTCAAGGCCGAGCAATTGCAGGTGCGCATCGTCGATCAAATCTCGACGCGTTTTGTGCATCGCCACGCCTCCCTCGAACCGATAGTCGAATTGATCGCCCGGCAATTTGCGCAACAGCCAGGCAACTATTTGGCGTTTTTCTCAAGCTTCGATTACCTGCAACAAGTGGCGCAGTTGATGGCACAGCGGTACCCGCAGGTTGCGCTGTGGTTGCAATCACGCGGCATGGCCGAGGCCGAGCGGCACGCCTTCCTCGATCAGTTCACCCAGCACAGCCGGGGCATCGGCTTTGCGGTGCTGGGCGGCGCGTTTGGCGAAGGCATCGATTTGCCGGGCGCACGCTTGATCGGGGCGTTTATCGCGACCTTGGGGTTGCCACAACTGAACCCGGTCAACGAGCAAATGAAGGCACGCATGGGTGCGATTTTCGGCGCAGGCTATGACTACACTTACCTGTACCCCGGCATTCAAAAAGTCGTGCAGGCAGCGGGGAGGGTGATCCGCAGCCAACAGGATCGCGGCGTGGTGATGTTGATTGATGACCGCTTCGGCGAGGCGCGCGTGCGGCAGTTGTTGCCACGCTGGTGGGCAGTGGAATAAGTGCGCCGGGGTTATTGATGCTTCTGGTGGGAGCGGGCTTGCTCGCGATGCAGGCACCTCGGACCATCAGGCATACCCAG
>NZ_VUAZ01000040.1 GCF_009296165.1 Pseudomonas kitaguniensis | reverse complement strand
GTCCTCGGACGGTTGCAGACTGACGCCCGGCGAGCCGGCACGCAATTTCAAGGTTAAGAGCGCGCCACCTTCCTTGTGGTTGGCGAACAACAATTCGCCGCCAAAGGCACGCATCAGGGTGTCACAGATCGCCAGGCCCAAACCCAGGCCTTGCGTGCGCGTCTTGGTGGTGTAAAACGGCTCGCTGGCGCGGCCCAGGGCTTCCATGCAAAAGCCCGGGCCGTTGTCGCGAATGGTCAGGTTGACGCCCTGCTCGGTGGTTTGCGCACTGAGCCAGAGTTTGCGCGGCGGGCCTTTTTCGGTGAGCGCATCCAGGGCGTTCGCCAGCAGGTTGCCCAGCACTTGGCGCAGCCGGGTTTCGCCGGCTTGCACCCACAAGGTCGCCTCGGGCAAGTCGCGGATCAGCTCGACTTCCATCGACCGCCGCCGCTTGGCCAGCAACGCCAGCGCGTCGTCCAGCGCCGGTTGCAGGGCCACGCTTTCCGGGGCATGCCGGTCGCGCCGGGCGAACGCGCGCAGGTGCGCGATGATCGAGGCCATGCGCCCGGTCAGTTCGCTGATCAGCTTGAGGTTGCCGCGTGCATCGTTGGTGCGCTCATGGTCGAGCAAAATCTCGGCGTTTTCCGCGTAGCTGCGAATCGCCGCGAGGGGTTGATTGAGTTCGTGGCTGATGCTCGCCGACATGGTCCCCAGCGCAGACAGCTTGCCTGCTTGCACCAGGTCATCCTGGGCGCGCACCAGTTCTTGCTGGGCGTGTTCGCGCTCCAGCACTTCCTGTTTCAAGCGGCGGTTGAGGCCTTCCAAGTCGCTGGTGCGCTCGACCACGCGCATCTCCAGCTCGCGGCGCGCCTTGGCTTCGAAGGCAATGCGCTCCAGGTAATGGCGCCGACGTTGCATCATCAAACCGAGCAACAGCATCAACACCAAGAGCGTGGCGCCACCCACTGCGACCACCGTGCGCACCGGGCGGTTGATCAGCGATTTGGGCGCGAGAATTTCCACGTTCCAGCCGGTCTCTGCGATGGCAGAAGACTGGCGCAGCCACGCCGTGGTGCTGAGTGCCAGCGGCTGCGGGTCGCGCGTCGGGTAGGGCTGGATCGCGATGATCGCCTGGCGTTCTTCCGGGGTCAGCGGCCGCGTAGCGCGAAAGCGCCATTGCGGGCGTGAGGTCAGGATGACTACGCCGTTGTGATCGGTCACCAGCAATTGTTCGGGCGTGTTGCCCCACAGGCTTTCGGTGTGGTCCAGGTCAACCTTGACCACCAGCGCGCCGATAATTTTGTCCCCATCGCGCACAGCAGCGGCGAAGAAGTAGCCGCGCTTGGCCGACGTGGTGCCCAGCCCGAAAAACCGCCCCAGGCGCCCGGCCATGGCTTCGCTGAAATACGGGCGAAACGAGAAATTGCGCCCGACAAACGTGTCTTGTTTGTCCCAGTTGGAGGCGGCGAGCGTCTTGCCGTTGGTGTCCATCAGGTACATCACTTCCACACCGGCCTGGGCGGCGACGTCCTTGAGCAGCACGTTGGCGTTGGTCAGGTTGGTGCTGACGTGCGGCGCGTCCAGTGCGGTGCGCAGGGCCGGCAAATCGCCGAGAATTTGCGGCAGCACCTCATAGCGGTGCAGGGTGCCGAGCAGGTTGGCGACGTACAGGTCGAGCGTTTGGCGGTTTTGCCCGGCCAGTTCGCTGCGGTAATAGCGCTCGGCCAAATGCTCCAGCGGCCATAGCAGCGGAGCCAGGCACAGCGCCAGCAAAGCGAGGCTGCGCCAGCGGGGTCGTCGCGGAAGGGGTGGAGTCATGGGAGTCGTGCGCCTGTGGGGACAGGCGCATTATGCCTAGTGCGGCTGTGCAAGACACTCGCGCAATGCGTCTTGCCACTGCGGTTGGCCGACCTGCCAGTGCTGTTGCAGGCGGTTGCAGTCCAGGCGCGAGTTCAGCGGGCGCTGAGCTGGCGTCGGGTACGCGCTGGAAGGGATCGCTTCCAGCTCGGCGCAGGCTTTGCCTTGGCTGCGAAGGTGTTGACCAATCGCCTCGGCAAACCCGAACCAAGAAGTTTCGCCCTGCGCGGTCAGGTGGTACACACCCCATTCACCGGCCTGGCCTGCCTGCCAGCGTTCGATCAACGCGCGTGTGCTGTCGGCAATCGTGCCTGCCCACGTCGGCGCGCCGATCTGATCGGCGACGATGCGCATGTGCGGCTTCTCTTGCAGCAGGCGCTGCATGGTCAGCAGGAAGTTCTTGCCGTGGTTGGAGTAGACCCAACTGGTGCGCAATATCAGGTAGTCGCCGCCCACCGCCGCAATCGCCTGTTCGCCCGCCAGCTTGCTCTGGCCGTACACGCCCAGCGGGTTAGGCACATCGGCTTCGGTGTAGGGCGCAGGTTTGCTGCCGTCGAACACGTAGTCGGTGGAGTAGTGGATCAACGGGATGCCCAGCGCCTTGGCTTCTTCGGCCAACACACCAGGGGCAATCGCGTTGATCGCAAACGCCGCGTCCGGCTCGCTTTCGGCTTGGTCGACCGCGGTGTGGGCCGCGGCATTGATGATCAAACCTGGGCGATGCGCGCGCACTTGCTGGCGAATCTGCTCGACGTTGGCCAGGTCAAGCTGGTCGCGGCCCAGCACCACGAGTTCGCCGAGGCCCTGGAGCCGCTGTTGCAGCTCGCGCGAGACTTGGCCATGTTGGCCAGTGATGAGGATTTTCATGGGAACAGGTCGGCTTCCAGCAAAGGTTTACCCACTTGGTCCTTGGCGGACAACTGCGGTGCTTCGGTGAGTTCCCAGTCGATGGCCAACGTCGGGTCATTCCACAGAATGCTGCGTTCGGCGCTCGGCTGGTAGTAGTCGGTGGTCTTGTAGAGGAACTCGGCGTAGTCGCTCAACACCACAAAACCATGAGCAAAACCTTCCGGCACCCACAGTTGGCGATGATTCTGCGCCGACAGACGCACACCCACCCACTGGCCGAAGTTCGGCGAGCTGCGGCGGATGTCTACGGCCACGTCCAGCACTTCACCGGCGCTTACGCGCACCAGTTTGCCCTGCGTGTGTTCGAGCTGATAATGCAGCCCACGCAGCACGCCCTTTTGCGAGCGTGAGTGGTTGTCCTGCACGAAATCACGCTTAAGCCCCGTGGCTTCTTCAAAGGCGCGAGCGTTGAAGCTCTCGTAGAAAAAGCCGCGCTCGTCACCGAACACTTTAGGTTCGAGGATCAGCACACCGGGCAATGTGGTTTCAACTACATTCACTTGTTGTCTCCGGCCAGCGAGTACAAGTACTGACCATAGCCGGTCTTGCCGAAATACTTGGCGCGTTCCAGCAGGTAATCACGGTCGATCCAGCCGTTCTCGTAGGCGATCTCTTCCAGGCAAGCCACTTTCAAACCCTGACGGTGTTCGATGGTCTGCACGTAGGTCGAGGCTTCGAGCAAGCTGTCATGCGTGCCGGTGTCGAGCCAGGCAAAGCCACGGCCGAAACGTTCAACATGCAGGTCGCCGCGCTTGAGGTAGGCGTTGTTGACGTCGGTGATCTCCAACTCGCCGCGTGGCGACGGTTTGACCGCCTTGGCGATGCTGATCACGTCGTTGTCGTAGAAGTACAGACCGGTCACGGCGTAGCTGGATTTAGGCGACGTCGGTTTCTCTTCGATCGACAGGGCGCGGCCTTCTTTGTCGAAATCGATCACGCCGAAACGCTCCGGGTCTTTGACCCAGTAGCCGAATACGGTGGCGCCGGACGGGCGTTGCGCTGCGCTGCGCAGTTGGTCGCCGAAATGCTGGCCGTGGAAGATGTTATCGCCGAGGATCAGGCACACCGGATCGTTGCCGATGAATTCTTCACCGATGATAAACGCTTGCGCCAGACCATCCGGAGACGGCTGCTCGGCGTAGCTGAAACGCACGCCAAACTGGCTGCCGTCGCCCAGCAGGTTGCGGTACTGCGGCAAATCCACCGGGGTGGAAATCACCAGAATGTCTTTGATCCCTGCCAGCATCAGCACCGAGATCGGGTAGTAAATCATTGGCTTGTCGTACACGGGCAGCAACTGCTTGGACACACCCAAAGTAATGGGGTGCAAACGGGTACCGGAACCGCCGGCCAATACTATTCCCTTCATCATGCAATCAAATCCTTGCTGTCTGTGTTGCCCAATCGTTCGCCCTGATAACTGCCGTTCTGGACCCTGCGGCACCATTCCAGGTTATCGAGGTACCACTGCACGGTTTTGCGCAGGCCGGTTTCAAAAGTTTCTTGCGGGACCCAACCCAGTTCGCGTTCGATCTTGCTGGCATCGATCGCGTAGCGCTGGTCGTGGCCCGGACGGTCTTTGACGAAGGTGATCAAGTCGGTAAATTTTTCCACGCCAGCCGGGCGTTGCGGCGCCAGTTCTTCCAGCAGGCCGCAAATGCCGCGCACGACGTCGATGTTCTTTTGTTCGTTGTGGCCACCGATGTTGTAGGTCTCGCCGACCACGCCTTCGGTCACTACCTTCAGCAGTGCGCGCGCGTGGTCTTCGACGAACAGCCAGTCACGCACCTGCAAACCATCGCCATAAACCGGCAACTGCTTGCCTGCGAGGGCGTTGAGGATGACCAGCGGGATCAGCTTTTCAGGGAAGTGGAACGGCCCGTAGTTGTTCGAGCAGTTGGTCAACAGCACCGGCAGGCCATACGTGCGCTGCCAGGCGCGGACCAAGTGGTCGGACGCCGCTTTGCTGGCCGAATACGGCGAGCTTGGCGCGTAGGGCGTAGTTTCGGTGAACAGGTCGTCCACACCGTGCAGGTCGCCGTACACCTCATCGGTAGAGATGTGGTGGAAGCGGAACGCGCTCCTGGCAGGCTCAGCCAGCGTTTGCCAATAGGCGCGGGTGGCCTCCAGCAAGCTGTAAGTGCCGACGATGTTGGTTTGGATAAAATCCGACGGGCCGTCAATGGAACGGTCGACATGCGACTCGGCGGCCAGGTGCATGATCGCCTGGGGCTCAAAGCGCGCCAGCACAGCGCTGACGGTGGCCTGGTCGATAATATCGGCCTGCACGAACTCATAGCGGCTGTTAGACGCGATGCTCGCCAGCGACTCAAGGTTGCCAGCGTAGGTGAGTTTGTCCAGGTTGAGCACTTCGTGCTCGGTGTGTTGAATCAGATGGCGGATCAGGGCAGAGCCGATGAATCCGGCACCGCCGGTGATGAGAATGCGCATGTCGAGAGCCTTTTCCTTAGACGGACACAGGGCGAATTAAGCATAGCTTGAGTTGTGAATCGGGCCGATGCAAGTGCGCAGAGAGTGAGGGCTTGATTAACGGCCCCTGACAATGGCGATATAGACGCCTGAACACGCAGAAGTCGTCACAATAGTGCCGGTTCGCCTGGCCCACAGATGAGCATTCAGCAGGCGACGCAATTGCGTGAGCAGCGTCACTGACTGACAGCAGCGGAGGCCGGTTTGTTCTGAAAACATGCCGGTGCGAGCGCGTCGCCGAGGGTGATTTGCCGACGCACTGTGGACTTCTTCGTCGGCTTGTTGTCGGAGGTGTTGAATACCCCGTCATAGAGAGTCGATTATTATCGGCTTTCTATCGTGAATTTTGAGATTCGTCTCTTTTTATTGCTTTTAAAGCCGATTTTTATCCGTTATAAAGTCGGCCTTCACCCCATTCGGAGCCTTGATCGCCATGACCACCCTGCACAGCACACCTCGCGCCGATGGCTTCTACATGCCCGCCGAATGGGCGCCTCAAACCCAAACCTGGATGATCTGGCCCGAGCGCCCGGACAACTGGCGCCTGGGCGGCAAGCCGGTGCAGGCGGCCCATGTGGCGGTGGCCAAAGCCATTGCGCGCTTTGAGCCGGTGACGGTCTGCGTTTCTGCCGGTCAGTACGAAAACGCCCGCGCGCGCCTCGACGTGCCCAATATTCGCGTGGTGGAAATGGCCAGCGACGATGCCTGGGTCCGCGACACCGGCCCCACCTTCGTGATCAACAACAGCGGCGAAGTGCGCGGCGTAAACTGGGACTTCAATGCCTGGGGCGGTTTTGACGGCGGCCTGTATGCGCCGTGGAACCGCGACTCGCAGGTGGGCGGCAAGATCCTCGAGCTTGAGCGCGCGCCGCGTTATCGCACCGAAGGTTTTGTGCTCGAAGGCGGCTCTATTCACGTCGACGGCGAAGGCACGCTGATCACCACCGAAGAATGCCTGTTGAACCGCAATCGCAACCCGCACCTGGATCGTGCGGCCATCGAAGCAGTGCTCAGCGCCAACCTGGCGGTGGATAAGATCATCTGGTTGCCGGACGGCCTGTTCAACGACGAAACCGACGGCCATGTGGATAACTTTTGCTGCTACGTGCGCCCCGGCGAAGTGTTGCTGGCCTGGACCGACGACCCGCAAGACCCGAACTACGCGCGCTGCCACGCCGCCATGGACGTGCTGCAAAACAGCACCGACGCCCAGGGCCGCGCGTTAACAGTGCATAAAATGCCGATTCCGGGGCCGCTGTACGCCACCGAGGAAGAGTGCGCCGGTGTCGACCTGGTCGACGGCAGCCAGGAACGTAACCCTGGCGTGCGCCTGGCCGGTTCCTACGTTAACTTCCTGATCGTCAACGGCGGCATCATCGCGCCAAGCTTCGACGACCCGCTGGACAGCCAGGCCCAGCAGATCCTGCAGAACCTGTTCCCGCAACACGAAGTGGTGATGGTGCCAGGGCGCGAACTGTTACTGGGCGGCGGCAATATCCACTGCCTGACCCAACAACAGCCGGCCCCGCATAAAAACTGAGTGCAGTTGTAACAGCGCTTGGGCGACACCAGAGCACTACGCAGGTGTAGCGCTCACAGCAAGCCCGCGGCCCAGCCAGGTTGCGGGCTTTTTTGTGGGTGAATGCTTATAAACACGTGAAACTGGCACAGTGCTTGTATCGGGTTTACCACAGTGACCCAAGGCGACGGCTGCATAGTTCTGTCACAAACCTTGAGTAAGTTAGCCGCTCACGCAGCAGGAGAGAGCGCGCAAATGAATGCCGATACCAACCCGATCTACACGCGCCCGTTCCACCCGGCGCGGCTTAACGGTGATGAGATCCACGCGCTGGCGCTCTGGTTGAAAGCTAACGGCTCCAAAAGGGTGAGGGAGCCGGACCTGCGCAGCGTGTTCAGTGAACGTTACCCCGCGGGGTTGTTCAGTGAGGATGAAGTCAGTGTGTTGTGCGAGCTGATGAAAAACTAACCGGCATCCCCAGTAAAGGTGCTGTGGTGGCGAGCAAGCCCGCTCGCCACACACGCCCCGCTCAGCACGCTGGCCGGGTTTTCAAGGCGAATTTCAGAAGCTGTAAGTGCCCGTCACCACCAAACTGCGCGGTTCGCCCGGTTGAATTTGCGCTGCACTGGTCGCCGAGGCGTAGTAGTTTTTATCGGCGATGTTATTCAGCGCCGCCCGCACATCCCATGCCTTTTGACGGAACCCGGCCAGCGCGTCCCAACGGCCGTAACCGGGCAGCACCACGGTGTTGAGGTTGTCGGCATAACGGTCGCCCACCAGGGTCAAACCGGTTTCCGCGTACCAGCCCATTTCTGGCTTCCAGGTGACAAACAGGCTGGCATTACGTTTGGCCACATCGCTGATGCGCTTGCCTTCAAAGCCGTTGTTGTCCTTTACGACCGTGGCATCTTGCAGGCCAATGCCACCGCGCACCGACCAATTACCCACCAGCTTGCCGGTGGCCGTCAGCTCAACGCCGCGTGAGCGTTGCAAGCCGCTGAGCAGGGTGATGGTGCGGTCCAGCGGGTCACTGGTGCGGCGGTTGTACAGTTCCAATTCGTACACCGCCAGCGTGGTGCTGAGGCGGTCGTCGAGCCAGTCGCTTTTTACCCCGATTTCCTTTTGCTTGGTCAGCTCGGGGCTCAAGTCATTGACGCTGCCTGCCGCATTCGGCGTGATGCCGATCAAGCCGCCGCCCGCCGGCGAAAAGGTCTTGCTCCACGACGCATAGAACGAGTGATTTTCAAACGGCGTCCACACCAGGCCCACGCGCGGGCTGGTGCTGTGGCTCTTAACCGCCTGCTCGGTGTTGAGCAGCTTGTTGGTCGTGTCGACTTCGAAATCGTCGTAGCGCAAGCCGGCCAACACTTGCCATTGATCATTCAGGCGCAGTTGGTCCTGCACATACAGCGCGCGGCTTTCGACTTCAGTGTGGTTGTTACTCGACGCACTCATCCGCCCGGTGTGGCTCAAATGGCGGTTGGGTTGATTGAGGTTCAGGCTCGGCACCGCTTGCCCACCACGGTTCACGGCAGTGGCCGTGTACAGCTTCGGATCGCGGCGCTGGCTGCCCAGCTCAAGCCCGCTGAGCAGGCGGTGTTCCAGGCCGAAAGTATCAAAGCCGCCTTCCAGCTCAAGGTTGTTGAAGACGTTGCGGGTAGTCAGGTCTTGCTGCCAGCGCTGGCGCGTGACTTGCTGGGTTCTGGCGTCGTAGCCGGTTTGGTAGGTGTTGTCGAAATCGCTGTCGAGCTTGAACACGCCAAGTGTGTGGCGCAGTTGCCAGTTGTCGTTGAGTTCATAGGCGAGCTTGGAACGCAGCGACTGGGACTTGTCGTCGATGTAATCGCGGCTATCAAAATAGGTGCTGCTGCGGCTCACGTCCGCCGGGCGACCGTTAACCCCTGGAATACCGCGGTCTGGCGTGCGGTTGTAACGGCTGTATTCGTATTGCACCAACCAATTGAGTTCGGGCGTCAGTTGCCAACTCATCGACGGCGCAAACAGTTGGCGGCTGCCACTCACGCCATCGCGAAAACTGTTGTTGTCCTGGTTGCCCATGTTCAAGCGCAGGCTGATGTTATCGCTGGGGTCGGTGCTGAGGTCGGCATACAGGCTGCGCAAATCATTGCTGCCGCCTTGCGCTTCGATGCTCGAGCTGCGCCCGGCCTGCGGCAGTTTGCTCACGCGGTTAACGATACCGCCCTGGCCACCTCGCCCGTAAAGCACCGCAGCCGGGCCTTTGAGCACTTCGATGCGCTCGATGTTATGCAGGTCGCGCACGTACTGGCTGTCGTCGCGAATACCGTCCAGATAGAAGTCATTGCTCGCGTCAAAGCCGCGAATACGCAGGCTGTCAAAACGCGTGTCGGCGCCGCTGCTCACGTTGGGAATGCCGCTTAACGCCTGGCCCAAATCGTTGGTGCCGTAGGAGCGCAGGTTTTCGGTTTTGACTGAATCGATGGCCTGGGGCACATACCGCACCGCAGTGGTTGTGCGCGTGGCGGTGTTGGTCTCTTTGACGCGCGGGTCGTCTTCGTCAGCTTCGGCGCTGATCGAAGTCTCGGGCAACACCGTGGTAGCACCCACAAAACCAGCAGACAGCAGAACAGAGAGCCCAAAAGTGATGGGCGTCAGGCGAGAGGCAGGCATCAAGGAATGTATCCAAAAAGTGAGTAGAGAAAATGCGCGTGAATGGTAATGCTTTGCATTTGCGCGCGTTATCTATTCCCAAAAATTTGGCTCGTGAAAAGTGTAACGCGATGTGTTTTGAACATCTTTATGAACACTCGCGCACGCCCTGAACGGCTCCCCTTAGACTTTTTTCGCCTAAATACAGACGATTCACGAAATTGACACATAGTTCAACCCGCGCATAGGATTGCGCCCAACGCCTGTGGCTAACCGCCATAACTCATCCAATAAAAAAGGCCCGCGGCAGTTCAGTCGTCCGCGGGCCTTCTTTTTTTCGGAAAAAGTAGACACCAGAAAAGCAACACGGAGCCTGGTGTCATAGCGCGTACTCAACCAGTAATAAGGAATATAAGAAATGTTGAAGCAACGGATGGGTTTGATCGCTCTGGGGATTTTGAGCGCTACTCAGGCAATGGCAAACGACCAGGAGCAATCCAAGGGTTTTGTAGAAGACAGCCACCTGAACATCGCTGCACGTAACGCCTACATCAGCCGTGACTACAAAAACGGCCAGCAAGACAAAGCTGAATGGGGCCAAGGCTTCATCGGCAAATTCGAATCCGGTTTCACCCAAGGCACCGTCGGCGTGGGCGTGGACGTGATCGGCCAATACGCCATCCGCCTGGACGGTGGTAAAGGCCGCAGCGGCGCTGGCGGCATCAACTTCTTCAAGCAAGGCGACAGCGGCGAAGCAGCCCACGACCTGGCCAAAGGCGGCGCGGCCGTGAAGTTCCGCGTCTCCAACACGGTACTCAAGTACGGTGACCAGTTCCCGGCCTGCCGGTGCTGCAATACGACAACTCGCGCCTGCTGTCCGAAACCTACACCGGCACCTCGATCGTCTCCAAAGAGATCGCCGGCCTGCAACTGGATGCCGGTCACTTCACCAAACAAGCCCAAAAAGGCGCCGAAGGCACCGACAGCGGCCTGCTGAAAAACATCGACTACGTCGGCGGCAGCTACAAATTCACCGAGAGCCTGTCGGCCGCGCTGTACGCATCCGACATGCAAGACGTGCTGAAGAAGCAATACGTTAACGTCAACTACGTGCTGGCCCTGCCAGAGAAACAATCGTTGACCTTCGACTTCAACGGCTACAAAACCAAGCTCGACAAAGACTTCGCCCAGCTCACCCAAGGCGACTCTGACGCCCGCGACAACAAAATCTGGAGCCTCGGCGCTACCTGGGCCGTCGGCCCGCACAGCTTCACCGTCGCGCACCAACGCAGCACCGGCGACACCGGCTACCTCTACGGCGGCTACCGCAACAACACCAGCGGCAGCGGCATCGGCGATGGCGGCAACACCATCCTGCTGGCCAACTCCTACTGGTCTGACTTCAACGGCAAAGACGAACGCTCCTGGCAAGCCGGCTACGGCCTCGACTTCAGCACCTTCGGCGTGCCTGGCCTGACCTACAACATCGCTTACGTGCGCGGCACCAACATTGACGACGGCACCAACCGCGGCAGTGGCACCGAGCGTGAAATCTTCAACCAGTTCAAATACGTCGTACAAAGCGGCCCAGCCAAAGACCTCAGCCTGCGCGCCCGCGCCTCTTGGCTGCGCGTCTCCAACAACGCCAGCAACTACAACGTAGGCGGCAACGAAGTACGCCTGTTCGCCGACTACCCGATCAACGTTTTCTAATTGATCCGGCGAAGCGCCTGATGCCAGGCGATAAAAAACCCCGAATTTTTCGGGGTTTTTTTATGGACGGAATCAAGCCAGATAGCGACGCCTTACTGACTACTCAGTAGCACAAGGCGCCTCCAACGCCTTCACCACATCATCAATCACCGCCTTGCTCATCTCCTGCAAATAATGCGATGCCCAGGCGTAACGGTCCGTCTGCTTGGTCATCGCCGCATCCTCTGCGAGCAGCTTGGCGACGTGGAGCAAGTCGGAAACGTGGTGCAAGGCTTCGAGCAGGGGCACGCCGCTGTTGACGCGAAATAGAGGCTGGTCGGAGTGGAAGGAGAAAGGGGTGACGCCGAGGGTGGTTAACGCAGATGGAATTGGAGCGGTCATCGGTAGAACTCCCATATCGAGTGAGAGCTACCACGTTCGTTCTCAGGCGAATGGGTGGCAGCTGTGCGCAGGCTGAGAAACCGGAGATACAGGAACCCGGCAGACCCGAAGGTCTCCCACGCACAGCCGCCATTGCACGAAATGGTGGGCGAAAAAAAACGCCTGCAAATCGGGTTTTGGTGGCGCTTGGTGCGCCTGCATCTTGCCGGGTTCTCAGGCCCGGTCGCTGAATTGGCAGCGACGGGGGGAGGGTAGCGTGGTGGGGCGTGGGGAGCAATCGGGAAAGTGGATTGGTGGGTTTCAGTTAGAGGTATTTTCGCTAGAACGGCATGCCAAATTGTCGAAAAATCGCTATCCCCTAAGACTAAAAATGCCTGCATGATGCGTTGAAATATCGCGGCACTAGGAGTCGAATTTTTTATAACTTATTGAAAGAAAACATATTTTATAAATGATGATTATGCGTCTACCTCCATTTTTACCCTTTTTAGAGAAGCTGATGTGATTAGGAGTGTTGCAATCCCGATATAGGAAGCGCAAATCATTCGGAGGTAGTGGTTTAGAATTCTGCACGTTGGCAGCCCTGTTTCAAAGGGCACCAGCCTGAGTCATGATTAATTTTCATTGCGGACCTCTCAAGTGGTTTCTAGTAAAACATTTAAAAATCAATAAGTTATAAGGCTTTTGTCTCTTTGCCCAAAGCCTTGATGCGGTCAGGCCGCGCATGCCATACCATCCTTTTCCGTGGTAATTTGCGATCTTGCTGTGTCAGGTGCTTTGCAGATTTGAGACCGGCTTGTCAGAACAAATACATCAACCCTTTTTCTCAAGGTTGGGAAGCAGACAGTTAGCGAAAGGGATTTTTATGGTAGATGTGCGAGGATTGGTTGGGGAATCTTTTAAGGGATGGAGGTTGGACAAAGAGCTAGGTCGTGGTGCTGATGGAATTGTTTATTTAGCACGGAAAGAAGATGTAGACCGAGCAGTCAAGCTGTTTTTTCCTGAGTCCCTTAAAAAAAACGGGCTGGAAGAACAGTTAGAAAGGATTGAGTTACAACTTTCGTTGGCCGGTAAAAAACATCACCCAAATCTGGTTGAGGTTTTTGATGGCGGCTTGTGTAGCGAGACTGGAACTATATATCTTTTTATGGAGTTTGTTTCCGGTTCAACTTTAGAGGTTCTACTTGGTAAGCTTCCCCAAGCTTCAGTTGCGCCGCTAATCTCCCAACTGGCAGATGCTGCTTGTTTTCTCGAGTCTCAAGGTCTAGTTCATCGAGACATAAAGCCTGCAAATATCATCGTGAACGATGACTTTACAAGTTTATGTCTACTTGATTTGGGCATTGTCTATGAGTCAATAGCGACCGAGGGTGATGATAGTCGACTTTCCGGTGGGGAGTTTGTAGCATCTTTACGGTACAGTCCTCCAGAATTTGTGTGGAGGCAGGAGGCAAGTTCTGATAATAGTGCATGGAGGGCGATTACGTTCTATCAAATAGGCGCAACCATCTACGAAATGTTAGAGGGGCATTGTATATTTGATGGCTATGATAAACCAAGGGCTTGTTTATATGATTCGGTTAGATGGAGGACTCCTAGCTTCACATCGTCATCTTGCGAAGAATGGATTGTGCATCTGGCTCAATCTTGTTTGGTGAAGGACTGGCGTGAAAGAGTGTCGCTTATTGACTGGTCAAGCTTTTCTGGTCCCTCAGAAGCAGCAGATTTTTCGCAGATTAGACGCTCTATAAGGCTTAGGCAAATACACGCAGATGAAAAAAAGGTGCTTGAGAAAGAAATGAGTCCAATCGATCCTGGGATTACTCTGCGAAAAGCTCTTTGGGAAATCCAGGGAAGAGTTTTTATGGAGGTCAGGCGATTCTTGATTGCTGAGCAAATCTTCCCAAGATTCAGCGGCAATCACAAAAGTATTTCAGAAGTTGAGTATCTGCTGCAATATGTATTCGAGGCTGACGAAAGCCTGAATTTTAAAGATGTTTTGGAGCTAAATGTTCTGTTGTGTTTGCCTGACGTAAGTCAGCAAACCCTTGAGGTCTCAATTTCCGCACTAGTCAGTGGGGAATCAATTTTCAAAGGGCTTTGGCTGGAGGTGTTTTCGGTCGAGAAAGTTTTTGAGCGTTGTAAGTTGGCTTTGTATACAGTAGCGGACAAGATAGTCCCTGTCGCTTAAGGAGCATGGAATGGTTAGCGCGTTTTGGATTGGCGAAGGCGACTTAGATGAGTTCCAGAAGAAAGCGGTCGGAGGGATGGGGGCTACTGAAAGTTTTCTTTTAACCGGACCGGCGGGGTCTGGGAAAACCAACATTCTGTTGCTAAGAGCCAAATGGCTAAAATTAAAAAACATTAGCAATTTTAAAATTGTGGTATTTACCGCTAGTTTGAGGGAGTTTTTTCAGCATGGCTGTATACAATATGACCTGCCCGCGGATTATGCTGTAACGGCGATGCAATTGTTTAGAGAGTTGCTGGCTGAGTATGGTCTTGAAGCCGAGAGTACCGGAAACTTTGAGGAGGATAGATCTCTATTGGCTGGCGTTTTAAAGTCTTTTATAACAGAAAATGGAATCGAAGATATATTTGAGGCGTTGTTGATAGATGAAGCCCAAGATTATACCGATACTGAGCTTTTTATATTCAGGAGTTTGGCGGAGAGATTGGTTATTGCTGCTGATTCCAGACAGTCAATTTACAGAGTTGCACAGACCCCTGGCTTGATGGAAAATTTAGTTGATGGAAATGTAGTCAGGTTGAAATACCATTATAGAAGCGGTCATAATATTTGCTTAGTCGCGGATGGGATCAATAAAGATTATATTACTTATCCGCATATTACGGGTGAGTGTAAATATGATGAAGCTGCCCGTCCTTCGTCAGTTTCGAAGTTGCAGTGTGATACCTTCCAGTCTCAGGTGTCGGAAATTATTTCTAAGTTGCACGAAGAATTACTTTTGTATCCAGGCGAGAAAATCGGTGTTTTTTTTCCAAGGGCGAATCAAGTCGCTGAATTCAAGAACTCGCTAAGTGTTTCCGCGTTACCCGATAAAGATCGCGTGATAACTTGGACTCTTCATTCGAGTAAGGGGTGGGAGTTCAGATCTGTTCACATAGGCGGGTGTGAAGCATTACCTCAGATGCGGGCGACGCAGAAGAGGCTAACTTATACTGGGATTTTGCGTGGTAAAACTTCAGTGAGCTTATACTACTCTGGTAGTATTCCTGGCTATTTAGAGAGTGCCCTTCGGGTCTTGTCTCCGCCGGCTGCGGATCCATCATTCGACAACCTATTTGGAGTCTGAAGATGCTTGTTGAGAATCGGCAGAATTTGGAAGATTTTTTACGCATTACAAAGTCGAAAAAAGAATTTAGAGGCGATTTGTTTGATAGCACCTTACCTGCTACCGGCATTCAGCATAAGTGTTTTTGGAACAAGGAAATTGATTTCCTGCGGCTTCCAGTTTTTGTGATCCCTGAAAAAGATGACTTGGAGAGTTTCTTCGCGGACGTTGCGACATATTATTCATCGTTTTCTCCCATCTCATCATATATACATGTTTGTAATGGCGATGTTGCAAAAAATATTTTTTTGGGGACGAAGAAAACCTATAAAACAGCCAAGCCAAGTGACCGAAAGTTAAAGGCGTATTTGGCGTGTATATTGGGTGACGTTATTACTGGTGCTCTGCATGAAAGTAAAACACTGACCACGGGGGCTATAAGTTATGCATCGTGCTCTCAGGCAGTTTCCTTTTCAATGGTGCGCTCGAATATAATTTATCCATGGATGAAACCTGAAAATGTGGCGGAACGATGGGTTCTTGCACATAAAATCGTAAATAAAGAAGTAACTTCGTCGTTGCTTGAAACTTCTATAACGTTCTTGAAGCTGATGGATGATGGAGCCAGAACGGAAAAAAAACCCAGAATCGATGCTGTAGATTTTAATAGTGATCTGACTAAATACATTTCTGGATCGGTTGATGAGCTTGAACTAGATAATATTTTGGCTTCCAGTTTTTCGATTACTAACGAAGCTAAGATGATAGGGGGTGCCTTCAATAATAGAGTTTCTGGATTTAACTCTTTGGCATCAATTGTCGAGTCCAGCTCTTTACCAGTGAACCAGAAATCTATATGTATGGCTTATTATTGCAACAGGATTTTGCCTGGTTCTTTAAGTCATGTTGAGGTTTTGAGAGATAAGGTCAAGAGTTACCCGGATATAGTATTCTGGTACGCAGTTTTCGCCTGTCTTTCGGATGAGTTTGATATAAGGAATATTGCTTCTGGCGTATGTATTAAGATTATAAGGGATTTGGTCTCTCCGATGGATTTCGAGGCACGTCCATCATGTGATATTTCGATCGATGAGCTTGAGGTTTTATCCCGTCTTTCGTTAAAGGCATCTACTATAAAACCTCGGCAGCGGCGGACAATGAGAGTTTCTCTTTTGCCAGGGGTCGAAATAGATATTGCATTTGGCGAAGCAGAAACCCGGGAAAAGATACCCGACCAGTACCACAATCAGCCTGATTCAAAGAAAATTAGGTCATTGCTGTTTGAAGCGCTTGAACTCTTGGATGAGAGAAAAGGGCGCAGTTCCCAAGGCGATAATTATGCCTCGCAAACCACAAGTAAAAGACGAGGGTACTGAATGTCTACATTTGATGATCTAATTTTTTACAGAGGTTTTAGCGCACGTCATGATATGACTCAGCGCCGAGTGCATGTGACGCGTAAAGACCGACGTCCTAGGGATTTATCACCGGAAATTCATGCTTCTGCAGACGCGTGGTTCATGAAAAATTTCGGTGTTTTCTACCGGAGCCAGTCAGTATTTGTGACTTCAGATTTAAATATTGCTATTGCATATGCAGACTCTCCAGCGCATGTTGCGAGAGTAGTACCAATTGATAAATATAGTTTTTGCTGGTCAAAACAACTGAGAGATATGATGGAATTATTCATCGGCGGGGTTGTTATCGACAGGGTCCATCAGGAACTTGATACGGCAGGCTATACAGAGTCGGATTTGCCGTCCGCGCATTCAAGTGGCCATGAAGTTATGCTTTTCTGCGACTCATATTTATCAATCCCTCAAAATCTGTTATAAAAACGTGACCAAGCCACGGTGTTTCGATAGACACATGCGGCGACGTCCTCGCACCAAGTGGTGATGGGAAGTAGCGCGCCGCTGAATGTAACGAAGTGCTTCCCCTTGCTTCGCCCGGTACTGCCTAGAGGCCGAACTGCCACGATCTTCCCAGCCGCTTCGTGAGCAATCGCATAGTCAGCACAAAATAATAGCGGGTCGATTGCGCATGCCCATTCAGGCGGTGATTTAAAAACCATACAAGATGCTTCTGCTGCCACGTCCACGGACTATCTCGATGCCAGCGATCGGCAATAGCGGCCTGGATGGCCTTGGCTTGCCGAATATGGCGGAAGCGCGTGGCATGTGACCCACGCAAAACGCCTGCCAAAAACAGCTCCATATCGAACGCTATGGTCATGCCCGTCCACCGATGTACGTCGATGTTATGTCGATACGTCCGTGACCCAACTCATAACTGATTTGCACACGAGCCAGACGATCTAAACGCGGGCCTAGCTGAAAGTAATGACCGCCATTAACGGGCGCAAGATGTTGTGTGATTTGCTCATAGCGCTCACACGCATAGGCCGCCCGTAATTCGTGGAAGCCTCTGAGATTATGTGTATGCAGAATGTCCGCGCGGGCCGGACGACTGCCCGTTGAAAATCCCGGTAGCTTTCGCCAGACGCCAGCAGATTATGACTACCAACGGGTGAGACATATTCGGCATAGCCCAATGCTTCGCAAACATGATAACTGGCGACTATCCAACGAGGTGCTGTTGCTCCCGAGCGACCTCCTTTGGTGCCTTCCTAAATATTGATCCTGCCAAGTTGTTCCGCTTCTCGTTTCAAGCGCACTAGGTCTGCCAGGATTGCTTCGCGCAAGCGCATCCCGGTCGCTCTCGCCAGTTTGATAATGGCCGTAGCACGCGGCATCTGATGCTCGCCGAGGGTCTTGATGATGTTTTCACCCCGGTCACGATTTTGACCTTGCGGCGCGGACGTGCGAACTGCCATACGCTGTAAGCACAGCGCCTTGCTCTGGCTTGGCACTTTCACTGCTTGATCACCGCGAAGCGCAGTCAGGGTGCGGTTGACTGTGGATAGCCGATTTTGCGCCGTCGCTATGGCTAGCTCTCCGCGCTCGACCTGCTGCCGCAAATTTTGCGCATAGTCGCGCAAGGTCTGTCGATCAATCTGCCGCGCATCATTAAACCCAGGTCCAGCGTCTGATCGACACCAGCATGCAAACGCCCGCCAACGGTCACTGTGCGCCTTGACCGTGCCGTAATGCCCGCCGCCAAACAGGTCTTTCAACGCCTGTGGCCCGGCATAGCTCAGTTGGCGGCCATAGCCAAAATTCCGCCCATCCCTTTTGCCTACCAATGCCATGATCAAACTCCTCTCGAAGCCAAACCCTTAAAGCCTTTCCCCACGTCATCCCGCCAAGAATGTTGAGTGTTATCAGGGATCAAAGCCCCTGCGACCTATGAGCGTTGTCCACTAACGCGGGATGGCGGCTCCTTACGACCGAGAGCTTGGGCATTACACGATCTGGCCTCCTGAACACTTCCGAGGAAGTGGGCGGGTGGAGGCTGCGCGGGCTGACGAGACCGGCGCCGCGAGATCCTGAGTCAGGTAAAAGCAGTGATGCGATGACCGAGGCATGCCTGACTGTCAGTCAGGTGAAGTCCATTCCGTGGGCTGCGGCACCACCATCTGCACCGCTGTTGCTGGTGACTTCGGTGTTTGTCACGCCGATTGTCACGAGGGGGAATGCCGCAAAGCCTTGTACGAGGCGGCCTGCAGCAGCGGTAGGAGCGCCCGTCTCTTTCCGGGAGAAAGAGAGGCCGCAGGTTGGCGCAAGGAAATGGCAAAGCGGATAGGTTGCTGCAGCGCAGCTATGCAAGGGGATCAGTTGCCGCAGTGGGCGCACTGGAAAAAATAGGCATCCATCACATCGCTGTGAGCGTGCGAGCTACCGGACGCTAATTGCACTTTTGGATAACCACCACGATGTGGCGTAAGCCTTGTATCAAGGCTCGAATTTTTAGAGCGCGCTCTATCGATTTGCGGGAGTAACGCGCCTGCATTGAGTGGAAACGGCCAGAGCGACCTCTTAACTCTTAATCTGTGACTTGATGACGCGGTGACTGGCACTGCGATCTCAAAAGGAGCCTACCAATGAGACCGAATTTTTTTGTGGACGATGAAGACGAAGCCATCGCCAAGCGCTATTTCAAGAAAGTGAATAGCATTGGTTTTGTTTGTGTTGGTTTGGCGTTGACCATAATCACAATGCCTCATCCTGAGCGCGCTGCATGGTTTGCCTTCGCGGTGGCGATCGCCTATGCGTTTAGCCACGGTGATGCCTACAGGAAGATCGTTGCCTATTACCTATCGCGTTATAAAGGGTTCGGCGGTGGTATTCGCTTGGCGTTGAAAGCCGCTTTCTTTTTGCTGGGTACGAGTTTGCTGTCGGCGATTGGGCTTCAGATTTTAACCCCTGAAGTTATCGGCATCCTCCCATAGCGGGATTGTCTTATGGGGCGGGGGGGGGCGGATCCATCCATGATCCGCTTACCCTTAGAAGTCGAGGTGGGGCTTAGGCGAGTAGCAGAGGATTTTCAAGTGTGGGCACTTTTTGGGCATTTTCGCCAAAACGGCATGCCGAGCCTTTGAGAATTCTTAAACCCCAGAAACCACAAAGCCCCGCATTGCGGGGCTTCGAGATATGGTGCCGGCACAGGAGTCGAACCCGGGACCTACTGATTACAAGTCAGTTGCTCTACCAACTGAGCTATACCGGCGTGTTAGGGCGACGATTATAGCGATTGCAAAGCATCTGTAAACCCCTGAATTCTGACTATTTTTGCGAAAGTGAAGGTTTTTTCGCGATCCCCGCTTTTTCCTCCCCTCAACTCCCCTTTATAGCCGCGCATCTGCACGTGTCAGGCCCCGTCAAACCAGCTCAATCACCACCCCCGCGATTGTCACTGAATCTCGAAAGTCACCTCTCGATTGGCATGATTCAACAAGTGTTGATCAAAAAACACCCGCCGCTGCCCTGGCGCATTGATTTAACAGAAGTACCTAAACAAAAAGCCATAAAAATGACGTAAAACCGCTCATCAGAAAATAGCTCACTGAAAAAGACCAAATTACTGACACTGCCCGCGTGATAACACACAATGCACGCCTCATTAACACCGCAGTCCGTCAGGGAGAGGCATTCAGTGGCGCGTGCAGAGCACATTGCAAAACTAAGCGCCGCGCTGGGTGCGCACTCCTCAAGCCTGCCGCGTGCGAGCGACGAATTCACTGCGCAGCCCTTGCAGCGTTTGCTCAACAAACTCAGCCAAGGCGAGGCGAATCACTTCCACCCGCCCGAGCGGGTCGAAGGCCCGCGCGGCGAGGTGTATTCGGACACACAGTCACCGACTGTCGTGGTGCTGGTTTCCGCCACCGGCGGCGTCGGGCGCAGCACGTTAGCGGCCGCTCTTGCGAGTGGCTTGCAGCGTGAAGGGCACCCCGCCTTGGCCTTGGACCTGGACCCGCAAAACGCGTTGCGTCATCACTTGTGTCCGGGGTTTGATCTGCCGGGTATCGGCGCCACGAGCTTACTCAATCAAAGCTGGCAGGCCTTACCCCAGCGCGGTTTCGCGGGGTGCCGTGTGATCGCTTTTGGCGAGACCGACCTTGCGCAGCAACACAGCCTGAATCGCTGGCTGGGGCAGGATGTTGAGTTTCTCGGCAAGCGCTTGGCCCGGCTTGGCCTGAATGGCCAGCACACGGTATTTATTGATGTGCCTGCGGGCAACACGGTGTATTTGCGCCAGGCGATGTCTGTGGCGGATGCGGTGCTGGTGGTGGTTCGGCCGGATGCGGCGTCGTTTCGTCGTTTGGCGAAGATGGACGAGGTGCTCGCGCCGTACTGTGCGGGCGAGTCGCCAGCGCAACGGTTTTACGCGATTAACCAGGTGGATGGCGGTTGTGCGTTCAGTCAGGACATGGCGGGTGTGTTCAGGTTGCATTTGGGCGATGCGGTGTTGGGTGAGGTGCATTGCGACCGGGCTATCAGTCAGGCGCGGGCGTATGGACGAGACCCGCTCGACCCTGCGCTCAATAGCGTCGGCTGCCAGCAGGTAAATGCTCTGTGCCGTGCCTTGATGGCGCAGAGGCGTCAATCAATCACGCGTCATTAAATTGACCATTTACCGTTTGTCTAAAAATAAACCCGCAAAAAACTCAAGATAATGACACTTGGCCAGTGTTCCCACATGATGCGTCAACTGTGACGCCCACAAGAAGACCTGCGGTAAGTGCTGCTTGCCGACCTTTCACGTCTTTAAGCTGCGTCGTGTGGAGCTGGTTATGAGCCTTAGCGAAGAACTACTGGCGTTGTTCGGTAAAAACGTCACCCGTGATGCTCAAGGCATCAATGCGCGCATGCACTTTTTCGGCACTGTGCCTACCGAGGCTCCCACGCCTTCCCAAGTGACTGATACCGCTGCGCTGCGCCCAAACGTGGTGGCGTTGGTGTCGATGAATGGCGGTGTGGGTCGTAGCACGTTGGTCACGGCGTTGAGCAGCGGTTTGCAGCGCGACGGTGAATCGGTGGTGGCGCTGGATCTGGACCCGCAAAATGCTTTGCACCATTACTTCGGCGTCAATGCGGCGGTGCCCGGTATCGGCCGTACCAGCCTGGAGCATGGGCCGTGGAGCCCGTTGCAGCAGCTCGGGTTTGCCGATTGCCAGGTGCTGACCTTCGGCGATATTGACCTGCAGCAGCAGGAGAACCTTGAACGCTGGCTCAAGCGCGAGCCGACGTGGCTGGCGCAGCGCCTTGCGTCGATGGGCTTGAGCGAGCGGCAGACGGTGATTATCGATACGCCCGCCGGTAATAACGTGTATTTCCATCAAGCGCTGAGTGTCGCCGATGTGGTGCTGGTGGTCGTGCAGCCCGACGCGGCATGCCTTGGCACGCTTGATCATCTGGATGTGTTGCTCGCCCCGCACCTTGAGGGCGAGCGCGCACCGGCTGTGCATGTGGTGGTGAATCAGGTGGATGAGGGCAATGCGTTCAGCCTGGAAATGCTTGAGGCGTTAAAGCAGCGTCTGGGCAAAGCGCCGCTCAAGGTACGTCGCGAGAGGGTGATCAACGAGGCGTTCGCGTTTTCTGTCGACCCGCAGGAGTGCCTGTCGATGCGGCTGGCGAGTGAGGGTTTCAACCAGATTTGCCAGTTATTGAAGGCCGCAAAAAAACCGCGTAAGGCGCTATTTATACGCTGACGCCAGATGCTTATGCACAATTGGTTGGTTGCCGCTGTCACGAAATCGCCATTTTTTGGAATTGCTCTCAACACGCCGCAACTGCCTGTTTTGCGTGCGTTTTATTGGGCTGAGCAAAAAATAACCAACGTGGCTTTTGGCGTGTATTGTTGATGACTACAGGTTCTGTAAAGAATTCATCAACAGACTTATCCACAGGGCATGCCGAGGCAATTTGCCCCTTAATCGCGCTCGGCCAGCACCATCAGGTTGCGCGGCGTCAGCGTGGGTTCGCAGAAGGTGCCCAACTGGACACTGTAGCCCTGTTCCGCGAGAAACAGTGCCCGATCGAGTACCAGCCACATCTCCAATGCGCGCCGAAACAGGCCGCGCACCAACTCCAGGTTGCGCACTTCTGCCAGGCGGCGCCAGCCGTGGGCTTCCAGCGCTGGCCAATCCTGTTCGCCTGTGGATAAACCTTTGAGGCTTGCCAGTTCGCGGCAGTAGTCGGCGAAGGATTTAGCCAGCCAACTGGCGGGCAGGGAAGGCGTGGGCAGGTAGTCGTCGCAGCCGCGCAGTTGCCGTTGTAGCTGATCAAAGCCGAGGCGCCGGGCCATGGAGGTGTCGCGTTGCTGGCGCACACGGTTGCCGGCGGTGACGGTTTCGCTCAGCGGCAGGCCCAGGTCATCAATCGACAGGTGCAAGTGCGAGGCGCGCCCGGCAGCCGACAATGCTTGATAGTGATCGGCGCTGATGCGGTTGTAGCAGCAGGGCGCCAGCGCGAGTTGCTTGCAGCCGGCCGCGCTGGCCACTTGCAGCAGTCGCACATGCAAGTCGCCGCAGGCATGCAGGGCGACGGGTGTGTGGTGGGGGCTTATGGTTACGTCCGCCATCACATCTTGCAGGCAATGGGTAGCGGGCAAGCCGTGGTGGTGGCTCAAGGCTTTGCCGGCGGCGATCAGCGCCGGGTCGTATTCCAGGCAGGTCAGTTGTTGGCCGGGTTGCAGCAGGCGGCGGCCAAGGTGGCCTTTGCCGGCGCACCAGTCCAGCCAATGCGCCGGCGTATGCGCAAACTGCAGCGCTGCGCCGAAGGCTTCGATTTGTTGCCACTTGCGCCCGGGTACGTCGACGTTCAGCCGAGGGCGAGCGGCTTCAAGCGCGCGCGCCGGTAACTTATCCACAGCACTGAGCTGCTGCGCCATTGCGGCCAGTTGTGCAAAAGGCGCGGGCGCAGGTACGTCATGTGGTTGGTTGTGGCTGGCTTCGGCATCGGCCAGCGAGCGCTGGCGCAGCCACTGGGCAAGCTCGGGGTGTTGGGTTTCCCAAGGTAATTGCCGGTGGGTAAAGGGCCGTGGTCGCCACAGCCCTTGGTGCTCGATCAGAAACGCATTCAGCGCGGCAAAGCGTGCCTCAGCGTCCTTGGCAAGCATCGACGCGCAGCCAGCGTTCCAGCAGTTTGAAGCCGCGTACCAGCAGGTAGGAGATCACCAGGTAGAACACGCCCGCGGTGAAGAACATCTCTACGGTCAGGTAATTGCGCGCAATGATGGTCCGTGCCATGCCGGTCAGTTCCAGCAGGGTCACGGTGCTCGCGAGGGAGCTTGCCTTGAGCATCAAAATGACTTCGTTGCTGTAGGCCGGCAGGCCGATGCGGGCCGCGCGCGGCAGGATGATGTAGAACAGCGTTTTGGGCTTGGACATGCCCAGCGCGCGGGCCGCTTCGATTTCACCCGGCGGAATCGCCTGGATCGCGCCGCGCAGAATCTCGGCGATGTAGGCCGCTGTGTGCAGTGTCATGGTGGCCGTGGCGCACCAGAACGGATCGCGCAGGTAAGTCCACATGAAACTTGCGCGCACGGCATCGAACTGCGCCAAGCCGTAGTAAACCAAAAACAACTGCACCAGCAGCGGTGTGCCGCGAAAGAAGAAGATGTAGGCGTACGGTAACGAGCGCACATACCAGCGCTTGGACGAGCGTGCGATGCCCAACGGAATCGCGAGGATCAGCCCCAAAATCACGGCGATGCTCACCAGTTCCAGGGTCAGCGTGGCGCCCTGAATAAACTTCGGCAGCCACTTATAGATGACTTCCCATTCCATTACGTCGTCCTCACGAAGCCGCGAGCGGCGCGTTTTTCCAGGAAGTGCATCGCCACCATCGACAGTGACGTCAGGCCCAGGTAGATGAACGAGGCGACTAAGTAGAAGGTGAAGGGCTGTTTGCTGACGGTGACCGCGATCTGCGCGTGGCGCATGATTTCTTCAAGGCCGATGACCGTGACCAGCGCGGTATCTTTCATCAGAATCAGGAACAGGTTGCCCAGCCCCGGAAGGGCGATGCGCCACATCTGCGGCATGATCAAGCGGCTGAAAATACGAAACTTCGACAGGCCCAGCGCCACACCGGCTTCGCGGTGGCCCTTGGGGATAGAAATGATTGCGCCACGTAACACCTCAGTGGCGTAGGCACCAAAACACAGGCCCAAAGCGATCACGCCAGCCGCAAAGGCGCTGAGCGAAAGGTCGGCAATACCGAACAGCTCACCCACGCTGCGCATCAGATTGATCGTGCCAAAGTAAATCAGCAGCACCCACAACAGTTCCGGCACGCCGCGAACGATGGTCGAGTACGCGCCGCCAAGCCATTGCAATGGTTTATAGGCAGACGTCTTGGCCAAGGCGCCGGCGAGGCCCAGCACCAGCCCCAGGCAAAGTGCCGTGAGCGCCAGTTTGACGGTCATCAGCGCGCCGGCAGCGAGCGCCGGGCCGAATCCGTAGAGATTGAAATTCATGGTGTTTTCATATCGCGGCAGGCAATGCTAAAGCCTGCGCGCTCAAGCGAGCGCGCAGGGCAGGTGGTTCAGATCATTCGATGCTGAACGGGAAGTACTTGTCGTTGATTTTTTTGTAGGTGCCGTCTGCCTTGATCTCTGCCAGGGCTTTGTTCAGGCGCTCGCGCAGTGGGTCGCCTTTGCGTACGGCGATGCCGATCTTGTCGCTTTCAACCACCGGTTCGCCTTTGAATTCATAGGCCGAACGTCTTTGCTCTTGAGCCACTCGTACTGCACGTATTTGTCGGCGAGGATGCCATCCAAACGGCCCGACGTCAGGTCGAGGTAGGCGTTTTCCTGGGTGTCGTAAAGCTTGGCTTCGGTGTCTGGCAGCTTGTCTTCCAGGTAAGTACCGGAGAGGGTCGCGCGTTGTGCACCGATGATCTTGCCCTTCAGGTAAGCCGCGTCGGTCTTGAAGTCTGCGGTGGCTTTGGGCGCGATGAATTGCAGTTTGTTGGAGTAGTACGGGTCGGTGAAGTCGACAGCCTGCTTGCGCTCGTCGGTGATCGACAGCGAAGACACCAGGAAGTCGAACTTCTTGGCATTCAGGGCCGGGATGATGCCGTCCCAGTCGGACACATACACTTCGCACTTCTCGATTTTCATCTTGGCGCACAGGGCGTCGCCGATGTCTTTGTCGAAGCCGACCACGTTGCCGCTGGCGTCTTTATTGTTGAAGGGCGGGTAGGCCGCTTCGATCCCCATTTTCAAGGTTTCGGCCATGGCCGTGGCGCTGAATGCCATCGAAACGGTCGCGGCCAGAAGGAATTTTTTATAGTTCTGCATGCAAGGTTGCTCCGTTAGCGGTTGCTGGACATGAATTGTTTGCAGCGCGCCGAAAGCGGGTTGTCAAACACCTGCTGTGGCGATCCTTGCTCTTCGACCAGGCCTTGGTGCAAGAACACCACTTCACTGGAAACTTGACGGGCAAACCCCATTTCATGGGTAACCAGCAGCATGGTGCGGCCCTCTTCGGCCAGTGCGCGGATCACACTAAGTACTTCCTGAACCATTTCGGGGTCAAGCGCCGATGTCGGCTCGTCGAACAGGATGACCTTGGGCTGCATCGCCAGGGTGCGCGCAATGGCCGCGCGCTGTTGCTGGCCACCCGACAATTGCGCGGGGTAGGCGTGGCGCTTGTCGCTGATGCCGACCTTGGCCAACAGGGCTTCGGCCACTTCTATCGCCTCAGCCTTGCTTTGGCCAAGCACACGGCGGGGCGCCTCGATGATGTTGTCGAGGATGCTCATGTGCGGCCACAGGTTAAAGTTTTGAAACACAAAACCGATTTCGCTGCGCAAGCGGTTGATCTGCTTGCCATCGGCGGCCATCAGCTCGCCGTTTTTTGCAGCCTTGAGCTTGAGCTCTTCGCCGGCGACCAGAATCTGCCCCTGGTGCGGGTTTTCGAGCAGGTTAATGCAGCGCAGGAATGTGGACTTGCCGGAACCGGAAGAACCCAGGATCGAGATCACGTCGCCGTCGCGGGCGGTCAGCGATATACCTTTAAGTACCTCAAGCTCACCATAGCGTTTATGCAAGTTGCGGATTTCAAGCGCGGGCGCGGCCTCGGCCATGTGCGGTCCTCATTGTGTTCATTGCGTTTCTGCTGCTGGGCCGCCTTCCTGGCGAGGCGCCAAGCTAGCATAGCGTTCGGATGCCAGCCAACAGCGCTGCGCAGGGTTAACCGGGGGTGTGGGCAGGGTGTCGCATCAGCGCAGCAGCGTGTCGTGCTATCAACAACCCGGCAGCCGATTGAACCCGGAAATCCGCAGGTTTCGCGTAAAAAAGGGCGCGATGGTGCCAGCTTTGGGCGGACGTTGGAAGGGTTAACCGGGCAAACGGTACACATCGGCCCCTTTATGGAGCGCTACGCACTTTTTGTGTGTGTTTTTGGTGCACTTAATCGTTATGGAAGTGGGTCGCACGGTAACGCCATAGCGGAATGCCATTGTTCTCAATGACTTGCAACGATTGTGGGTTTGCCTTGCAGGCCGCGCCGATCAAGGCTCTGTAACATTTTGGCGCAAATCTTGCGTAAAAAATAAAGAACGCCCCGTTGTTTCTCTACACGAGAAACCTCGCAGGTCGGGCGGACCGTTTTCGCAATTCCTCGTAAAGGTGTGTCAATGAGTAGTACGCAAAGCTCCAATGACCTCGAACAGGGGCTCAAACCGCGTCACGTCACCATGTTGTCGATTGCCGGCGTGATTGGTGCCGGTTTGTTTGTCGGCTCGGGCCACGCGATTGCTGCCGCCGGCCCTGCAGTACTGCTGGCTTACGCCGCAGCGGGTACGCTGGTGGTGTTGGTGATGCGCATGCTCGCCGAAATGGCGGTGGCGTCGCCGGACACCGGTTCGTTCTCCACCTACGCCGACCGTGCGATCGGTCACTGGGCCGGTTTTACCATCGGCTGGTTGTACTGGTGGTTCTGGGTACTGGTGATTCCGTTGGAAGCCAACGCCGCCGCGACCATCCTTCACGCCTGGTTCCCCGACGTGGCGATCTGGGCGTTTACCCTGATCATCACCTTGCTGCTGACAGCGACCAACCTGTTCAGCGTGAAGAACTACGGTGAATTCGAGTTCTGGTTTGCGCTGATCAAAGTCGTGGCGATTGTGGCGTTCGTCATTCTCGGCCTGGCGGCGATTTTCGGCTTCTTGCCAACCAGCCAGGTCAGCGGCGTTTCGCACCTGTTTGACACTCAAGGCTTCATGCCCAACGGCATGGGCGCGGTGTTGGCGGCGATCCTGACCACCATGTTCTCGTTCATGGGCACCGAGATCGTTACCATCGCGGCGGCCGAATCGAAGAACCCGGGCCAGCAAATCACCAAGGCGACCAACTCGGTAATCTGGCGGATTGGTTTGTTCTACCTGCTGTCGATCTTCATCGTCGTGTCCCTGGTGCCATGGAACGATCCGACGCTGGCTGCGGTAGGTTCCTACCAGACCGTGCTGGAACGCATGGGCATTCCGAACGCCAAGCTGATCGTTGATCTGGTGGTGTTGGTTGCCGTGACCAGTTGCCTCAACTCGGCGTTGTACACCGCGTCGCGCATGCTGTTTTCGCTGGGCCGTCGCGGTGACGCACCGGCTGTGGCCAAGCGCACCAACAAGAGCGGCACGCCTTACTGGGCGGTGCTGTTGTCTACCGGTGCAGCGTTCCTTGCGGTATTCGCCAACTACGTGGCACCGGCGGCCGTGTTCGAATTCCTGCTGGCCAGCTCCGGCGCCATCGCCTTGTTGGTTTACCTGGTGATTGCGGTGTCGCAACTGCGCATGCGCCAGAAGCGTACAGCGGCGGGCGAGAAGATCGTGTTCAAGATGTGGTTGTTTCCCGGCCTGACCTACGCGGTGATGGTGTTCATCGTCGGTACGCTGACCATCATGCTGTTCCAGGAAGCGCACCGCGTCGAGATCATCGCGACCGGAGTGCTGAGCTTGCTGGTGGTGGCGGCAGGGTTGTTTGTGGCGAGCCGCCGCAAGGCGCAAAGGGCTGGCGCTACCGTCCTGAATTGATATTCACCTGTGGGAGGGGGCTTGCTCCCGATGGCAGTGGATCAGTCGGCACATTTGTCGGC
>NZ_VUAZ01000004.1 GCF_009296165.1 Pseudomonas kitaguniensis | reverse complement strand
CCTCAGCCCGCGCATGTCGGTTGCGCAGATCATCAGCGAAGGCCTGGAGGTGCACGCGCCGTGCAGCCTCGCCGACCGCGACGCGCAGGTGGTTCAAGTGCTCAAGGACGTGGGCCTCGACCCCGCCAGCCGGCATCGCTACCCGCATGAGTTTTCCGGCGGCCAGCGCCAACGCATTGCCATCGCCCGCGCGCTGGTGCTGAAACCTGCGCTGATGTTGCTGGATGAACCGACGTCCGCGTTGGACCGCACGGTGCAAAAGCAGGTGGTCGAGTTGTTGCGTGAGTTGCAGGAAAAGTATGGCCTGACGTACCTGTTTATCAGCCATGATCTGGCGGTGGTGCGCGCGATGGCCCACGACATGATCGTGGTCAAGGATGGCAAGGTGGTCGAGCGCGGCGCCAGCCATGCTGTGTTTGAATCGCCGCAGCATCCGTACACTCAGGAATTGCTCGCGGCGGCGCATATTCCGCTGTAGGCGGCCGGGTCCTGGATATGGCTTTTGATAGATAAAAAGCCGGTTTGGAGTACACAGCAGATCTGCTTTTGCTTTCTGTTGACCACATTCTGCATTGCATGAGGTGTTCATGACCCCATTGAACGGCAAGACCGCCCTGGTTACCGGCTCCACCAGCGGCATCGGCTTGGGTATCGCGCTGAGCCTGGCCAAGGCCGGCGCCAACGTTATCCTCAACGGCTTCGGCGATGCCGACGCGGTGATCGCGCAGGTGCAGGCGTTTGGCGGCAAGGTCGGCCATCACCCGGCCGACGTCAGCGACCCGGCGCAGATCGCCGACATGCTCGCCTACGCCGAGCGCGAGTTCGGCGGCGTCGACATTCTGGTCAACAACGCCGGTATCCAGCACGTGGCGGCGGTGGAAGACTTCCCCGCCGAACGCTGGGATTCGATCATCGCGATCAACTTGTCGTCGGTATTCCACAGCACGCGTTTGAGCTTGCCGGGCATGAAGGCCAAAGGCTGGGGGCGCATCGTCAATGTCGCCTCGGTGCACGGTCAGGTCGGCTCGGTGGGCAAGGCCGCCTATGTGGCGGCCAAGCATGGCGTGATTGGTTTGACCAAAGTGGTGGGCCTGGAAACCGCCACCAGCAACGTCACCTGCAACGCTATTTGCCCAGGCTTTGTGCTGACGCCGCTGGTGCAGAAGCAGATTGATGACCGCGCCGCCAACGGCGTGAGCCCACAGCAGGCGCAGCATGATTTGCTCGCTGAAAAACAGCCTTCGCTGGCGTTTGTGACGCCGCCGCAGTTGGGCGAGCTGGTGTTGTTTTTGTGCAGCGAGGCCGGTAGCCAGGTGCGCGGCGCCGCATGGAATATCGACGGCGGCTGGCTTGCGCAGTAAACCCCGACCTTGCGCTAACAGGCGATCAAAGATGAAAGGTTTCAGCACTCACCCACAGTTTTGAAGACAACGTGCCACGGCGTGCTATTTTTCGGGGTAGTCAGCCGCTGCCCTCTCGCGGGATAATCGGCTTTTGTCATATTTCAGAGTGTTATGCGTAGGGTTTTTACATGAATGGAACAGTCACCGGTAGCGAAGCCGCTGCATTGATTGCGCGGCTGGACTGGGCGCAAAGCCCCCTCGGTGAGGCCAATGAGTGGCCGCAAAGCCTGCGCACGGCGGTGGACATCGTTGTCAACTCACCGATGCCGATGCTGCTGCTGTGGGGCAGCCAACTGACTCAGCTCTACAACGACGGTTTTGCTGCGCTTGCGGGTAACAAACACCCCGGCGCGATGGGCCAGCCGGCGCAAGAGACCTGGCCGGAGCTTGCAAGCTTCACCACGCCCATCTACGAAGCCGTGCTTAAGGGCCAGGTGCGCACCTTCAGCGAACAGCGCTTTGTGCTGCAACGCAATCACCGCGACACCGAGATCTGGCTGGACATGACGTACAGCCCGATACGCGATGAAAGCGGTGCGGTCGCAGGCATTCTGGTCACCACCATCGAAACCAACGAGCGCCGCAGCAAAACCCTCGAACTGCAACAGCGCTCCGAAGACAGCCTCAAGGCCCAACACAATACCGAGCAACGCCTGCAACTGGCGCTGGCCGCTACAGACGCGGTCGGCACCTGGGATTGGGACATCGGCGAAGACCACTTTATCGCCGACGCCCACTTCGCCTACCTGCACGGCGTCGACCCGAGTGATGCCGGCCTGCTGCCGATCAGCGACTACCTGCAAGGCGTGCACCCCGAAGACCGTGGCACGGTCGCCAGAAGCATCAAGCATTGCATCACCTTTGGCACCGAATACGCCGAGGAATACCGCTTGCTGCAAGCCGACGGCCAAGTGCGTTGGGTGTTTGCCCGCGGCCGTTGCTACAAGGACCCACATGGCCGCCCGGCGCGGTTTCTGGGCGCCGCGCTGGACCTGACCGAGCGCAAGCACACCGAACAGGCGTTGCGCCAAAGCCAGACCGAGTTGCAGTTGATCATTAACGCCATGCCGGTGTTGATCGGCTATGTCGACCACGAACAGCGTTTTCGCTTGAACAACAGCGCCTACCTCGACTGGTACGGCATGACGCCGCAGGAGCTGTACGGCAAGAGCATCCGCGAGGTGCTCGGCGACGAGGTGTATGCCGGGCGCGAGGATAAAATCACCGCCGCGCTCAACGGCAAGGCCTGCAGTTTTATGACCGTGACGCCGCATCACGACGGCAGGCCACGGCATGCGTTGATGAAGTACCTGCCGCGCTTCAGCAATGACGGCTCGGTCAACGGCTTCTACATTTTTGTGATCGACGAGACCGAACGCAAACTCACCGAAGAAGCCCTGCGCCACCTCAACGAGAACCTCGAAGAGCGTGTGGCCCAGCGCACCCAGGCGCTGGCTGAGGCCAACCAGCGCCTGCAAAATGAAATGTTCGAACGCGAGCGCGCCGAAGATGCATTGCGCCATGCGCAGAAAATGGAAGCGGTGGGCCAGCTTACCGGCGGCATCGCCCACGACTTCAACAACATGCTGACGGGAATTATCGGTAGCCTGGACCTGATGCAACGCTACATCGCCGCCGGGCGCAGTGACGAAATCGGCCGGTTTACCGAGGCCGCCGTGGCGTCCGCGCACCGTGCAGCCGCCCTGACGCACCGGCTGCTGGCGTTCTCCCGCCGCCAGTCGCTGGACCGCCAGCCGCTCGACCCCAACCAACTGGTGGCGTCGCTTGAGGAGTTGTTTCGCCGCACCAAAGGCGCGCATATCGCGCTAAAAGTGCAGTTGGGCAAAGACATCTGGGCGGTCAACACCGACGCCAGCCAATTGGAAAACGCCCTGCTCAATCTGGTGATCAACGCGCGCGACGCAATGCCCGACGGCGGTGAAATCCTCATCGAAACCGCCAACAGTTACCTGGACGGCACCGACATCACCACCCTCGAACCGGTCAAGGCCGGCGACTACGTGATGCTCGGCGTGTGCGACAACGGCACCGGCATGGCCCCCAAAATTCTTGCCAAGCGTTCGACCCGTTCTTCACCACCAAGCCCATCGGCCAGGGCACCGGCCTTGGGCTGTCGATGATCTACGGGTTTGCGCAACAGTCCGGCGGCCACGTGACGATTCAAAGCGAACCCGGCCAAGGCACCTGCGTGCGCCTGTACTTGCCGCGCCTGCACGGCACCGCGCTGGAAAGCAACCTGCCGGAACATTTGGGCGAAGCGCCGCTGGCGCTGGCCGGCGAAGCTGTGGTGGTGGTCGAAGACGACCCCGCCGTGCGCATGCTGGTGATCAATGTGCTCGACGAACTCGGCTATACCGCCCACCAGGCAGCGGATTCGCGCACGGCGCTGCCGTTGCTGGAATCGGATTTGCGCGTGGACTTGCTGGTCACCGACGTCGGCCTGCCGGGCATGAATGGCCGCCAACTGGCGGAAATCGCCCGCCAGCACCGGCCGGGCCTGCGCGTATTGTTCATGACCGGCTACGCCGAAAAAGCCGCCGAGCGCCAAGGCTTTCTGGAGGACGGCATGGACATGATAGCCAAACCGTTTTCCGTCGACGTGCTGGCGACAAAAATCCGCGGCATGATCAACGATGATGAGTGACTTCAGGCATAATCGCGCGCCCTTACGTTTGACCGTTGCAAGGTAACCGGATGAAAGCCCAAGCCCGTCACATTCTGGTGAAAACCAGTGAAGAAGCCGAACAGCTCAAGCAGCGTATCGCCCAGGGTGAAGCGTTTGATGTGTTGGCCAAGAAACACTCGACCTGCCCGTCCGGTAAGCGCGGCGGTGATTTGGGCGAGGTTCGGCCAGGGCAGATGGTTGGGGCGATCGACGCGGTGATTTTCAAGAAACCCCTGCGCGTGGTGCACGGGCCGATCAAGAGCAAGTTTGGGTACCACCTGGTGCAGGTGTTCTACCGCGATTGAGTGTTTGGCTTGAGACTGCTATCGCAGGCAAGCCAGCTCCCACAGTTGAAACGCGGTCAACTGTGGGAGCCGGGCTTGCCCGCGATCCGCCGCAGGCGACCCTACACCCGCTACCTCGGAATCAGCGCACCCGGTACCTGGATAACCCGGCTGGCCAAGCGATGTCCGGCCAACGCGGCCCACAGTTGAAACGCGGTCAACTGTGGGAGCCGGGCTTGCCCGCGATCCGCCGCAGGCGGCCATACACCCGCTACCTCGGAATCAGCGCACCCGGTACCTGGATAACCCGGCTGGCCAAGCGATGTCCGGCCAACGCGGCTTGCTCAGGCGAGCCTCCCGTGAGCCGACTGGCCAAATACGCCGCACTGAACGAATCCCCCGCCGCCGTCGTATCCACGACCTTCTCAACCTTCAACGCCGGCACCTCGAAACGCTGCCCTGCGCAGCGAATCAAACACGCATCCGCACCGCGCTTGAGCACCACTTCCTGAATCGCCGTGTACGCCGCAAACACCTGCTCACTGCCCTCATACCCAAACAACGCACGCTCGTCATCCTCCGTCAGCAAAGCCATGTCGACCTGCGCCAACACCTGCTGATACGCCGCACGCGCCGCCGCCACGCTGGCCCACAAACGCGGCCGGTAGTTGTTGTCGAACACCACCTTGCCCCCGCGTTTACGGGTTTCGATCAGCGTTTGCATTAACCGCTCACGGCCAATCTGCCCCAACACCGCCAAGGTGATGCCGCTGAAATACACCACGGCGTAATCCGGCAACGCGGCCAGGATCGGCTCGGCCGCCGGCGTAGTGAAACAGTCACGCACCGCCGCTTCGTTGCGCCAGTACAGAAACTTGCGCTCGCCATTCGCGTCCGTCTGGATGCAGTACAAACCCGGCAAACGCCCCGGCAGGCGCTGCACCAGGCCCAACCCCAAGCCTTCTTCAGCCCAGTGCTTGCACATGGCGTCGCTGAAACTGTCGTCGCCCAACGCGGTGACGTAGTCGACGCTGGCGCTGCCGCCCAGCTCGCGGCGCAGGTACACCGCCGCGTTCAAGGTATCGCCGCCGAAGCTTTGATGCAGGCTGCCGTCGGCGCGGTGTTGCAGTTCGATCATGCATTCGCCGATCAGGGCGATGCGCGGTTGCGTGCTCATGCTGAGGTCTCCGGTGAATGGTGGGGCCTCATCGCGAGCAAGCCCGCTCCCACAATTAAATGTATTCACACGTCCAATGTGGGAGCGGGCTTGCTCGCGATAGGGGCCACTCGGTCTAAAAACAGGTGTGCAAAGACTCGATCACTTGCAGTTGCTCATCCACCAGGCAGCCCACTTGCCACTTGTCGAAGGTCAGGCAAGGGTGCGAGGTGCCGAATGAAATAATGTCGCCGATACGCAGTTCAACCCCCGGCGCCACGCGCATGAACGCGTGCTGGTCCATTACCGCTGTGACGCTGCACGCCGTCACATCATCGCCTTGCGCCGGCACAATACCGGCCCTGTAGCGCATCAGCGGCACCGGCAAACCCGCGTCATAGGCCACGTCGCGTTTGCCCAGGGCAATCACCGCAAACCCTGGCTCGGGCAACGATTGCACATGTGCCCAGACTTCCAGCGCCGGGCGCAGGCCTTCGGCCAGGTCGCTGCGACGGTCGAGCACGCAGCATTGCGCATCCTTGTAGATACCGTGGTCGTGCGCCACGTAACTGCCAGGGCGCAGCACGCTGAGGAAACGCCCCGCAGCGTTTTGCGCCTCGAAGGACTCGGCGATCAGGTCGTACCAGGCCGAACCCG
Organism: Pseudomonas kitaguniensis; assembly: GCF_009296165.1. Lineage (GTDB taxonomy): Bacteria > Pseudomonadota > Gammaproteobacteria > Pseudomonadales > Pseudomonadaceae > Aquipseudomonas > Aquipseudomonas kitaguniensis. The sequence continues at coordinate 28,274 of NZ_VUAZ01000004.1, read as the reverse complement.
ATGCCGTCACAATCGGTGTGGCCAGATCGAAAGCGCCGTCGTTTTGCAGGTCCACCGCCAAGCGCACCAGGCTGGCGGCAAAATCGCGGATGCCGCTGACAGCCTGATCGCCGTGGATCACGCCCTCGTAGCCTTCGATACCGGTAAGCGCCAGCGCGGGCTGGGCCTTGATCGCCTTGGCCAGGTCGCGCACTTGCTGCTCGCTGCGGCACCCGCAACGGCCGCCGACCACGCCGTACTCGATCATTACGTTCAGGCGCAGGCCACGGGCGGCGAAGAACAGGCCGAGGTCAGCGACGTTGTCCGGGTGGTCGACCATGCAATGGAAGTCGAAACTCGGGTCGGCCAGCAGGTCGGCGATCAACGCCATGTTCGGCGCCCCCACCAGTTGGTTGGCCATCAACACGCGGCGGATACCACCGGCATACGCGGCCCGCGTTTGTACGGCGTTCGCCAGCGTGATACCCCAGGCGCCCGCCTCGATCTGGCGCTGAAACAGCGCGGGCATCATGCTGGTTTTGCCATGGGGCGCCAGTTGCGCGCCGCTCTGGCTGACAAACTCCTGCATCCAGCGAATATTGTGTTCCAGCGCGTCACGGTGCAGCACCATGGCCGGCAGGCTGACGTCACGGACCAGGTGGGCGCCAACGGCGGCGGCGCCTTTTTCAACGGCGTTGAGGGCTGACATGCAATAGCTCCTATTCGTTAATGCGCCGGGCCAGGTGGTTGGCGCTGTCGATCAATACCCGGCGATAGTCGCTGTAATTTTTGATCGCATCGGCGCGCGGGGCGACGATGCACAAGGTCGCGATGCTGATGCCCTGGGCATCCCGCACCGGGGCGGCGAAGCAATGGGTAAAGGTGTCCGCCACACTGTCGAAGGAGAAAAAGCCATCGAGGGTGGCCTGACGAATCTGCGCAAGAAAGGTTGGCAGCGCCAGGCGCTGGCCGTCCGGCAGGATGAAGTCGTCGCTGTCGATCAAGTCGATGATTTGCTGGTCGCTCAAGTGCCCCAGCAGCAGGCGCCCGGAGGCTGTCCAAGGGATCGGCGCGTTTTCGCCGATGTCTGAAGAAATCCGAAAATGCCGCTCGCCTTCGCGCATCAGCGCCACCGTGTATTTGCGCCCGTTGAGCAGGCACATCTGCGCGGTTTCGTGGGTTTGGCTGACGATTTCCTGCAGGGCGTGGTCGGCCTCGCGGGTCAGGTCGAAATGGCGCAAGTGCGCCTGGCCAAGAAAGTACAGCTGGCGGCCGAGGTAGACGTGACCGTCCTTGCCGACTGTTTCGAGGATGCGCCGTTCGAGCAACGAGGCGACCAGTTCGTAGACCGTGGATTTGGGGCTGCCGATGCCGCTGGCAATATCATTCGGGCGCAGCGGCTGGCCAACTTCCTTGAGAAAATCGAGGATGTCGAATGCACGGTCCAGGCCTTTGGCGCGGCGTTTGATGGTGTCTTCGGTCATGGCAGTGTGTGGTCCGGTCATAGTTGTATGCTGCACAGCGAAACCCTGTGGGAGCGGGCTTGCCCGCGATGGCGGTGGTTCAGTCGCACATGGGTTGCCTGACACCCCATCATCGCAGGCAAGCCAGCTCCCACAGTGGATTTTCAGTGGTCTCAAGAGAGAGGCATTTAGCCTTTTTTCTTGTAGGCCACGCAATCAATCTCAACCTTGCAATCCACCATCATGTTGGCCTGCACACAGGCACGCGCCGGTGCGTGTTCCGGGGTGAAATACTCACCGAACACCTTGTTGAAACTCCAGAAGTCGCGAGGGTCTTCCAGCCATACGCCGACACGCACCACGTCTTGAGCTCAAAGCCGGCCTCTTCAAGAATCGCCACCACGTTGCGCAAGGTTTGGCGGGTTTGCTCAACAATGCCGCCGCTGATGATTTCACCGTCGACCGCCGGCACCTGGCCCGAGACGTAGAGCCAGCCGTCGGCTTCCACCGCACGCGCGAAAGGACGGGGTTGGCCACCGCCGGCGGTGCTGCCGGTGCCGTAACGAGTAATGCTCATAAAATAGCTCCTGATTAAAAACGAATGTTCTTCAAAAATTCCGCCAGGCGCGGCGATTGCGGGCGCTCGAAGATGTCCTTCGAGGTGCCCTGCTCTTCAATACGGCCCTGGTTCATGAACACGATCTTGTCCGAGACTTCGTAGGCAAACCGCATTTCGTGGGTGACCAACAACATGGTCATGCCCTCTTCCGCCAGCCCCTTGATCACGCTGAGCACTTCGCCGACCAGCTCCGGGTCGAGCGCCGAGGTGACTTCGTCGAACAGCATCAAGCTGGGGTTCATGGCGATGGCGCGGGCAATCGCCACGCGTTGTTGCTGGCCGCCCGAGAGCTGACCGGGGAAGTGGTTGCGACGCTCCAGCAGGCCGACGCGGTCGAGCCATTTTTCAGCCAGCGCCACGGCTTCGTCCTTGCCCATTTTTTTGACCTTGAGCAGGCCGAGGGTAACGTTTTGCAGCGCGCTAAGGTGCGGGAACAAATTGAATTGCTGGAACGCCATGCCGGTCATCGCGCGGTGCTGGGCAATCACTCGCTCGGGGTGGCGCACGCGTTTGCCGGCGACGTCGCTGTAGCCGATGGATTCGCCGTCGAGGGTGATTTGCCCGCCCTGGAATTCTTCCAGCAGGTTCACGCATCGCAGCAGCGTGGTTTTGCCCGAGCCGCTGGAGCCGATCAAGGTCACCACGTTACCGCGCTGCATGGACAGGTCGACGCCCTTGAGCACTTCCACCGCGCCGTACTGTTTACGCAGGCCGCGAATGTTCAGCAGCGGTTGGTTTGTAAGAGCTTGGTTCATGGCAAGGCCACCCGCTTTTCAATGTAGCGCCCGAATAACTCGATGGCGTAGTTGATGACAAAGAACAGAAACCCGGCGAACAGGTAGAACTCCAGGGTCATGAAGGTGCGCGCGATCACTTGCTGAGTGCTTAGCAGCAATTCAGCCACGCCGATCACCGAGAGCAAGGTCGAGGCCTTGACGATTTCCGTGGAAGAATTGACCCACGTGGGCAGTATCTGCCGCAGCGCCTGGGGCAACAGCACGTAAGCCAGGGACTGGTAGAACGTCAGGCCAATCGCCCTGCCCGCTTCCAGTTGCCCACGCGGTATGGCTTGCAGCGCGCCGCGCACGATTTCCGACACGTGCGAGCCACAGAACAAGGTCAGCCCGACCGCACCGGCCTGGAACGCGCTGATTTGCCAACCGAGCGCCGGCAGCATGTAGAAACACGCCAGCACCAGCACAAACACCGGCGTGCCGCGAATCAGGTCGACATACAGACGAAACGGCGCGCGCATCCAGAACTTGCCGTAGGTCAGCACCAACCCGGCGACGATGCCGATCAGCGTGCCGAAAAAAATCGCCAGCGCCGAGCAATACACGCTGGTCTGAAACCCCGCCCAGAGGGTATCCCGGGCGACCCACAACTCATGCAACCAGCTTGGGGACTCGTACATGGAACCCCTCCTTAACGACGGATCGCCAAACGCTGTTCCAGGTAACGGAGCAGCATGGCAATGAAGTAACAGGCCGCCACGTAGAGCGCGGTCGTGACCATCCAGGTTTCAATCACCCGGTAGCTTTCAACGTTGATCTTGCGGGCGTAATACGTCAGTTCCGGCACCGCGATGGCGGCGGCCAGCGAGGTGTCCTTGAACAGCGAAATAAAGTTGTTCGACAGCGCCGGCAACACGTTGCGCAGCATCACCGGCACGGTGATGTAGGCGCGAATACGCCACTCGCCCAAGCCGATGGCCAAGCCGGCTTCACGCAAGCCCTTGGGAATATTCAGCAGCCCGGCGCGGAATACTTCGGTGAGGTAAGCACCGGCGTACAACGACAAAGTGATGATGAATGAAGGGATTTTATCCAGGCGAATGCCCAGCGACGGCAATGCAAAGTAGATCAACAGGATCAGCACGAGGATCGGCGTATTGCGGATCACCGTCACATACACCGAGGCGAACACTCGCAACGCGCGGTGTTTGGACAGCATGGCAAACGCCATCATCAGGCCGATCACGCAGCCAATCGCGATCGACAGCAAGGCCAGTTCGAGGCCCAGACCGAGCCCCGCCAGCAAGCTGGGGAAATCACGCCACACGGCGGCAAAATTCAACTCATAGTTCATGGTCGGCAGTACCTGAAGCGGGGCGCCAAACGCAGCGCCCCCGGTTTACACGTCACTTGAATTCAACAGGAAAACCAATCGCAGGCTCTGGCAAATCGACACCGAACCATTGCTTGAACGAGGCCTTGTAGGTGGGGAACTCCACACCGGTCATGGCTTCATGCAGCGCGGTGTTAACGAAGTTCAGCCAGTCCTGGTCGCCACGCTTGACCGCGCACGCGTAGGTTTGCGGGCTCCATGCGTAGGCCGGGCTGCGGTAGCGGCCGGGGTTCTGCACCATCAGGTACTTGACCGAAGACTGGTCGGTGGCGGCGGCATCGGCGCGGCCGGAGTTGACTGCCTGGTACATCAGGTCGACGCTGTCGTATTGGTCAACCTTGGCTTTTGGCAGCGCCTGGTGCACCAGTTCTTCGGCGTAAACGTTTTGCAGCACGGCCACGGTGATGCCGTCGCCTGCGGCTTGCAGGTCTTCGATCTCTTTGTACTTGCTGTTGTTCGGCAACAGCAGGCCGACGCCTTCGCGGTAGTACGGCAAGGTGAACGCCACCTGTTGCGCACGGCTGGCGGTGACGGTGATGAACTGGCAACTCATGTCGACCTTGTCGGTCAGCAAGTTGGGAATGCGTGCGTCAGACGACTGCACCACAAACTCGACCTTGCTTGGGTCGTTGAACAACCCTTTGGCCACAATGCGGCCGATGTCGATATCAAAACCCTGCAACTTGCCATCCGCTCCCTGGAAGTGCCACGGCGCATTGGTACTGCCTGTACCGACGATCAGATGCCCACGTTTGAGCACATCGTCCAGCTTGCTGCCCGCAGCCTGCACAGTGCTGGCAAGGCAAGCCGATGCGGCGAAGAGAAAAACACACGCTTTAAACACGGAAGGTCGGTGATGCATGACAAGCACTCCAGGAGTTGTGTATTCCGCTATACCGGAACTTGGTATGTAACAACGGAATAGACAGCAGAAAGTGTGCCACACGCAGTAACAGAAAAATATGACAAGGATAAAAACGTTAGAAATCAGCCAGATAAATCTTCGAGCGCAAGGCGGCGTTGCGCCAGCACTTGGCATCAAATTGCTACCCAATGCCCCAGCCTGCGGTGAAAGGCCCCACGCCAGTGCGCTATCAGGGCGTTACCGCGCACTGTTGCAGCACGCGCAGGCGTGGAAAATTCCCGGCGTTGGGCTAGCCTTGGCACATCAGCCCGACAAGGACCCGTTTGCCATGAAGCTCCGTCTCACTGTGCTTGTGTTATGCCTTCTGGCGGCCGGCAGCGCCTCGGCCAGCAACGACCGCCGCGAATGCAAAGAAGAACTGCGAAAGCTCAAGGAAGCCTTCAGCACCAACTACACCAGTCAGAACCACCATGGCTACCGGCAGGCGAAGGCCTCCAGGGACAATGAGGAATACCGCAAATGTGCCAGCCAGGCGCGCAAGGCACGCGAGCGTGTGGAGCGCGCGCAGGACGCGTGAACACCGGGCTACCTGTGAAGGTTGACAGTAGACGCGGGTGGTCTGTGGACCTAGTGTCGGTCGAGCCCACTACTGCCAAGGAGTCAAACTGTGATGGTAATTGCCAGCGCAACCATTGCCAACGCAGAGGATTATCAAAGAATCCTGAGTACACCTCACCCGGTATTCTTGTTATTTGCCTCGCAACACTGCTTTGCCTGCCCGGATGCCGTGGAGTTATTCGAATTGGTCGCCGCTCGATACCCGCTCGCAGTGAGCCTGGTGCTGGACTGCGAAAACACGCCAAGACACCCCGAAGTGAGCGGTACCCCGACGCTATTGGTGTATCTCAATGGGCAATTGCAGGAAAAACTCAAGGGCTTTGGCGAGGACGAAGGCCAGGCAAAACGTCTGATGCGCACGTTCAAACGCTATGCCACAAGAGATACCCCCGCGACTACTCTCCTGCACGCCGCCGACTAATAATCGCAAGGTTTGATGCACCTTTAGCCGAGCCAACGGCCGCCAAACCAGAGCGCTGCCCTCGCGCCGAGTGTGTGCCGATTGCGGGATCTTCAATCGCACGGCTTTACCCGGCAGCTACTTACTGGATAATGGCGGGGAGCCGCGACTGCGCATTGTCAGCGATCGGCTTCCCCTTCTGGCTTCGATGGATTTTTAAACCTGTATGGACACTTCGCCTCTTCCACAAAACCGTCTTAACATCGCAATCACCAAAATCATGGCCGGAATCAGCGCCACGCTTGGCGCCATGTGGGCACTGATCACTTATGTGTTTCCTGACCCCAGCGTATTTGGTTTTGGCTTCGTCAATTGGAAGAACCTGATCCTGCTCATCAGCGTATTTCTGTTCCTGGCAGCATTGTCTATCGGCTGGCAGGCGCGTCGTTTGCCAGAAGCGATGAAAGGCACGCTTTCGTTGATCCTTGCAGCCTTGCTGGCTGGCGGGTTCTTTACCCTCGGCAGTGAATACGCCAAACCCACCTTCGAATTTGCGCAGTCGCAAAAGATGATCGTGGAAAATGATGGGGCCAACTTGTTCGGCAAGCGTATCGAGCTGGTCGATGGCGTGCGGATCGAACTGGTGGAATGCGAGCAGATTGGCCAAGCCCCCAGTTGCGTGCTGGAACTGACCAATACCAATGTTGACCGTGATTTGCGTGGAATCAGTAATAGCACCCTGTTTGAAAAAACCGGTGGCTCGCTGGATATTGATCAGTTGCAGGTTGGTCAAACGAAAATCAAGAGCTGGAGTGATTTCCCCTTGGTGCGCAATGTGCCGACCCGCATCACCCTGATCTTCCAGCCGGTACGCGGCAAGCTGGAGAGTATTCCCGCACTCAAGGTCAAGTTCCGCAGCCTCAAAGGCGAGGACAACGTGGTGAAGTTCAGTGATGTAGCGGTTAACTGAAGAGCACGGGCATGATCGATGAGTCTTGTACCGCTCGCGCAGGCCACCTCGGGACGGCAGCCTGACAATTGCGTTTCGCGCTATTCAGTGGATGCTTCATCTTCATGGCCCAACGCATCTGAATGATGACTCAGACACACGCAGCCAGCGATGCACTATCAATCTGCATCGCTGCGCTGCCGGTCAAGCAGCCTCAGCCCGACGCAAAAGCACTTGAGTCACCCGCCGCTCCTCCACCGTCGCCACCGTCAGGCGCCAGCCTTCATGCTCAAGGCTGTCGCCCACCACTGGCAGGCGGTCGAGCAGGCTCATGACCAAGCCCGCCAGGGTTTGATAGTCCTCGGTGGCGACGGCTTTGAAGTCGGTGCGCTGGCGAACCAGGTTCAGGTTCAAGGCGCCGTTGGCGCGAAACCCATCACCTTCCTCGACAATGTCCGGCCCTTCGATTTCGCTGGCATCGGGTAACTCACCGGCGATGGATTCGAGGATGTCGGTCATGCTCAACACACCCATGAAGTCGCCGAATTCGTTGATCACGAAGGCAATGTGCGTCGATTCCTGACGCATTTGCTCCAAGGCGTTGAGAATCGAAAAGCTCTCCAGCAGGTTGATCGCACGGCGTGCCAGATGCTCAAGGTTAGGCTCGGTGCCAGCCAGATATTCCTTGAGCAACTCCTTTTTGTGCACAAACCCCAAGGGCTCGTCGACCGCGCCGTTGCGAATCAATGGCAGGCGCGAGTAAGGCGAGTGCATCAACTTCAGGCGGACAGTCTCGGCGTCGTCGGCCAAATCAATACAGTCGACCTTGGCGCGCGGCGTCATCAGGCTGCGGATCGGCCGCTCGGCCAATTGCAACACGCCACTGATCATCACGCGTTCGCGCCGATCAAACAGTGGGCCTTGGGTAGCGTCGGGCTCGCCGAGCAAGTCAGCCACCTCTTCACCCACTTCCTCCACCGCCAGGCTGCGGCCGCCGAGCAAGCGCATCACCGCATGCGCAGTGCGTTCGCGCACCGGCAACACGCCTTGCGCCGACTTTTTGCGGCGCGAACGGGCAATCTGGTTGAACATTTCGATCAAAATCGAGAAACCAATCGCCGCGTACAGGTAGCCTTTCGGAATATGGAAGCCCAAGCCTTCGGCGGTCAGGGCGAAACCGATCATCATCAAAAAGCCCAGGCACAGCATGATCACTGTCGGGTGCGCATTGACGAAACGCGTGAGCGGCTTGCTCGCGACGATCATCAGGCCGATGGACACGATCACCGCGATCATCATCACCGCCAGCTCATCGACCATGCCGACGGCGGTAATCACCGCGTCGAGCGAGAACACCGCGTCGAGCACCACGATCTGCGCGACGATCGGCCAGAACATCGCATAGGCCACATTGCCCGAGCGCTGCGCCACATGCCCTTCAAGACGCTCGTGCAATTCCATGGTGGCCTTGAACAGCAGGAACACACCCCCAAACAGCATGATCAGGTCACGGCCCGAGAAGCTCTTGTCGAACACCTCGAACAGCGGCTGAGTGAGCGTGACCAGCCAGGAAATACTCGCCAGCAAGCCGAGGCGCATCAACAGCGCCAGCGACAAACCGATCAAGCGCGCCCGGTCACGCTGCTCGGGCGGCAACTTGTCGGCCAAAATCGCGATAAACACCAGGTTGTCGATGCCCAGCACCAGCTCCAGCACAATCAACGTCAACAAGCCGAGCCAGGCCGTTGGGTCCGCTAACCATTCCATTTATAGGGTCTCTTTATTGATATTCAGAATGCCGGGCACGGCAAAGCGCGGTCAGTCGACCGGGGCACGGTTAGCCGTGGGTATTGGGGGTACTTCAGCGGGAACAGCGGCAGTGGCGGTCTTGAGGAAAGACGACTGGGAGGCTCCGAGAGGGTGTTCATGCAAGTCCTGCACTGAGAAAAGGACTTGAATCGTACAACCGAAACACGGATTTCCTACAACGCAAAACTATTACAAAATCTGTAAGCGCAACAGCGATGATCGCTCCCACGCTCTGTGGGAACGATCGACTCGCACACGGCTTGATCTGCGTTGAATCAAGGCTTTCGGGTGGCGTCGTCCAGCGCCAAAATCGTGTGCGCGTTGGTCACCGTGGTCGCCAGCGTGTTGATCACGCCCGAGCGCAGTGCGCCAAGCGTCGCCGCGGCCTTGGTGTTCTCGCTGGCAATCGCGACCACGTCCGGGATGCGAAACAGCTCTTGCACCGTCAGCCCGATCACGCGCCCTTGAATTGCGTTGACCGCAGGCTGGCCGTGGATGTCGATAAAGTCGTAGCCCATCATGTCGCCGACGGTGCCGGACAAGCGCGCCTGGGCAATTTCCTGCGGCGAGAACCAGCCCATGCGCACCATGTTGCTGTTTTCGCTCATGTCGCCGATGCCGATCAGCGCAATGTCCGCGCGTCGCGCCCGGTCCAGCGTCGAACGCACCGTGTCGTTGGTGATCAACACCCCACGCAGCTCCGGGTTGGCCACCAGCGCCGGGGCGTACAGGCTTTCGCTCTCGCCGCCAAAACGCATGGCCAGGCGCCGGCAGATATGATCGGGGTTCATGTACTCACCGGCCTTGAGCGAACCGCCGATGGCGCAGACAAATGTGCAATTGCGCGTCACCGGCAAAAACACGTTATCGGCCACCGCACCGACGTTGCGCCCCATGCCCACGGCGACGATCATGCCGTCGCTCAGGGTCTTGTTCAGGTAGTTGGCGACCAGGCTGGCGACGGCCGAGCGCTGCGTGTCGGGGTCGCTGTGGTCGACGGCGATCAAGGCGCGGTCGAGCTTGAAGCGTTCGACCAGCGCCCGCTCCAATTCGTTGTTCATCGCCGGGTGCTGCAGCACGCGCACCTCGACAATGCCTTCATCGCGCGCACGTTTGAGCAAGCGGCTGACTTTCGCGCGCGACAGGTCGAAGCGCTTGGCAATCGCCTCCTGAGTGACGTTCTCAAGGTAATAGAGCATCGCCACTTCGGTCATTTGATCGATATCGCTGGCGATACGCTGGGTACTGTCACTCATGGGGACGGGCTTCCGTTTCGACGTCAAAGGCGCATTCTCCCGACTCTTGCCCCGTGCCGTCCACTATTGATGCCCATCGCGCTCGATCGCATTGATGCGCTCGACCTTGGCCCCGGAGCGCGCCGCTTCGAACTCCGATTCAAGGAACGACTTGACCACGCTTTTGGCCAGCTCCGCGCCGATCACCCGCGCGCCGATGGACAGGATCTGCGCATCGTTGCTCTTGCGCGCGCGCTCCGCCGAATAGGTGTCGTGGGCCTGGGCCGCGCGAATGCCGAGCACCTTGTTCGCCGAAATCGCCATGCCGATTCCGGTGCCACACACCAGCACGCCCAGCCGTTGCTGCCCGGCATTAATCGCGCTGGCCACGGCCAGCGCGATGTCCGGGTAAAGCACCGGCGCGGTGGAATGGGTGCCGAAGTCGGTCACCGGGTAACCCAGCGCCTCGATGTGGCGCCTCAACAGCTCTTTGAGCTCAAAACCCGCTTCATCGCATCCGATAGCCACCGGGAAAGGTGTGTTCATGGCGTCTGGCTCCGCTGCCGTGATCGTATTTTAGAATGATCATATGATCACTAGGTGAAATTTCACTCAGTCATTTCTCAGGTATTCACTCGCTTCTGTCAAGCGAGTTTTAGCTGACTTGGCAGTCAAAGCCCTATAAGCAGGCGTTATTGACAGTCGAGTTGAGATTTACAGGTTTTATCTGAAAGAGATTGACTGATCAGAATTTCATTTGATACACATATGATCACAGCGAAACATGACTGTGCGACCTAATAAGAATTCACAGCACGAGGACACGCCAATGGCCACGCCATTACTGCTCCAGGCTGAACACGTCGCCAAGGCTTACGCCGGGGTGCCTGCCCTGCGTGACGGGCGCCTCTCCCTGCGGGCCGGCAGCGTTCACGCGCTGTGTGGCGGCAATGGCGCAGGCAAGTCGACCTTCCTGAACATTTTAATGGGCATCACCGCGCGGGATGCCGGCAGCATTTTGCTCAACGGCGCGCCCGTGCAGTTCAACCGCCCGAGTGAAGCGCTGGCGGCGGGGATCGCGATGATCACCCAAGAGCTGGAACCCATCCCCTACATGAGCGTCGCCGAAAACATATGGTTGGGCCGCGAGCCGCGCCGCGCCGGCTGCATCGTCGACAGCAAGGCGCTCAACCAACGCACCCGCGAGCTGCTCGACAGCCTGGAGTTTGAGGTCGACGCCAGCAGCCCCATGCATCGCCTGAGCGTGGCGCAAATTCAACTGGTGGAAATCGCCAAAGCGTTCAGCCATGACTGCCAGGTGATGATCATGGACGAACCGACCTCGGCCATCGGCGAACGCGAGGCCGAAACGCTGTTCAAGGCCATCCGCCGCCTCACTGCGCGCGGCGCCGGCATCGTGTATGTGTCGCACCGCTTGAGCGAACTGGCGCAGATCGCCGATGACTACAGCATCTTTCGCGATGGCGCCTTTGTCGAAAGCGGGCGCATGGCCGACATCGACCGCAACCACTTGGTGCGCGGCATTGTCGGTCAGGAACTGACGCGCATCGACCACAAGGTCGGCCGCGAATGTGCCGCCACCACCTGCCTGCAAGTCGACCACCTGAGCCGCAATGGCGAGTTCCACGACATCAGCCTGCAACTGCGCCAGGGTGAAATTCTCGGCATTTATGGCCTGATGGGTTCAGGGCGCAGCGAGTTCCTCAATTGCATTTACGGCCTCACGGTCGCGGACGCAGGCAGCGTGACCCTGCAAGGCAAACCGATGCCCATCGGCATGCCCAAAGCGACGATCAGCGCCGGTATGTCGCTGGTCACCGAAGACCGCAAAGACAGCGGCCTGATACTCACCGGCAGCATTCTGTCGAACATTGCGTTGTCGGCCTACAAGCGCCTGTCGAGCTGGTCGCTGATCAATGCGCGCAAGGAAACCGAACTGGCACAAGAGATGGTCAAGCGCCTGCAGATCAAGGCGACCTCACTGGCTTTGCCGGTGGCCTCGATGAGCGGCGGCAATCAGCAAAAAGTCGTGCTCGCCAAATGCCTGTCGACCGAGCCGGTGTGCCTGCTGTGCGATGAGCCGACCCGTGGCATTGATGAGGGCGCCAAGCAGGAGATTTATCACCTGCTGGACCAGTTTGTGCGCGCCGGCGGCGCGGCCATTGTGGTGTCGTCCGAAGCCCCGGAATTGCTCCACCTGAGTGATCGCATCGCGGTATTCAAAGGCGGCCGGCTGGTGACCATCAGCAGCGACACCGCCCTTTCCCAGGAAGCCTTGTTGAGTCTTGCCTCATGACTGCCAAAACCCTGACTGCACCGATTACAGCCGCGCCGCGCAACCGCCTGCGGGTGTCCCTCGACCGCTTTGGCCTGCCGCTGGTGTTTATTTTGCTGTGCGTGGTGATGGCGTTTTCCAGCGAATACTTCATGACCTGGCGCAACTGGATGGACATTTTGCGCCAGACCTCGATCAACGGCATCCTCGCCGTGGGCATGACCTACGTGATCCTGACCAAGGGCATCGACTTGTCGGTGGGCTCGATCCTGGCCTTTGCCGGGCTGTGCAGCGCCATGGTCGCAACCCAGGGCTACGGCGTGCTGGCGGCGGCGAGTGCGGGGATGTTTGCCGGCGCGATGCTCGGTGTGGTCAACGGTTTTATGGTCGCCAACCTGTCGATCCCACCGTTCGTGGCCACCCTCGGCATGCTCAGCATCGCGCGCGGCATGACCTTCATCCTCAACGACGGCAGCCCGATTACCGACCTGCCCGACGCTTACCTGGCACTCGGTATCGGCAAGATCGGCCCGATTGGCGTGCCCATCGTGATCTTCGCCGTGGTCGCGCTGCTGTTCTGGATGGTGCTGCGCTACACCACGTACGGCCGTTATGTGTACGCGGTGGGCGGCAATGAAAAGAGCGCGCGCACCTCGGGCATCGGTGTGCGCAAGGTCATGTTTTCGGTGTACGTGGTCTCGGGTTTGCTCGCAGGCCTGGCCGGCGTGGTGTTGTCGGCACGCACCACCTCTGCCCTGCCGCAAGCCGGGGTTTCCTATGAGCTGGACGCAATCGCCGCAGTGGTCATCGGCGGCACCAGCCTGTCGGGCGGCACCGGCAGCATTGTCGGCACGCTGTTTGGCGCGCTGCTGATCGGCGTGATCAATAACGGACTGAACCTGCTCGGGGTTTCGTCTTATTACCAACAGGTCGCCAAGGGCCTGATCATCGTGTTCGCAGTACTGATAGACGTGTGGCGCAAGAAAAAACGCTAGTCGCTTTTGCTCAAAAAAATGAACTGAACGACCCACAACAATAAGCGGAGTTCTCACCATGAAAGCTGGAATGTCTTTGGCTGCTGTCGCGGCCCTCTCCCTGCTCGCCAGCAGTATCGCCCTGGCGGCCGATGGCAAGACCTACAAAATCGGCGCCGCCGTCTACGGCCTCAAGGGCCAGTTCATGCAGAACTGGGTGCGCGAATTGAAGGAGCATCCGGCGGTCAAGGACGGCACGGTGCAACTGACCGTGTTCGACGGCAACTACGACGCGCTGACCCAGAATAACCAGATCGAAAACATGGTGACCCAGCGCTACGACGCCATCCTGTTCGTGCCGATCGACACCAAAGCGGGTGTCGGCACCGTGAAGCAAGCCATGAGCAACGACGTGGTGGTGATCGCCTCGAACACCAAAGTCGCCGATGCGGCCGTTCCGTATGTGGGCAATGACGACGTCGAAGGCGGCCGTTTGCAGGCTCAGGCCATGGTCGACAAGCTCAAGGGCCGAGGCAACGTGGTGATCATTCAAGGCCCGATTGGCCAGTCGGCGCAAATCGACCGCGAAAAAGGCGAGCTGGAAGTGTTGGGCAAGCACCCCGACATCAAGATCATCGAGAAAAAGACCGCCAACTGGGACCGCGCCCAGGCCATGACGCTGACCGAAGACTGGCTGAACGCCCACCCAAAAGGCATCAACGGTGTGATCGCGCAGAACGACGACATGGCCCTCGGCGCCGTGCAGGCGCTGAAATCGCACGGGTTGACCTCCAAAGAGGTGCCGGTGACCTCGATTGATGGCATGCCGGACGCGATCCAGGCGGCAAAAAGAGATGAAATCACCACCTTTTTGCAGGACGCGCAGGCGCAATCCCAAGGCGCGCTGGACGTGGCCTTGCGCGCGCTGGCGGGCAAGGACTACACGCCGCAGTCGGTGATCTGGCAGCGCTATGCCAAAGACCTGAAATGGGGCGATGGCACGGCCAAGAACTACATATTGCCGTGGGTGCCGGTGACCAACGCCAACGCCGACGCGCTGTACAAACAAGTCAGCGGCGGCAAGTAACGGCTGATCGTTCCCATGCCCCGCGTGGGAATGCATGCCGTGACGCTGCGCGTTACTCAACATCGGGACGCAGAGCGTCCCAGGCGGCGTTCCCGCGAGCGTGGGAACAATCAAAAAGTGGAGTCACTTACATGTCTGGATTCTGGAACCAAGCCTTCGACCTCAGTGGCCGTTGCGCAGTGATCACCGGCGGCGCCGCCGGGATCGGCTTGGCGTGTGCCAGCCTGCTGGTGGAGCGCGGCGCGCGCGTGGCCTTGCTCGACCGCGACCCGGCAGTGGTCGAAGTCGCGGCCAGCCTGGGCGCCGGGCATTTGGGCATTGCCGTCGACCTCAGCCGGGTCGACCAAATACACAGCACCATCGACACCGTGTTCGAGCATTTCCAACGCCTGGATTACCTGATCAACAGCGCCGGCATCGCCCTGCTCGACAAGGCCATGGATGTCAGCGAAAGCGCTTGGGACAGCACCCTGGACATCAACCTCAAGGCCAGCTTTTTCGTGGCCCAGGCCTGCGCCAAACACATGCTCGCCGCGGCCACGGGCGCATCGTCAACCTCGCCTCGCAGGCCGCCGTGATTGGCCTGGACCGCCACGTCGCGTACTGCGCCAGCAAGGCGGCAATCGTCGGCATGACCAAAGTATTGGCGATGGAATGGGCGCCGCAGATCAACGTCAACGCCATCTCTCCGACCATCGTCGAGACCGCGCTGGGTAAAAAAGCCTGGGCCGGTGAAGTCGGTGAGCGGGCCAAATTGCAGATCCCGGCGGGGCGTTTTGCGCAGCCGGAAGAAATCGCCGGGCTCGCGTTGTACCTGCTCAGCGATGCCGCGCAAATGATCACCGGCGCCAACATGCTGATCGACGGCGGCTACAGCATTCAGTAATTCATCTTTTGTCGTGAGGTTTTGCCATGTCCAACGTCACCGAAAGCACACCCGAACTACGCGCGCCGGTCATCCCGAAAACCATGCAGGCCGTGGTCTGCCATGGCCCGGAAGACTACCGCCTGGAAACCGTCGACGTGCCCACGCCTGGCCCCGATGAGATTCTGACCAAAGTCGAGCTGTGCGGCATTTGCATGGGCGACATCAAGACCTATCGCGGCGCGCCGTCGTTTTGGGGCGATGCCGAGCAACCGCGCTACGTCAAACCGCCAATGATTCCAGGGCATGAATTTGTGTGTCGCGTGGTTGCCCTCGGCCCCGGCGCAGAAAAGCGCGGAGTCAAGGTCGGCGACCGGGTGATCTCGGAACAGATAGTGCCGTGCTGGGGCTGCCGCTTCTGTAATCACGGGCAGTACTGGATGTGCCAGAAGCATGACCTCTATGGTTTCCAGAACAATGTGCAAGGCGCCATGGCGCAATACATGATTTTCACCAAGGAAGGCATCGTGCATCAGGTGCCGGACTCGATTGCGCCGGAAGAGGCGATTTTGATCGAACCGCTGGCCTGCTCACTGCACGCGGCGGAACGCGCCAATGTCGATTTCGACGACGTGGTAGTGGTGGCCGGCGCCGGCACGCTGGGCTTGGGCATTATCGGCGCGGTGCGCCTGCGCAACCCGAAAAAACTCATCGTACTGGACATGAAACCCGAGCGCGCCGCCCTCGCCCTGCGCATGGGCGCCGACGAGGTGTGGAACCCGGCCGAAGTCGATGTGCTGGCGAGGATCCGTGAAATTACCGGCGGTTACGGTTGCGATATTTATATCGAAGCCACCGGGCACCACAAAGCCGTGAACCAGGGCCTGGCAATGCTGCGCAAGCTGGGGCGTTTTGTTGAGTTCAGCGTGTTTAATGACGAGGCCACGGTGGACTGGTCGATCATTGGCGACCGCAAGGAACTGGACATCCTCGGCTCGCACTTGGGGCCGTACATGTACCCGCGCGCCATCGACTTTATCGGCAACCGCAAGATCGACATGCGCGACGTGGTGACCCACACGTTTGCACTGGCGGACTTCAAGGAAGCGTTCGCGGTGATGGAGCGCGGCGACAAATCGCTCAAAGTCGTCTTGCAACCCTGAACCCGAACAGCGCCGCCGCTTGATCTTTTGTGCCTTTGAAAACAACAACAGGACACCGCGTTATGAATCGAGTCATCAACGATCCAGACCAAGTGGTCGAAGACATGCTGCGCGGGATTCTGCTCGCGCACCCCGAACTGCACCAATACGAAAGCAACCCGCGGGT
The DNA here is from genome assembly GCF_009296165.1 of Pseudomonas kitaguniensis. GTDB lineage: Bacteria > Pseudomonadota > Gammaproteobacteria > Pseudomonadales > Pseudomonadaceae > Aquipseudomonas > Aquipseudomonas kitaguniensis. The sequence goes on along the minus strand of NZ_VUAZ01000004.1, from coordinate 11,659 downwards.
AATCGTCAAAGCCAAACCGTCTGCGCAAGGCCGTGTCGGCATCGTCACCGGCGGCGGTTCAGGGCATGAACCGGCCTTCCTCGGCTATGTCGGCCCGGGCCTGGTGGACGCCGTGGCGGTCGGCGAGATTTTCTCCTCGCCCACCGCCAAAAGTTTCTTCGATGCCTTCCGCGCGGCCGAGCATGGCGCGGGCGTGGCCTGCCTGTACGGCAACTATGCCGGCGACAATATGAACGTGAAGCTGGCGATGAAAATGGCCGCCAGCAAAGACCTGCACATCCGCACCGTGGTGGCGAACGACGACGTGGCCTCCGCGCCCAAGGCCGAGATTGCCAAACGGCGCGGCGTGGCCGGGGAAATTTTCATGTGGAAGGTCGGCGGGGCCGCCGCCGCACACCAATATGATTTGGACGGGGTTATTCGCGTCGCGCAGAAGGCGGTGGACCACTGCCGCTCGATTGGCATCGGCCTGACACCCTGCACCATTGCCGCCGTGGGCAAGCCGAATTTCCAGATTGCCGATGGCCAGATGGAATTAGGTATCGGACACCACGGCGAGCCGGGCATTCAGGTCATCCCCATCGAATCCGCCGCTGCGATGGCCGAGCGCATGCTCGCGCCGATCCTCGCCGACCGCGATTTCAGCCAGGACGACAGCGTGGTGGTATTGGTCTCGGGCCTCGGCGCGACACCGGTGATGGAGCTGTACATTTTTTACGCCGAGGTGGAACGCCAGCTCAAGGCCAGGGGCTTGCAGATTCACCGTTGCTACGTGGGCAACTACTTCACCTCCCTGGAGATGATGGGCGTGACCCTGACCCTGCTCGGCCTCGACGCCGAACTGAAAACCCTGATCGACCACCCCTGCCGCTCCATCGGCATGACCCAGGCGGAATGAACCATGAGCGAGCATTTTTCCAGCGACGACGGCAGCGCCATCGTTGCCGACTTGGTCCGCGTGATCGTGGCCAACCGTGAATACCTCAGCGAAGTCGACGGCGCGATTGGCGACGGCGACCACGGCATCAACATGGCCAAAGGCTTCGCCGACTGCGGGCGCAACATCGAGGGCCGCCAATTGAGCCTCGCCGAAGCCCTGGATGAACTGACCTTGAGCCTGATGGAAGGCATCGGCGGCTCCATGGGCCCGCTGTACGGCAGCCTGTTCATTGGCATGGCCGATGAAGTGCGCAACCGCGAAGACATCGACGCCGCGACCTTTGCCGGTCTATTGCGCGGCGGCCTGACGTCGCTGCAAGACATCACCGAGGCCGGTGTGGGCGACAAGTGTTTGATGGACACGTTGATCCCGGCGGTTGAGGCCTTTGAGCGTGAGCATGCGCGTGGGGCGTCATTCAATCAGGCGCTGGAAGCGATGAAGCGCGCCGCGTCGCAAGGGCGTGATTCGACCAGAGACCTGGTGGCTAAAATCGGCCGGGCCAGCCGTTTGGGCGAGCGCTCATTGGGCGTGCTGGACGCTGGGGCGGTGTCGTGCTGCCTGATCCTGACGTGTTTGGCCGGTTCGGTTGAGCAGCGTTTGAGGTGATGTTGCAACGGGCTGGTGTGGCGAGGGGGCTCGCCCCAACATCCCGCTTGCCAGAATAAGCCTGCTGGGTGATGTGCTTCGGTTACCAGAAGCGCTGTTGGGTCAAACGGCTCCACCAAGTCAGCAACACGCGGTCCACCGAGCCGCTGGCGGCCAGGCCTACGCGCTCCTGCAGGCTCTTGCGCTCGGCATAGTGCAGGTGGAACACCTCGGCGGTCTTGGCCTTGGTGGCCAGGTATTCGTCGCTGGTTTGCAGCTCGTCGACCAGTTGCTTGTCGAGGGCTGCAACACCCAGCCACACCTCACCGGTCGCCACGTCATCAATCGCCAACTGCGGGCGATAACGAGAGACGAAGTTCTTGAACAACTGATGCGTAATGTCCAGGTCTTCCTGGAATTTTTCGCGGCCTTTCTCGGTGTTTTCGCCAAACACCGTGAGCGTGCGTTTGTACTCACCGGCAGTCAGCACTTCAAAGTCAATATCGTGCTTTTTCAGCAAGCGGTTAACGTTGGGCAACTGCGCCACCACGCCAATCGAGCCGAGGATGGCAAACGGCGCGCTGATGATTTTCTCGCCGATGCACGCCATCATGTAGCCGCCGCTGGCCGCGACCTTGTCGATGCACACGGTCAACGGCACGCCGGCCTGGCGGATACGCGCCAATTGCGAAGACGCCAAACCATAGCTGTGCACCATGCCGCCGCCGCTTTCCAGGCGCAGCACCACTTCGTCTTTCGCCGTGGCCAGGCTCAGCAGCGCGGTAATCTCATGGCGCAGGCTCTCGGTGGCCGAGGCTTTGATGTCGCCGTCGAAATCCAGCACAAACACCCGTGGCTTGGCCTCGGGTTTCTTCTTGCTGTGCTTCTTTTCGCTTTTGCTTTCGGACTTACGCAGGGCCTTGAGCTGGTCCTTGTCGAGCAAACTCGACTCCAAGCGCTCACGCAGGCCCTTATAGAAGTCATTGAGCTTGCTGACCTGCAGTTGGCCGGCGGGTTTGCGACGGCCTTTGCTGCGCAGCGCCGCGAAACTGATCAACACCACGAGGATGGCGACCACCAGGGTGACGGTCTTAGCCAAAAAGCTTGCGTATTCAGCCAGAAAATCCATGTGACTCCTTACAGGTGCGGTTTACAGATGGCGGTGCGCCAGGCGCAGATTGCCCCAGCATACCGGCGCCACTGCGTTCGGGCCAGTGATCAAACCGCCACCAAGCGGGCTCCAATGAGATTTTAAAACGAGCGTATGTTTTTCCATTGACAGCTTGCAGGCATCCTCATAACCTCGCCAGACTTTCAACGTACCGGGAAAACGGACGTGGGCAGCATTTACCTGATTCGACATGGCCAGGCCTCCTTCGGTGCAGACGACTACGACGTGCTGTCGCCCATCGGCGTGGAGCAGGCACACGTGCTCGGTCGTCATCTCGCAGCGCTAGGCATAAGGTTCGACCGCTGTATCACCGGCGACCTGCGCCGCCAGCAGCACACCGCTACCGCCGCTTTCGATCAGTACGCTGCCCTGGGCTTGCCGGTTCCGGCGCTGGAAATAGACGCTGCGTTCAATGAATTCGACGCCGAAGCGATCATCCGCGCCCTGCTCCCCGACCTGCTGGGCGCCGAACCCCACGCCATAGAGGTTCTGCGCAACGCCGCGCAACACCGCAGCGAATTCCAGCGCATCTTCGCCCTGATCATCGAGCGCTGGCTGGCCGGCACGTATGACCCGCCGGGGCTGGAAAGCTGGCTGGGGTTCGTCGAACGGGTACAAGGTGGCCTGCAACGTATTCTTGAAGCGGCCGACAGCTCGCACAAAATCGCCGTGTTTACCTCCGGCGGCAGCATCACCGCCCTGCTCCATCTGATAACCCGAATGCCTGCCGCCCAGGCCTTCGAACTGAATTGGCAAATTGTTAACACCTCGCTCAACCAGCTGAAATTCCGTGGTCGCGAGGTGGCGCTGGCTTCCTTCAACAGTCATACCCACTTGCAACTGATGAAGGCGCCGCAGCTCATCACTTTCCGATGAAGTGCGGCCAACCGTGACCCCAAGGTCACTGGACTCAACCCTAAAGGATCGAAACCATGACTGACGTAGCTAAAGCTGTAGAAGCAATGAAAGCCAAATTCAACCCAAGCGCTGCTGAAGGCCTGGACCTGGTATTCGGTTTCCGTATTGACGAGACCCAGAACTTCTCGCTGGTGGTCAAGGACAACACCTGCGAGCTGCTCGAAGGTGAAAACCCGGACGCCCAAGTGACCCTGGTGATGGACGGCGACACCCTGAAAGGCATCGTCAGCGGCGAAACCGATGGCATGCAGGCTTTCATGGGCGGCAAGCTGCGCACCGAAGGCGACATGATGCTGGCAATGAAGCTGAGCGAGCTGTTCCCGGCCTGATAACGCCGCGGTCCAAACAAAAATCCCGCCAACTGGCGGGATTTTTCGTTTATGGGTTTGGGGCTACCACCCGGTCTGCGGTGAAGCCCACTAGGGACCGTATCGCCATCAAGGAACCATAAACAATAACAACCCAGTAGTTTATCGCTAAAGAGTCTTCATTACTGGTATTTCTGACAGTAGTCGCCAACCAGTGATAGCCACACAGTAAAACCCTCTAACACTCAAGAGGGTATTCAAAATGGAAAGCCAATCTACTGCGCCCGGGAATGTAACGGTATCGATCAGTCCGGACGAGCAGGTCACTATAACGACAAAAAACAACGGTACGATGACGGCCAAGATCGTCGCGCTGAGTGAGGACCAAGCGAGCATTATCACAGCGTCGGGCGACAGTATTAAAATTGATGAGATCGTCGAGGTTTCCCCGGCGACCAAACCGATTACGGCTAAATTCTTCGGCGGCATCACGTTGGCTGGTGGCAGCCTTGCTACAACCGTAGCCGGCGGTGCCAAGCCGAACCCTCCCCTGACGTTCACTTACATCAGTGGCATCAGGGTGCCGCGAAAATAACCCTCCTATCGAGGCTGCAATAACAGCGCTACCAACGCGCTCCAGCCGGTTTGATGCGAAGCCCCCAGCCCACGCCCGGTCTCGCCATGAAAGTACTCATGGAACAGCACCAGATCGCGGCTGGCCGGGTCCGCCTGCAATTGCGCATACCCCGCCATCGACGGCCGCAGGCCATCTTCATCACGCAAAAACAACCGCGTCAGGCGTTGGCTGAGGCTGTCGGCAACTTCCTCAAGCGACGCCAGATAGCCGCTGCCGGTGGGGTATTCCACCGAGAAGTTATCCGCGTAGTAACGGTGAAACTCGCGCAACGACTCAATCAGCATGTAGTTCACCGGCATCCATGACGGCCCACGCCAGTTGGAATTACCGCCGTACAAGCGTGAGTCGGATTCACCCGGCTGATAGCGCGCACATAATGTGTCGCCATTCATCTTCAGCGCCAACGGCTGCTCGGCATAGGCTTTGGACAGAGAGCGCACGCCAAACGTCGACAAGAACTCGTTGTCATCGAGCATGCGCCGCAGCAGGTCTTTGGTGCGTTCGCCGCGCAACAGCGCCAGCAACAGGCGGTTACCCTGCCCCGGCTCGTTCCAGCGCGAGACCAACTTGGCCAGGTCCGGCCGGTGCTGCATGAAACCCAACAGCCGCTCGCGCAAACCGTCCAAACCTTCATGTTCGCGCTGCTCCAGCACCAGCACCGCAAACAACGGCATCAAGCCGACGATGGAACGCAGGCGCACCGGCTCGTTCTGGCCGTCGGGACGATGCAGCACGTCATAGAAGAACAGATCCTGCTCATCCCACAGCCCTTCGGCGCTGTCGTCGACCCGGTTGATGGCCCCGGCGATGTACAAAAAGTGCTCGAAAAACTTCACCGATATATCCACGTACACGGCGTTCCGTTTGGCCAGTTCCAGGCCCATGCGCATCAGGTCCAGCGCATAGGCGGCGACCCACGCGGTGCCGTCGGCCTGATCCAGTTGATAACCCGGCGGCAACGTGGCCGAGCGGTCGAACAAGGCGATGTTGTCGAGCCCCAGAAAACCGCCCTGGAACAGGTTGCGCCCTTCGGCATCCTTGCGGTTGACCCACCAGGAAAAATTCAGCAGCAGCTTGTGGAAAATCCGCTCCAGGAAATCCATATCGCCTACACCGGTCAACGCCTTGTCTTGCTGATACACGCGCCAACTGGCCCAGGCATGCACCGGCGGGTTGGCGTCGTCGAACCGCCATTCATACGCCGGCAGTTGGCCGTTGGGATGCATAAAGCGGTCCTTCACCAACAGCAGCAACTGTTGCTTGGCATACTCAGGGTCGATCAGTGCGATGGCCACCGCCTGAAAGCCTTGGTCCCACGAGGCATACCACGGATATTCCCATGTGTCGGGCATGGACAGGATGTCGAAGTTGGACAGGTGCCGCCAATGCGTGTTGCGTATATGCAGGCGCTCAGGCGGTGGCGCGGGCTGGGCCGGGTCGCCGTCGAGCCATTGGTTCACGTCAAAATAGTAGAGCTGTTTGGACCACAGCAAACCGGCCAATGCCTGGCGCTGCACGTTGCGCGCGTCTTCATCGGCAATCCCGTGTTGCAGGGCCGCATAAAAGTCGTCGGCCTCCTCACGGCGTTGTTCAAACAGCTTGCGCGCGTTGACCTGCGGCGCGTCGGCGGGCGCAAAACGCAGGTACAGGCTTTTACTTTCCAGGCCCGCCAGCTCAACAATAAAGCGCGCGGCGACCTTGGTACCGGCGTCGCGACGAATCGCCGATTGAACGCCGCCCACCACGTAGTCGTTGATGCCATCCTTGAACGGCCCCGGCGCTGGCTGCCCGTCCAGCTTGGGGTAATTGCTCTCGTTCTCGCAGAACAGCCACTCCACGCCGTTCTGGCCCCACGCGCTGAGGTAGCGGTCAGGCAGTTCAGGGTGACACGCCAGCACGTGCTCAGCGTCCAGCCGCAACTGCGGCTTGGCGGCATCAAGCGTCCAGCTCCAGTCATTGCGCGCCCACACTTGGGGCAGCACCTGCAGGCGCGTCGGTTGGTCCGAGCGGTTGTGCACGGTAACCCGCATAAAAATATCGTCAGGCTGATGCTTGGCGTATTCGACGCTGACATCGCAGTAGCGATTGTCCTCGAACACGCCCGTGTCGAGCACCTCGTACTCGGCATCTGCAAGCCCTCGGCGGGCGTTTTCGGCGGTCAGGTCGGCATACGGAAAGGCCGCGTGCGGGTACTTGTAGAGCATGCGCATATAGGCATGGCTGGGCACGCCGTCGACGAAAAAGTACAGCTCCTTGACGTCTTCACCGTGGTTGCCCTCGGCGTTATTCAGGCCGAACAGGCGTTCCTTGATAATGCTGTCGCGCTCGTTCCACAGCGCCAGGCCGAGGCACCAGCGTTGCGCCTTGTCGCTGAACCCGGCCAAGCCGTCCTCGCCCCAGCGGTAGGCGCGGCTGCGTGCATGTTCATGCGGGAAATACGCCCAGGCGTCGCCGTCTGCGCTGTAGTCCTCGCGCACCGTGCCCCATTGGCGCTCACTTAAATACGGCCCCCACTCGCGCCAGCGTTCGGCCTGTTGGGTTGCCAGGCGCTGGCCTTCAATCGTTTCAAGGATATGGGTTGCGGGCGTGGCCGTCATCGGGTCCTCCATCACTGGCACAGTTGGGGCAGTGTAGAACCCATGCGCGCCCGGATGCACATGAAGTCTGCGGCGTGCGCACAAAAAACACGCTCACGCGTCTGCGCTGCCAATCGTTTCAGTCATTTGCAGAATGAAGTCCTGAGGAATCTTCGTTTGCAACACCGCCGCAAGCTCAACAAAATCCTCAGAACGGCCCACTCAGCGCCACAGCGTTCAGGAATTTTTCTATGCCAAATGCCGCCCATGTCAGCCCGGACGCGATTCGCAAGGCCTTTTCCAAGGCCATGTCCGATATGTACCGCGATGAAGTACCGCTGTATGGCGCGTTGATGGAGCTGGTCACGGCGACCAACGCCCACGCGCTGGAGAATGATTCGGCCCTGGCCCGGCAGTTACAACGCACCGCAGAGATCGAGCGGCTGGGCATGGAACGCCACGGCGCGATCCGCTTGGGCAGCGCTGAGGAACTGGCCACCATCAGCCGCTTGTTTGCGGTGATGGGCATGCAACCGGTGGGTTATTACGACCTCACGCCGGCCGGGGTTCCGGTGCACTCCACGGCGTTTCGCGCCGTGCATGAACGCGCGCTGCAGGCCAGCCCGTTCCGCGTGTTTACCTCATTGCTGCGCCTGGAACTGATCGAAAATCCCCAACTGCGCGCCTTCGCCGAAAGCGTTTTGGCCAAACGCAAAATCTTTACCCCCGGCGCCTTGGCGCTGATTGAACAGGCCGAGCGGCACGGCGGCCTGAACACGACGCAGGCCGATGAATTTGTTCGTCAGGCCCTGGAAACCTTCCGCTGGCACCCCACCGCCACCGTCACGAGCGCGCAGTACCAGCAACTGAGCAACCAGCATCGTTTGGTCGCCGACGTGGTGGCGTTCAAAGGCCCGCACATCAACCACCTGACTCCGCGCACGCTGGACATCGACCACGTCCAGGCGGCCATGCCCGGCAAAGGCATCACGCCCAAAGCGGTGATCGAAGGACCGCCGCGCCGTCGCTGCCCGATCCTGTTGCGCCAAACCAGCTTCAAGGCCCTCGACGAGCCGATCGCCTTCACCGACGCCCAAGGCAGCCACAGCGCACGCTTTGGCGAAATCGAACAGCGCGGTGTGGCGCTCACGCCCAAGGGCCGCGCGCTGTATGACCAACTGTTGAACGCCGCGCGCGATGAGCTGGGCGCGTTCCCGAATGAGGCGAATGCCGCACATTATGTGCACTTGCTGGAAGCGCATTTCGAGGCCTTCCCCGACACCCACACGCAGATGCGCGAACAGGGCCTGGCGTATTTTCGCTACTTCGCCACCGAGCAAGGTCTGGCGGCACGCGGCCAAGCCAATCAACCGCAAACGCTGGACGCGCTGATTGCGGCCGGCCACGTCGACGTGGAGCCGCTGGTGTATGAGGATTTTCTGCCGGTAAGTGCGGCGGGTATTTTTCAGTCGAATTTGGGCGATGCCGCGCAAAGCCACTATGCGGCGAATTCGAACCAGGCCGAATTCGAGCAGGCGCTGGGCCGCAAGACGCTTGACGAGTTGCAGCTGTATGGCGAGACGCAACAGCGCTCAATGGATGAATGCATCCAAGCGCTGCTGGGCTGAAACACCCAGGCGCTGCTGGCCTGAAAGAAGAGTGCCCGCCCGGCTCAACAGCGCAATCCTTGCGCCCTACAGCCCCCAGAGCCGAGCGGACGGTTCGCATCATAATCAGGCAAAAGCGCCTTGTCCTTCAGACAATTCTGAATAAATATTACCGCCTTGCTGCAGGCGTGCGCGCGCTCGCGCCTAGCCCAGTTGCAGCACAATTTTGTCTTTAACCAGCAAGCGCTTTTTCTTGAGCTTCTCCAACGCTTCATCGGCCCCGCCTGACGACTCGACAGCCAGCACCTCCTTATCGGCGGCTTCGTATTGCTCAAGCAGCGAATTCAAACGGTCATCGCGCCTCCTGCGTTCGTGAACGACTTCCTTGGTCAAACCCAAATCCTGATACAGGTCGTGTTTCACTGGCATGGAGTACCTCCGCAAGTTGATCAATGGCCTACGCTCTTGACGCTAGACCATTCTTGGGCGGCTTGTCATTTTTGCGCTCGGCGCTGCCCCGTTCGTCGCTGCCATGGCGATGGGATCAAACCTTTGCCGGCCACTGCCCTCCACTGTAAATCGCCACCCGAGGGAGAACGGTTTCATGAATCACGCTGCCACTGCTGTCGACACGCACTGCATCAACACACTTCGCACGCTGGCCATGGACGCCGTGCAGAAGGCCAATTCCGGCCACCCCGGCACGCCCATGGGCCTGGCGCCGGTGGGTTACACGCTGTGGAGCCGGTTCCTGCGTTACCACCCCGAGCATCCCGATTGGCCTAACCGCGACCGTTTTGTGTTGTCGGTGGGGCATGCATCGATGCTGTTGTATTCGCTGCTGCACCTGGCGGGCGTGGTTGAGATTGATGCTCACGGCAAGCGCTCCGGCCAACCGGCGATCAGCCTGGACGACATCAAGCAGTTCCGGCAGATGGGTTCGAAAACCCCCGGCCACCCCGAGTACCGCATGACCACCGGCGTTGAAACCACCACCGGCCCGCTTGGCCAGGGCTGCGCCAACAGTGTGGGCATGGCCATGGCCGAGCGTTGGCTGGGCCAGCGTTTCAACCGCGAGGGCAAGGCGCTGTTCGATTACAACGTCTACACCCTGTGCGGTGACGGCGACATGATGGAAGGCATCAGCAGCGAAGCGGCCTCAATGGCCGGGCATTTGAAGCTGGCCAACCTGTGCTGGATCTACGACAACAACACCATCAGCATTGAGGGCCATACCGAGCTTGCCTTCAGCGAAGACTTGATCAAGCGTTTCCAGGCCTACGGCTGGCATACCGTGCACGTGACCGATGCCAACGACTTGCAAGCCCTGAGCAACGCCCTGGAGACGTTCAAAGCCAACACCGGTGCGCCGACCCTGATTGTGGTCGACAGCGTGATCGGCTGCGGCTCGCCCCACAAGCACAACACCGCTGCTGCCCACGGCGAACCGCTGGGCGAGGAAGAAATTCGCCTGACCAAAGCCGCTTACGGCTGGCCGCAGGATTCAAGCTTCCTGGTGCCCGATGAGACGCGCACCGTGCTGCGTGACGCGCTGCTTGAGCGCAGCCAGCCGCTGTATGAAGAATGGACCCGGCACCTGGCGCAACTTGAACAACACGAACCGCCATTGGCCGATGAACTGCGCCGCATGCGCGCCGGTGAAATGCCGGAGCAATGGCAAGCCGCGTTGCCGACCTTTGACACCGACGCCAAGGGCGTCGCCAGCCGTGCCGCCGGTGGCGAGGTGCTGAATGCCTTCGCGCAGCAAATCCCCTGGCTGCTGGGCGGCTCGGCGGATTTGTCACCGTCGACCAAGACCAACCTCACCTTCGACGGCGCCGGGCGTTTCAGTGCGGATGACTACAGCGGGCGCAACCTGCATTTTGGTATCCGCGAGCACGCCATGGGCGCGATTGCCAATGGTATGGCGCTGTCGTACCTGCGGCCCTACACCTCGACCTTCCTGGTGTTCAGCGACTACATGAAACCGCCGATCCGCCTGGCGGCAATCATGGAATTGCCGGTGGTATTTGTGTTTACCCATGACTCCATCGGCGTGGGTGAAGACGGGCCGACGCATCAGCCGATCGAGCACCTGACGCAACTGCGCGCGACGCCGGGGTTGCTGACGTTGCGGCCTGGCGATGCGAATGAAACCCTGGAGCTGTGGAAGGTTGCGCTGGCGCAGACTGATCGGCCAAGTTGCGTGGTGTTGTCGCGTCAGGCATTGCCAACGCTGGACCGTACGAAGTACGCGAGCGCCTCGGGTGCAGCCAAAGGGGCTTACGTTTTGGCGAGTGCTGATGAGCCCAAGGTGCTGCTGTTGGCGACCGGCAGCGAGGTCAGCCTGGCGGTGGCGGCTTATGAGCAGTTGAAGGCCGAAGGGATCGCCGCGCAGGTGGTATCGATGCCGAGCTGGGAGCTGTTTGAAGACCAGGACCAGGCGTACCGTGACAGCGTTTTGCCGCCGGCGGTGAAAGCCCGGGTGGTGGTGGAACAGGCCGGGCCACTGGGCTGGGACCGGTATGTCGGGCAGACCGGCGCCAAGGTGGTGATGAACAGCTTTGGCGCCTCGGCGCCGCTGGCCAAGCTGCAGGAGAAGTTCGGGTTTACGGCGGAAAATGTGGTGAAGTTGGCCAAGGAGCAGATCCAACTCGCGCAGGGTTGAGTGTGCGGGGCGCTCTTCTCAGATCAAAATCAAGATCACAAGCAGGCGCCCCGAAAGCCGACCCAATCCCAAGCCGAACTCGGTCAAACTGTGGGGAGCTGCTCCCGATGGCGGTGGGTCAGTCAACTCATGTATCAACTGTAAAACTGCTATCGGGAGCAAGCCCCCTCCCACAAAAAGCAAAAAAAGCAGATCTGCCGATGTATGCAAAACCCGCCTTTGATCTGCTTCAACCACTCAGGTCGCTTT